>NZ_JBEZEZ010000004.1:0-384285 GCF_040649155.1 Streptosporangium sp. NPDC049046 | reverse complement strand
GACAACCCTTATACCAGGGGCTTCTCTACGTCAGGGCCGAACCCAGCAACCCACAGCAAGCTCACGACCTGCGACACCAGGTTGGAATCAGCTCACTACCGCCGGGCTATTGACGTGTAACCGCGAATTTACCTATTCTCCGGATCACGAAATATTCGGGGAAAATATGAAATCTTTCACCTTACCTCCCGAAAGGGGATCTCCATGTTGAGTCGGCGAGGCATGGTGGCTCTTGCGGTGTCCGCACTGCTTCTCGGAGCCTGCAGTACGACCGGAGACGGCAACGGAGCCCAATCTGGCGCGAGCGCCGGCTCGGACAAGGTCACCTTCGAGTTCTGGAACTTCGCGACGGCGGAACCCCTCAAGGGTTTCTGGGCCGATCGCATCAAGGAGTACCAGGCGGCCCACCCGAACGTCACGATCAAGAACGTCGCGATCGAGAACGACTCCTACAAGCCCAAGCTCGCCACGCTCACCCAGTCGGGCAAGGCGCCCGACCTCTACTCCACCTGGGGCGGCGGCGTCCTGAAGCAGCACATCGAGGCGGGCCTGGTGAAGGACCTGTCCGCGGAGGCCGGCGACGTCATCGGCGGCTTCACCCCGGCGTCACTGTCCGCCTACCAGTTCGACGGCAAGACCTACGGGCTGCCCGTCGACATCGGCATGGTCGGCTTCTGGTACAACAAGGCGCTGTTCAAGAAGGCCGGCATCACCACCCCGCCCGCCACCTGGACCGAGTTCCTGGACGCGGTCAAGAAGCTGAAGGACTCCGGCACCGCCCCGATCGCGCTCGCGGGCAAGGCCAAGTGGCCGGGCCACTACTACTGGGCCTACCTGGCCATGCGGATAGCCGGACTGGACGCGCTCAAGCAGGCCGGCACCACCAACGACTTCACCGGCCCCGACTTCGTCACCGCCGGGCAGCGGCTCAAGGAACTCGTCGACCTCCAGCCGTTCCAGAAGGGCTTCCTGGGCGCCGACTACTCCACTCCCGACGGCCAGGCCGCCAGCGTGAGCAACGGCAAGGCCGCGATGGAGCTGATGGGCCAGTGGGCCCCGTCCGTGCAGAACGACTCGGGCAAGGGCCTCGGCGACGACCTCGGCTTCTTCACCTTCCCCGCGGTGGAGGGCGGCAAGGGATCGGCGGGCGACGCCTTCGGCGGCGGCGGCGGTATGGCCGTGGGCGTGAACGCCCCGCCCGCCGCGCTGGACTTCCTGAAGTTCTCGCTCACGGCGGAGAACCACAGCAAGGCCGTGAAGGCCGGCGGAGTCCTGCCCGTGCTCAAGGAGGGCGAGGAGGCGGCCGTCACCGACCCCCACATCAAGACGGTCTCCGAGACGCTGGCGGCGGCGAGCGGCTTCCAGCTCTACCTCGACCAGGAGTACCCGCCGGCCGTCGGCCAGGAGGTCAACGACGCCGTGGCAGAGCTGATCGGAGGCACCAAGACGCCTGAGGAGGTTGTCAAGGTCATCACCGAGACGGCCAAGGCGGAGTCGGAGTAACCGCCCGGATGAAGACGATGACAGGGCCGGACGCACGTCCGGCCCCTCACGCGGAAAAACCCGCCGCCCGGCGGGGGGCCGACGGCCCCCGCCGGGGGCGCGGCTGGCTCACCGCGATCCTGTTCGTGCTGCCCGCCCTCGTCCTGTTCGTCCTGCTGGTGCTGACGCCGATCCTGGTGGCCGGCTACACCAGCCTCTACAAGTGGAACGGCATCGGCCCGCCGAGCAACTTCATCGGCCTGGACAACTTCACCCGGCTGTTCCAGAGCGACATCTTCATCGGCGACCTGCGCAACGGCGCCTTCCTGATCGTGCTGGGCCTGGGAGTGCAGCTACCGCTCTCGCTGGGCCTGGCGGTGATGCTGAACCAGAGGATTCGCGGGCGCGCCTTCTACCGGCTGCTGTTCTTCGCGCCGTACATGCTCTCCGAGGCGATCACCGGCGTGCTGTTCTCGCTGATCCTGTCGCCTGAGGCGGGCCTGGCCAACCAGCTGCTCACCTCCTGGGGGCTGGAGCCGTGGTCCTGGCTGTCCGAACCGGACACCGTGATGTTCTCGCTCTTCCTGGTGATCACCTGGAAGTACTTCGGATTCCACATGATCATCTATCTGGCCGGGCTGCAGGGCATCCCCAAGGAGCTGGGCGAGGCGGCCAGGATCGACGGCGCGGGCGGCTGGCAGGTGTTCCGCCACGTCACCCTGCCGCTGCTCGGCCCCACCGTCCGGGTCAGCGTGTTCCTGTCCGTCATCGGCACGATCCAGCTCTTCGACCTGGTCTGGATCCTCACCGAAGGCGGCCCCTCGCACGCCTCGGAGACCATGGCCGTCACCATGTTCGAGTACGGCTTCAAACGCACCCAGATCGGCTACTCCAGCGCGATCAGCGTCGTCATGTTCCTGATCAGCCTCGTCTTCGCCCTCGGCTACCAGCGGTTCGTCCTGCGCCGAGACCTGGAAGGGGCGAGCACCACCATGGGAGACCGCCGATGATCGCCCGGCTCAGGACGTACCCGACGCACGTGATCATCTGGGTCGCGGCCGTCTTCGTCGTCGTCCCCTTCCTGTACGGTCTGCTCGGCGGCTTCAAGTCCTCCAGCCAGCTCTCCGGCAACCCACTGGGCCTGCCCTCCCCGTGGGTCACCGAGAACTACACCGACGTGATCGGTTCCGGCGTGTTCTGGCGCCAGCTCCTCAACAGCCTGTTCATCGCGGTCACGACCACCGTGCTGGTGGTCGGCCTGTCGGCGATGGCCGCCTTCGCCTTCGCCAGGTTCGCCTTCCGAGGCAGGGAGTTCCTGTTCACGCTGTTCGCCATCGGGCTGATGTTCCCCTTCGCGGTGGCGATCCTGCCGCTGTTCGTCCTGCTGCGCACGTTCGGCCTGCTGGACAACCCTCTCGGGGTGATCCTGCCGCAGGCCGCGTTCGGACTTCCGCTGACCGTCATCATCCTGCGGACGTTCTTCCGATCCATCCCCAAGGAGGTCGAGGAGGCCGCCATCATCGACGGCTGCAGTCCTTTCGGCTTCTTCTGGAGAGTGCTGCTGCCGATAGCCAGGCCCGCCCTCGCCACCGTCTCGGTGCTGGCGATCGTGGCTAGCTGGAACAACTTCTTCCTGCCGCTGGTGGTCCTCAACGATCCGAACCTGTGGACCCTCCCGCTCGGTGTCCAGGAGTTCCGAGGACAATACATGTCCGACATCGCGAGGATCCTCGCCTACGTCATGGTCTCCATGGTTCCGGCGCTCGCCTTCTACGCCGTCGCCGAGCGTCAGTTGATCAGCGGCCTCACCGCGGGCGCCACCAAGGGCTGACCCGAATCCCATCGTGTAGAGAGTGAGACACCATGACCCTGAGTGTCGCCGGATCCCGTCTCGTCGATTCGGCCGGCACCCCGGTACGGCTGCGTGGAGTGGGCCTCGGGGGCTGGTTGAACATGGAGAACTTCATCACCGGCTACCCGGCCAACGAGTCCGCGATGCGCGAGGCCGTGCGGGAGGTGCTGGGGGAGGAGCGGGCCGAGTTGTTCTTCGACCGCCTGCTCACCTCGTTCTTCGGCGTGGACGACGCCGCGCTGCTGGCCGGCCTCGGCGTCAACTGCGTCCGCATCCCGATCAACTACCGTCACCTGGAGTCCGACGACCGCCCCTTCGAGATCGTCGAGCACGGCTTCCGCCATCTGGACAGGGTGATCGGCCTGCTCGCCGAGCACGGCATCCGCAGCGTCATCGACCTGCACGCCCTGCCCGGGGCGCAGAACCAGCACTGGCACTCCGACAACCCCACTCACATCGCCGCGTTCTGGCAGCACCGGCACTTCCAGGACCGTGCCGTCCACCTGTGGGAGGTCGTGGCCGACCGCTACCGGGACAACCCCTGGGTGGCCGGATACAACCCGATCAACGAGCCGGGCGACTCCAGCGGGCGGGTCGTCGGGCCCTTCTACGACCGCCTGGTCAAGGCCGTCCGCGCCGTCGACCCCAAGCACGTGCTGTTCCTGGACGGCAACACCTACTCCACCGACTTCTCGATCTTCCGCGAGGTGTACGAGAACACGGTCTTCGTCTGCCACGACTACGCCCTGGCCGGTTTCGCGCACGGAGGCCCCTACCCGGGCCACACCCGTGGCGAGTGGGTGGACCGGGACCAGCTGGAGCGCTCTTTCGAGCGGCGGACGATCTTCCAGCGGGAGACCGGCACGCCCATCTGGGTGGGCGAGTTCGGCCCCGTCTACACCGGCACCCCGGAGATCGACCGGCAGCGCTACCAGATCCTGCGCGACCAGCTGGAGATCTTCGATTCCTACGAGGCCGGCTGGTCGCTGTGGACCTACAAGGACGTCGGGCTGCAGGGCCTGGTCAGCGCGGGTGAGCCGTACATGAGCCGCTTCGGTGCCTTCATCGCGAAGAAGGGACGGCTGGGCGCCGACCGGTGGGGCTCGACGATGGAGGAGTCGGCGAGCGAGCTCGCCCCCCTGCATCGGCTGATGGAGACCGAGTTCCCCACCTGGAATCCCTACCCGTGGGGCGCCCGCTACCAGATCGACGACCTGATCCGGCACATCCTCATCGCCCAGGCGCTGCTGCCCGAGTACGCCGACCTGCTGCGCGGCTGCTCCGACGAGGAACTCACCGCCCTGGCCGACTCCTTCGCGCTGGAGCGGTGCGTCCGGCGGCAGCCGCTGCTGGACCTGCTCGCCGAGAACCTGCGCGGTGAAGCCCCTGGCGACGACGCCTGACTACCCCGCGGGGGTGCGATACCCCCGCGTGGTGGGGGGTCGGTCAGGCGGGTGTCCGGCCGGTGCCGTTGAGCGCGTCGTTCAGTGCTGCCACCTGGTGTCGCATGAAGGCGCGTGAGACGGCGGCCTTGCTCTGGATCACGTCGAAGCTGTGGTAGGCGCCGGGCACCACGTGCAGCGTGCAGGGGACGCCGGCCTGCCGCAGCCGTTCGGCGTAGGCGACGTTCTCGTCGTGGAACAGATCGTTGGTGCCGACGCCGATCCAGGCGGGCGGAAGTCCCGCGAGGTCCTCGTAGCGGGCCGGCGCGGCCAGCGGAGGCACGTCGCCGGTGGCCGCGGGGCCGAGGTAGGCGTGCCAGCCGAAGCGGTTGTTCTCCTGGCTCCAGATGCGGAGCCCGCGCCGGTCGACGTCGGTCCGTGCCGTGGTCCGGTCGTCGATCATCGGGTAGGACAGCATCTGCAACACCGGCTTCACCTCGGCGCGCTCCCTGGCGAGCAGCGCCAGCGCGGCGGCGAGCCCGCCGCCGGCGCTCTCGCCGGCGATCGCGATGCGCGCCGGGTCGACGTCGGGTTGTCCGGCCAGCCAGCGCAGCGCCGTGTGGCAGTCGTGCAGCGGTGTCGGGAACGGGTGCTCCGGCGCCCGCCGGTATTCCACCGACGCCGCGACGACCTCCAGCCGCTCGGCGACGTGGCGGCACATGGAGTCTCCCATCGCGGCGGTGCCCGAGACGTATCCGCCGCCGTGGATCCACAGCAGAGCCGGTGCGGGGTTCCTGGCCGACGCCGGCCGGAAGACGCGCACGGAGACGTCGGCGTCGACGCGCACGATCGTCCCCTTCGAGGGGGGCCTGCTCCCGCTGAGTCCTTCCAGCCTGCGGACCAGGCCGAGGGTACGCGGACTGACCACCGAGCGCGGCAGGAACCGCGCCATGCGCAGGTCGGGATTGAAGAGGGGCCCTGACATCGCTGACATCGCTGTCGCCTCCTTCTCTGGCGGGTCGTACCTGGACGGCGCCCGCCGACCGAGTTCGGCCACCCGGTGCCGGGAATGCCGCCCACGATAAAGTGGAATGTCTGGCGAATTAGGTAGATATCTGCCTGCCTGCCGGGCGGATGGAGACGAGCGCCTTACCCCGGCCGCCGGGGGAGGGCTCCTACTCCTCCTCGGTGAACACGATCTCGCGGCGCCTGCGGATCGCCGGCAGGACGGTGACGACGAGCGCCGCCGCGGCCAGGGCGAGGAGCGTCGCGGAGATCGGCCGGGTGAGGAAGACCGACGCGTCGCCGCGGGAGATGATGAGCGCCCGCCGCAGGTTCTCCTCGAGCAGTGGGCCGAGGACGAAGCCGAGCAGCAGTGGCGCGGGCTCGCAGCCACACTTGATCAGAAGGTAGCCCAGGATCCCGAAGAACACGATCGCGTAGACGTCGTAGGCGTTGAACGCCAGGGAGTACGTGCCGATCGCGGCGAACAGGATGATCATCGGGAAGAGCACCTGGTACGGGATGCGCAGCATGCGCACCCAGAGGCCGATCAGCGGCAGGTTCAGCAGCACGAGCAGCACGTTGCCGATCCACATCGACGCGATCAGGCCCCAGAACAGCGCCGGCTCGTCGGTGATGACGTTCGGGCCGGGGGTGATGCCGTGGACGATGAACGCGCCGACCATCAGCGCCATCACCGGGTGGGCGGGCAGGCCCAGGGTGAGCAGCGGGATGAACGACGTCTGCGCCGCGGCGTTGTTCGCCGACTCGGGGCCGGCGACGCCCTCGATCGCGCCGTGCCCGAACTCCTGCCCCCGCCTTGAGATCCGCTTCTCGACGGCGTACGAGGTGAACGAGGCCAACACGTGGCCACCGCCGGGCAGGACGCCGAGCGCGGAGCCGAGAGCGGTGCCGCGCAGGATCGGGCCGACGATCCGGCGCCGGTCCTCGCGGGTCGGCCAGAGGTTCCTCACCCTGTCGGCGATCGCCGCGGTAGTCCGTTCGTTCTCCAGGTTGCGCAGGATCTCGGCGACCCCGAACACCCCGACGGCGACCGATACGAAGTCGATGCCGCCGTACAGCTCGCGCCGGTCGAACACGAACCGGGGCGTGCCGGTGTAGATGTCCTGGCCGATCGTGCCGAACAGGACACCGAGCCCGATCATCGCCAGTGCCTTGAGCGCCGCGCCGCGCGCCAGCGCGATCGACACGATCAGGCCGAGCAGCACCAGCGAGAAGTACTCCGCGGGGCCGAACGTCAACGCGACGCGGGCGAGCGGCGGGGCCGCGACAGCGAGTACGACGGTGGCGACCGTGCCCGCGAAGAAGGATCCGATCGCGGCGGTGGCCAGCGCCGCGCCGGCCCGGCCCTGCCGGGCCATCTCGTGCCCGTCCAGCGCGGTGACCGCCGCCGACGACTCGCCGGGCAGGTTGATCAGGATGGCGGTCGTCGAGCCGCCGTACTGCGCGCCGTAGTAGATGCCCGCCAGCATGATCAACGCCGTCACCGGCTCGAAGCCGAACGTGATCGGCAGCAGCATCGCCACCGTCGCCGTCGGCCCGATGCCGGGCAGCACGCCGACCGCCGTCCCGAGCAGCACCCCGACGAAGCAGTAGAGGACGTTCTGCAGGAGCAGGGCGGTGGAGAGGCCCAGCGCGAGGTTGTCGAGAAGTTCCATGCCTCAATCCGGATGCCGCGTCAGAACCCCAGCCACGGGCCCCACAGCGGGATCCGCAGCTGAAGTCCGACGACGAAGATGAGTGTGGCGGCCGCGGTGAGCCCGGCGGCCACGGCGACGGCGGTGAGCGGCCGTACGCGTGAGTCGGCCAGCGCGGTGAGCAGGGCGGTCGCCGCCGACGCCGGTACGAATCCAAGGCCCCGGGCGGTGAGGCCGAAGAACACGAGCGCGAGCGTGATGACGGCGGCCGCACGCCAGGGGATCGGCCCGAACGAGATCATCTCGCCGGCGACGAGCCCTTTGACGACGATCGCCAGGCCCAGGACCGTCACGATCGCGCCGGCCAGCAGCGGGAAGGCGCCGGGACCCATCCGCAGCGGGGTGCCCAACTCGTGGCCGAGCGATCCCGCCACGAACGCGCCACCGATCAGCACGAAGACTCCCCCGGCGAGGATGTCGGGGAGGGATCTGCGGCGCTCCACCTCAGGAGGCCTTGACGCCGGCGTCGGCGATGACCTTGGCCCAGGTGCCGAGTTGCTCTTCGAGCTTGGCCCGTAACGCCTGCGGGGTCGCGTCCTCGGCCGGGACCGGCACGGTGCCGAGCTTGGCCATCTGCTCGACGACCCCCTGGTCGGCCAGTGCCGTCTTCAGCGCCTCGGACAGTTTCTGAACGGCGTCCTGCGGGGTGCCGGCCGGGACGTAGAGGCCGTGCCACACGCTGACCTGGAGTGCGGGCAGCCCGGCCTCGGCCGTGGTGGGCAGCTCCGGCAGGCTCTTCACCCGCTCCGGCGTGGTGACCGCGTACGCCTTCACCTCACCGGCGGAGATCTGGCCGCTGGTGTTGGTCGTCTGGTCGCACATGAAGTCGACCTGGCCGCCGACGAGGTCGGTCAGCGCGGGGCCGGTGCCCTGGTAGGGAACCTCCTGGAGCTTGACGCCCGCGGCGGTCTGGAAGAGCAGGCCGCACAGGTGGGAGGCGGCGCCGATGCCCGCGTTGGCCAGCGTGACCTCGCCGGCGTTCGCCTTCACATGGGTGACGAGGTCCTGGAGCGTCGCGGGCGCGAAGTCCTTGCGGGCGACGACCGTCATCGGCACCTCGGTGACGAGCCCGACCATCTCGAAGTCCTCGAGCGGCCGGTAGCCCAGGTTCTGGTAGAGGGCGGGCGCCGTCGACATGCCGATGTGGTGCATGAGCACCGTGTAGCCGTCGGGGGCGGCCCGCGCGACCTCGCCGGCGCCGACCGTGCCGCCCGCGCCCTCGACGTTCTGGACGACGATCTTGGCGCCGAGCTTGGCGGCCATCGGTTCGGCGATCATGCGGGTGACGGTGTCGGTCGGGCCGCCCGCGCTGAACGGTACGACGAACGTGATGTTCTGGTCCGGGTAGCCACCGGCGGCGGTGCCTCCGCCGGTGGCGCCCCCGTTACCCGAGCAGGCGGCGACAAGTGAGACGACGCCGATCGTGGCGATCAGCCGTGCGATGGCCCGATGTCTGCCGGTCGTTCTCATGTCGAGGCCTCCTCGTTGGCGCACGCGCATCTGCCGGTATGCGCGCGGCCTCAGTCTCGACCGACGAGGGCGCGAATAGTGTCAGAGAAATCCAAAGAATGCGATGGATGTCAGAGAAGTCCAAAAAAGTGAAGGGCTGACCAAAAGTCGATTCACGCCGTAAAATCCGCCGGTATGCGGATCACCATCATCGAGGATGACGACCGCGTGGCGCGGGGTCTGGTCACCGTCCTGGCCCAGGCGGGCTTCGAGGTCCACCGCATCGCCACCGCCGCGGAGGCCGTACGCGCGGCCCCTTCCGATGTGGTTCTCGTCGACCTGGGCCTGCCCGACGGCGACGGGCTCGACGTGATCCGCAGGCTGCGCGACCGCCCGGAGACCGCGGTCATCGCCGTGACGGCACGATCGGAGGAGCACGAACGGGTCCGCGGCCTGCGCGCCGGCGCCGACGACTACATCGTGAAGCCGTTCGGCATACCGGAGCTGTTGGCCAGGATCGACGCCGTCCTGCGGCGCACCCGGGTGGCCCGTGCGCTGAGCCACCCCGACGAGCCGCTCGTCCTCGGCCCGATGCGGATCGCCGTCGGCACCCGCGAGGTCACCGTCGGCGGCACGCCCGTGACGCTGACCCGCAAGGAGTTCGGGCTGCTCCTGCTGCTGGCCCGGCGGGCTCCGAACGTGGTCAGCCGCGACGTCATCCTCGACCAGATCTGGGGTGCGACCTGGGAGTCCTCCAGCCGCACCCTGGACACCCACATCGCGGCGCTGCGGCACAAGATCGGGCCGGCCGTGCTCATCCGCACGATCCACGGGGTCGGCTATCGGCTCCTGGCCGACCAGCCGGAGCTGATCGGCTGACGCGCCGTGCACCGTCGCCTGCTCGTCGTCCTTGTCCCCCTCGCGGTGCTGCTCGTCGCGGCGCTCGGGGTGCCGCTCGGCGTCACCGTGGCCGAGCGGGAGATGCAGGAGACCTACGTCGATCGGCTCAACGACGTCGGCCGGTTCGCCTCGCTCGCCGACACCGCGCTGACGACCGGGCGGACCGAGGCGCTCCAACAGGAGCTGGCGCGCTACCACGAGCTGTACGGCATCCCGGCCGCGGTGATCGACACCTCGGGTACGGTGCTGCTCGGACCGGCCGCCGCGTACCGGCGGGCGGCGCGGGCCGAGCGGGCGCTGCCCAGGATCGTGACCGCGGCGCTGGCCGGGGCGAGGTCCGAGCCCTCCGGGGAGTGGGCGCCGTGGGACGGCTCCGCGCTCGTGGTCGCGGAGCCGGTGGGCAGGGACAGCGAGGTCGTCGGAGCCGTCGTGACGATCTCCGGCCTGTCGAAGACGCGCCATCGCATCCTCGTGCGATGGGCCTGGCTCGCGGGGCTCGGGCTGCTTCCGCTGGTCGCGCTGGTGGCCGTCGCCTGGCCGGTGTCGGCGTGGGTGCTGCGCCCGGTGCGGGAACTGGACGCGGCGAGTTCGCGGATCTCACGGGGCGACCTCACCATCCGGGCGGACGCCGAGGCCGGTCCGGTCGAGCTGCGGCGGCTGGCGGAGTCGTTCAACACCATGATGGACGCGGTCGAGAACGCCGTGCAGCGGCAGCGGGCGTTCGTGTCCGACGCCTCACACCAGCTGCGCAATCCGCTCACCAGCCTCCGGCTCGCCGTGGAGAGCCTGGAGCCGCACCTGCGCGAGGCCGGCGGCGGGCGGCAGGTCTACGACGTCGCCGTCGACGAGCTGAAGGCGATGCAGCGGATGCTGAACTCGCTGCAGGCCAGCGCGCGGATGGAGAGCATACGCACCGCGTCGCCGGTGGATCTCGACGCGGTGCTGGCGACCCGGGTAGACCGGTGGCAGGCGCTGACGGCGACGGCGGGGCAGAGGCTGGCGGTCGACGTGCCGTCGGGGCTACGGCTGCTGGAGCCGACGGGCGGGCTGGGCAGCATCCTGGACGAGCTGATCAGCAACGCGTTGCGGTTGTCGGGCGCGCGGGTGGTGGAGGTGCGGGCCGGATTCGTCCCCGGAGGTACGGGCGCCGGAGACGTGGTCACGATCACCGTCCGTGACGACGGCGAGGGGATCGACGCCTCCGAACGGGTCCAGGCGCTGGGCAGGTTCTGGCGGTCACCGCGGCACCAGAACGTGCCGGGGACCGGCCTGGGGCTGGCGATCTGCGCCGACCTGGTCGGGGCGGCCGGGGGCGAGCTGCGGCTGGAGGACGGGTTGCCGCGTCCGGACGGGTCCGGGTACGGATTCGCCGCGGTGGTCGCGCTGCCGGCCGTCTCGGGGCAGGAGCCGCCGCCTGAGGACCAGGCTCCTTCGCGCGTCTGAGGCTCCGGTTCCCTTGTGCGTCCGGGGTCGCGCGTCTGAGGCTCCGGTTCCGTCGTGCGTCCGAGGTCGTGCGCTTGAGGCTCCGGTTCCGTCGCGGGCCCGCCGCCGTCCGGGGTCAGCGCTTGCGGTCGCGGAACCAGGCGGCGGCTCCCGGATGGAGCGGGATCGACGCGGTGGAGATCCCGGTACGCACGTTGATCTGCCACGCCTCCGGAACGGCCTCGGCGTCGTCGCGGCTGGCGGAGATGATCGTGCCGGTGTGCGTGAAGATCGTGTCGGTGATGGCCTGGACCAGGCCGTCGGGCAGGTCGTCGCGTACGAGGAGCACGTTCGGCACGGCGACGGTGCGGGTGGCCGGGACGCCGGTGTAGGCGGTCGCGGGGATCGTGGCCGGAGCGTAGGGGCCAGGGAACGCGGAGAAGAGCGCGTCGGCCTGCGCGTCCAGGGGGATCAGCCGGATCGGGTGGCGTCGCGCCAGCTCCGTGACGGCGGGTGTCGGGACGCCGGTCAGGGAGAACATCGCGTCGATCTCGCCGTCGCGCAGCGCCGCCGCCGACTCGGCCTGGCTGAGGTAGCGGCCGTCGGTCCTCATCCGGCCGAGCTCCAGAACCCGCAGCGACGTGAACTCGGTGCCCGATTCGTGAGCGCCGAGGGACACACGCCTGCCGTGGAGATCCCGGAACTCTCCGATCTCGGAACCGGCCATGACCACGAGATGCAGGTGGCTGTCGTAGAGCCGGCATATCGCCGAGAGCCCCGCGGGCGCGCTGCCGTCGGTCGTGATCAGCGCGTCCAGGCTCGTCAGCCCGAGGTGCACCTCGCCGGCCCGCAGCATCCGGATGTTGTCGGCCGACGCCCGGCTCGGCACGGTGACCAGGGTGACGCCCGGCACCCGCTCGGAGACATGTTCGGCGAGCGCGCCGCCGATGCGCCGGTACACCGCCCCGGCCGGTCCGGTGGCGAGGCGCAGGTGGACCGTGTCGGCCTCCGGCTGCCGGGAGCAGCCGGCGAGCAGCCCTCCGGCGGCCAGGAGCACCGCCCTCCGGCTGAACCGCGGCTCCGGATTCGGCGCCATGAGGAGATGATACGGACGGCGGCCCTGATTTGTGGATCTTTCGCTCCGGTCAACCGGAGAGGGAGGTTCTCACCGGGCCGAGGGATTCGGGCGGCCCCGGGAGGTCACGGTCCGCGGATCTCTTCCCTTGGCCAGCGGCTGGCCTTTCGCTCTTGTTATCGCCAACAATTGGAGTCGCCCGCCTTTGCGGTGATCCACGAGTTTGGCGATCTCGCGCCGGAGGCCGGCGCGGGTCGCGCATGAGTCGCACATGAGTCGCAGTATGAGTCGCACATGAGGAGACCTTCGTGCTGTCCGCGCACCTCACCCTCGACCCCGCGTTCAGGGTGGCCCCCGTCCACCGGCGCACCTTCGGGACGTTCGTCGAACACCTCGGCCGATGCGTCTACACCGGCATCTACGAACCCGGCCACCCCACCGCCGACGAGGAGGGCTTCCGGGGGGACGTGCTGGAGCTCACCCGCGAGCTGGGCGCGACCACGGCCCGCTACCCCGGCGGGAACTTCGTGTCCGGATACCGCTGGGAGGACGGTGTCGGCCCCAGGAGCGAACGGCCCCGGCGGCTCGACCTGGCCTGGCACAGCACGGAGACCAACGAGTTCGGCCTGGACGAGTTCGTCGCCTGGACGCGCAAGGCCGAGCTGGAGCCGATGATGGCCGTCAACCTCGGCACCCGGGGAGTCGCCGAGGCGCTGGACCTGCTGGAGTACTGCAACATCGAGTCCGGGACCCACCTGTCGGACCTGCGCGTCGCCCACGGCGCCAAAAGGCCGCACGACATCCGGATGTGGTGCCTGGGCAACGAGATGGACGGCCCGTGGCAGATCGGCCACATGGGCGCCCGCGAGTACGGGCGGCTGGCCGCCGGGACCGCCCGCGCCATGCGCATGATCGATCCGGCCCTGGAACTCGTCGCCTGCGGGAGCTCGGGTTCGGGCATGCCCACCTTCGGCGCGTGGGAGTCCACCGTGCTGGAGGAGACCTACGACCTGGTGGACTTCATCTCCTGCCACGCCTACTACGAGGAGCACGACGGCGACCTGGCGAGCTTCCTCGCCTCGGCGGCCGACATGGACCACTTCATCGACGCGGTGGTGGCGACGGCCGACAGCGTGGGCGCCCGGCTCAGAAGCAAGAAGAAGATCAACATCTCGTTCGACGAGTGGAACGTCTGGTACCTGTCCCGCTTCCAGAACGCAGAACCGCCGCGCGACTGGCCGGTCGCCCCGCCGCTGCTCGAGGACCACTACCACCTGGCCGACGCGGTGACCTTCGGCGGGTTGCTGATCTCGCTGCTGCGCCACAGCGACAGGGTGACGTCCGCCTGCCTGGCCCAGCTGGTCAACGTGATCGCCCCCATCATGACCGAACCGGGCGGCAGGGCCTGGAGGCAGACCACCTTCCACCCCTTCGCCCAGGCATCCCGGTACGCGGCGGGTCAGGTGCTGCGGGTCGAGCCCGCCTCTCCCACCCACGAGACCGCGAGGTTCGGAGAGGTCGCCGCCCTCGACGCCGTCGCCACCCACGACGAGGAGAGCGGCGCCACCACGCTGTTCGCCGTCAACCGCTCGACCGACCGGCCGCTCACCCTCACCGCCGACCTGCGAGCCCTCGGCCCGGTGCGGCTGGCCGGGGCCACGGTGCTGTCCGGTCCCGACCCCTACGCCCGCAACACCGCCGACGCCCCGGACACGGTGGCCCCCCGTACGAACACCGAGGCCCGCCTGGACGCCGGGACCCTGGAGATCACGCTGCCCGCCGTCTCGTGGAACGTGATCCGTCTCCTTCGCGCCTGAACCGTCCGTCCCCTTGCCGTCCGCTCACCGACGGCAAGGGGACGGCAAGGGGACGGCAAGGGGACGGACGGCAAGGTGCGGCTACTTGCTGAACCCTGCCGTCAGGCCGCTGAGCAGCTGGCGGCGGCCGACCACGTACAGGATCAGGATGGGCAGCGTGGTCAGCACGACCGAGGCGAGCACGGCCGGCACGTTCACGCTGTACTGCCCCTGGAAGGTCCACAGCGCGAGCGGAAGCGTGCGCTTGTCGGGGCTCTGGGTGAGGATGAGCGGCAGCAGGAACCCGTTCCAGACCGTCAGCGCGTTGTAGATCGTCACCGTCACGACGGCCGGCATGGTGAGCGGGAGGGCGAGTCGCCAGAGCGTCGCCATCTCGCTCGCGCCGTCCAGCCGCATCGACTCGAACAGCTCCTTGGGCACGTCACGGATGAAGTTCGACAGGACCAGCACCGAGAGCGGGATCGCGAAGGCGATCGACGGCAGGATCAGCGCCGTCAGCGAGTCGTAGAGCTGCAGCCGGATGATGATCAGGTAGATCGGGATGATGGTCGCCTGCAACGGGATGGCCAGGCCCATGAGGAAGAGCGAGTTCACCCTGCGCAGGAAGCCGAAGATGGTGCTGCCCCGGACGATCGCGTACGCCGCCATGAACGCGACCGCGACCGCGGGGACGACCGCGCCGATGGTCACGATGAGGCTGTTGACGAAGTACAGCGGGAAGTCGGACTCGACGACCATCCGGTAGTTGTCGAGGGTCGGCTCGGTGGGCGGCGCCAGCGGGTTGCTGGCGTAGTAGCTGCTCTGGGCCTTGAAACTGGTGATGACGATCCAGTAGATCGGCACGATCACGACCGCGAGCCACAGCCAGCCCGCGATCCCGCCCAGCCAGTTGGGGCGCTCACCGAGTGCCCGTGACTGCTTCCCGTTGCGTGCCGGCGGCCGGCGCCGGTGTCCCGCCCCGAGCGTCTCGGTCCGCTTGAGCCCCGTGGGGGTCGTCAAGCTCATGGTTCTAGGCCCCTTCCATCTGGCTGGCGTTGGCGTCGCGGCCGCCGAGCCTGCGCAGGAACAACGCCAGGGCGAGGCCCACGAGGACGAGGATGACGGCGATGGCACTGGCCGGCCCCATCAGGTTGGCCTGGAACCCGCGCTTGTACATGTCCAGGGCGAGCACCCGGGTGGCGTCGCCGGGACCGCCCGCGGTCAGCACGAAGATCAGGTCGAAGAAGGTCAGGGATCCGACGACCATGAGGGTGGAGGACGTGATGATCGTGTACTTGAGCTGCGGCAGCGTGATGCTGAAGAACTTGCGGGTGCGGCCCGCGCCGTCTATCTCGGCGGCCTCGTACATGGAGCGCGGGATCTGCCGCACGCCGCCCTGGTAGAGCAGCGAGTGGAAGGGGATGAACTGCCACGACACCACGAAGATCACAACACTGAAGGCGAGGACGGGGTCGCCGAGCCAGTCCTGTACGAGCAGGTCGATGCCCAGCCCGGCGCCGAGCCCGAAGTTCGGGTCGAGCAGCGCCTTGTAGGCGATCGCGATGGCGGCCGAGCTCAGCAGCAGTGGGATGAAGTACAGCACGGCCAGCAGTGCGCGGTAGCGCTGCCGCCCGGCCAGGAACACCCCGAGCAGGATGCTGGCCGGCGTCTGGACCGCCCAGGAGGCGACCATCACCAGCAACGTCACCCACAGGGCGTGCGGGAGACCGGGGTCGCTGAGCACGGCCCGCCAGCTCGTGAGCCCGGACATTTGGATGTCGCCGACCTGGTCCCAGGTGCTGAAGCTGAGGAACAGGACCCCGAGCAGCGGGATCACCCCGAAGGCGGTGAAGATCAGCAGGGCCGGTACGGCCAGCCACGGAAGGACGGCGCTGTGGTTCCTTCGCGTGGCGGCCGACGGCCTCCCTCTTCTGGCGGGGGAGGTTAGCGTGCTCAACTGCCGATGACCGCGTTCAGGTTGGAGGCGAACTCCTCAGGCGTGATCGACAGCTGGAACAGCTTGGCGATGTTGTCCAGGAGCACCTCGGCCGCGGTGGGGCTGAGCGCCTGGTCCCAGGACTGGGCGAAAGCCTTGGCGTTGCTGGCGATGCCGTAGACGAACTTCAGGAACTCCTCGTCCTTGGAACCGGCGAACGCGCTGTCGGCGCCGTTGACGATCGGCACCGCGCCCGTGCCCGCCCACTCCTTGACGTCCTCGTCGTTCAGCACGGCGGTGGCGAAGAACTTCTTGGCGATCTCCTTCTGCTCGGGAGTCGCCTTGGAGGAGATCGACAGGTACTGGCCGGGGTTGCCGACGGTGTTGCCGGGGTCGCCCTTGCCGCCCTCGACCGGCGGGAAGTTCATGTAGCCGAGGTGGCCGCCGGAGACGAAGTCGCCGCCGTCGGCGGACATGCTGCCGTACGTCCAGCCGCCGTGCAGCATCATCGCGGCCTTGCCGGTGTACAGCAGGGCCTGGTCGGCGTTGGAGTCGGCCGTGATGGAGGAGAAGCCCTTGATGAACCCGTTCGCCTTGATGAGCTCCTGCATCTTGGTCAGGGCTTCGATGGCGGCGGGGTGGGACCAGGCGTCCTTCTCGCCGTCGAACACGGCCTGGAACACCTCGGGGCCGCCGATGCGGTCGAAGAGGAACTCCAGCCACATCATGTTCGTCCAGCGCGACTGGCCGCCGAGGGAGAACGGGGCGATGCCCGCGGCGTTGAACTTGGGGACGAGGGCCATGATGTCGCCCCACGACTTCGGCGGCTCCACGCCGACCTGCTCGAACACCTTCTTGTTGTAGAACAGGATGATGGGCTGCATCGTCTCGGCCGGCATCGCGTAGATCTTGCCGTCGATCGTGGCCGCGCCGAAGGAGGAGGCGAACAGCCGGTCCTTCACGGCCTTGTTCTCCTCGAACCACGAGGTGAGGTCCTCAACCTGGTTGGCCTGCACGTACGTGCGCAGGGTCCCTCCGCCCCAGCCCCAGATGATGGTGGGGGCCTGGCCGGCTCCGATCGCCGTCTTGATCTTCGTCTTGTAGGCGTCGTTCTGCATGGCCGTGAAGTCGATCGAACCGTTGGGGTTGGCCTTGTTGAACCGCTCCACGGCCCTGGTGCGCACGCCCTCCTGCGGCTGGTTCGACAGGAACCAGTAGGTGGCCTTGCTGGCGGCGTTCCCGCCGCTGCCGCCGGTCCCGGTTCCTCCCGCCGGGGTGGGGCCGGAAGTGCCGCAGGCCGCCAGTGTGGCTCCCAGAGGCAGGCCCATGGAAAGGGCGAGGAAGGTGCGGCGAGATGGTGTCGTTGACTCCACGCTGATCTCCGTATGTCGAATGCCGAGGCTGGGCGAGGCTCCGTGTGAAAAATCGGTGGCGGCCGTAGGTCGTGGATCAGCACCCCCGCTGTCAGGCATCCGCTCTTGCGCCCGACATGTCGAAACATTTCCGAAACAGACCGCGTGGCACGTCAATTTAGATTTCAGATAGTTGCGTGTCAAGAGGTCATCGCATGTCGGGACGAGCTTGGTATGTGCGGTATGTAAGGTACTCTCATCTGGACTTTTCCTGGTCGTATCGTTTGCGGCAGGATTCGGGTAGAGCTTTCGTGGCACACCGAAAAGTTTCGAATGGGTTGCGGTGCGGGTTTTTCTTGAGGAGAGCAGATGACGGCGCTAGATGGGACCCCCACGACGGGCCGGAGCCTCCGTCCGTGGCAGGACCCGGCACTTCCCGTGGCCGACCGGGTCGACGCCCTTCTTGCGGAGATGACCCTGGAGGAGAAGGTCGGCCAGCTCGGCAGCCGGTGGCCGGGCAACGTCATGGGGGCTGAGCAGGGCGGGGAGCCCCAGGAGAGTCAGGAGAGTCAGGAGGGCACGGCGAACGTCGCCCCGATGCAGGACGTCTTCGCGGCTTCGGGAAGCGTGCCCTTCGAGGAGACGATCCGCCACGGGCTCGGTCATCTGACGCGGGTGTTCGGCAGTGCTCCGGTGACCGCGGCGGAGGGCGCCGCGGAGGTGGTGCGTCTGCAGTCCGAGGTGGTGAAGCACTCCCGGCTCGGCATCCCGGCGCTCGTCCACGAGGAGTGTCTGACCGGTTTCACTACTTATGGCGCGACCGTTTACCCCGCCGCCATCGCCTGGGGGGCGACGTTCGACCCGGACCTGGTGGAGCGGATGGCCACCGCCATCGGACGGGACATGCGCGCCGTGGGCGTTCACCAGGGCCTGTCACCGGTGTTGGACGTGGTGCGCGACTACCGCTGGGGCCGGGTCGAGGAGACGATGGGCGAGGATCCGTACCTCGTCTCGATGCTCGGCGCGGCCTACGTGCGCGGCCTGGAGAACGCCGGGATCATCGCCACCCTCAAGCACTTCGCCGGCTACTCCGCCTCCCGGGCGGCCCGCAACCACGGCCCGGTGTCGATGGGGCGGCGTGAGCTGATGGACATCGTCCTGCCGCCTTTCGAGACCGCTCTCGTCGAGGGGGGCGCTCGTTCGGTGATGAACTCCTACTCCGACGTGGACGGTGTCCCCGCGGCGGCCGACTCGTGGCTGCTGAACGACCTGCTGCGCGACGAGTGGGGCTTCAGCGGGACGGTGGTCTCGGACTACTGGGCGATCCCGTTCCTCGCGACGATGCACCAGGTCGCCGCGGACACCGACGAGGCCGGGGTGCAGGCGCTGAGCGCGGGCATCGACGTCGAACTTCCCGACACGCTCGGCTTCGGCAGGCACCTCGTCGAACGGGTGCGGCGGGGCGAGCTGCCGGAGTCCCTGATCGACCGGGCCGCCCGGCGCCTGCTCACCCAGAAGGTGACGCTCGGACTGCTGGATCCGGACTGGACCCCGGAGAGGTCGGTCGCCCAGGCGGCGGACGTGGACCTCGACTCGCCGGACAACCGGGCACTCGCCAGGGAGCTGGCCGAACGGTCGATCGTGCTGCTCGACGCGGGCACCGCGCTGCCGCTGCTCGGCGAGGGACGTCCTGAGCCGCGCCGGGTGGCCGTGGTCGGCCCCTGTGCCGACGACCCGCGCACCTTCATGGGCTGCTACGCCTTCCCCAACCACGTGCTGCCCCGCCACCCGGAACTCGGGCTCGGCGTGGACGCGCCCAGCCTGCTCGACGCGCTGCGGGCCGAGTTGCCCGGTGCCGAGCTGATCCACGAGCAGGGCTGCGAGGTGCGGGGCGATGACCGCTCCGGCTTCGCCGCCGCGACCCGGGCGGCCCGCGAGGCCGACGTGTGCGTGGCCGTCGTCGGCGACCTGGCGGGGATGTTCGGGCTCGGTACGTCGGGCGAGGGCTGCGACGCCGAGGACCTGCGGCTGCCCGGTGCGCAGGAGGACCTGCTGGCCGAGCTCGCCGCCACCGGCACGCCGGTCGTGGTGGTCGTCGTCTCGGGCCGCCCGTACGCGCTGGGCGAGGTGTCGAAGACGGCCGCCGCGCTCGTCCAGGCGTTCATGCCCGGCGAGGAGGGCGGAGCGGCCATCGCCGGAGTCCTGTCCGGCCGGGTGCAGCCCAGCGGGAAGCTGCCGGTGCAGATCCCGCACGGCCCCGGCGGGCAGCCCGGCACCTACCTGCAGCCGCCGCTGGGCGCCAACAGCCAGGGCATCAGCAACCTCGACCCGACCCCGCTGTTCCCGTTCGGGCACGGCGCCTCGTACACCACCTTCGCGATCGACTCCCTGAGGATCGGCGACGCCGAGGTGCCCACCGACGGGGAGTTCACCGTGTCGGTGCGGGTGCGCAACACCGGGAGCCGGGCGGGCGAGGAGGTCGTGCAGCTCTTCCTGCACGACGTGATCGCCCAGGTCACCCGGCCGGTGCTGCAGCTCACCGGATTCACCAGGGTCAGGCTGGAACCCGGCGCGAGCGCGACGGCGACCTTCACCGTGTCCGCCGACAGGACCGCGTTCACCGGGCGCGACCTGCGGCGCGTCGTGGAGCCGGGGGATCTTGAGGTGTTCGTGGGCGCGTCGGCGTCCGACCTGCCCTGCCGGGGCCGCGTGACCTTGACCGGTCCGCCGCGTCACGTCGGCGTGGACCGGCGACTGGTCACCCGAGTGGATGTGGAGGCGGCTCCGGGCGCTTCCGCCGCACAGCAAGGGAGAACAGATGCCGGCAAGTCCTAGGAGGGCCACGCTGGCCACGGTCGCGGCCTCGGCGGGGGTGTCGGTCGCGACCGTGTCCAAGGTGCTCAACGGCCGAGGTGACGTCTCCCCGGTGACCCGCTCCCTCGTGGAGTCGTTGCTGGAGGAGCACGACTACGTCTCGCTGTCGCAGCGCCGCCGGGGCGACGCGGCCGTGCCGGCCACGCTCGAGGTGGAGCTCAACGCCGACCTCAACCCGTACTCGACCGAGATCGTCCAGGGCGCGGTGCGTGCCGAGGCCGACGCGGCGATCGTGGTGAGCATCCGCACGAACGCCGACCGCGCCGGGACCTGGGCGCGCGGCCTCGCCGCGGCCGGGCGGCGGGCCGTGATCGCCATCACCAGCGAGCTGACCGCCGAGCAGCTCGGCGCCCTGTCCCGGGCCCGGTTGCCGCTGGTCGTGATCGACCCGCTGAACATGCCGCAGACCAGGGGGGTCGTCAGCGTCGGCTCGACGAACTTCGCCGGGGGACTGGTCGCGACACAGCACCTACTCGCGCTCGGGCACCGGCGTATCGCCTACCTCGGTGGCCCGGCCACCGCCGCCTGCAACCAGGCCCGTCTCCACGGCTACCGCGCGGCGATGGAGGCCGCGGGCGCCCCGGTCCCCCCGAGTCACGTACGGGAGGGGCCCTTCCACTACCAGGAGGGGGTGAGGGGCGGCGCGGCCCTGTTCGACCTGCCCGAGGTCCCCACCGCCGTCTTCACCGGCTGCGACGAGATCGCGCTCGGCGTGCTGGAGGCGGCCAGGGCGCGAGGGGTGCGCGTGCCCGAGGACCTCAGCGTTGTCGGCTTCGACGACACCCAGGTCGCCAAGATGGCCTCGCCCCCGCTGACGACCGTGCGCCAGCCGCTGCGGGAGATGGGCGGGGTCGCCGTACGCACGGCCCTGCGCCTGGCGGCGGGGGAACGGGTCGACTCCCACCACGTCGAACTCGCCACCGAACTGGTGGTGCGCGGCTCCACCACCGCACCCGGCAGGGACTGAGCGCCTCAGCTCTTCGAAGGGCTGGGGACGATCGACTTCTCGACGTGGAGGAGCATCTCCAGGTGCTCCCGCACGACGCGATCGGTGAGGGTGGCGAGCTTCTTCACCGCGGGGGCGGAGCCGTTGTCGATCTCCCTCTTCACGAGGGCGATCCCCTCGCGGTGGTTGGCGATCTCCATGCTGATCCAGGCCCTGTCGAACTCCGTCCCGCTCAGCGCCGTCACCTCCTTGAGACGCCGGCGCTGCACCTCGCTGGGCTCGCCGGGGAGCTTGACGCCCAGCCGGTCGGCCACCTGCCGTATGGTCCTGTCGAGTTTCGTGTGGTCGGTGACCAGCTTCGCCCCCAGCACGCGCACGGCATCTCCGGCCTCCCGGTCGTTCCGGTCATCGGTCTTCCCGGTGACGGCGAGGCCCGCCTCGATCTCGAACAGGCTGCCCTGGTGCGCCTGGACGAGGAATTCCCGGTCCTGCCGGTTGGGCGGCGGGGGAGCGGAGGCGGCGTCGGCCGTGCCGCCCGTCGCCGCCATGGCGATGGCGAGCGTGATGATCGCCTTTCGAGTCATCGGGTCCTCCGTCGATCAATTCACGGTCAGAACTGGCACCTTTCCTTCTCTCATATACGGATATATGGGTTTATATGACGCTATAAGCGGTAAATCTTATGGAAAGTACGCATATGGTGCTGTTGGTAGAACGAGTCGCGCCCGGGTGACCTGGCGACGGATGTCCGGTCCGGCGCCCATAAAACGCGCAGAACCCCACCCGGGTGACACGGGCCGTGGCTAAATGTGATGAGATTTATCCTGTTCGCGTGATCCGTCCGCTCGAGACTCGTTCGAGGGGGACACCACGACCGTCATGACCTGCCGGACAGCGGCCGGACAGTGGGAGGTGGGCGTCATCGGTATCGTCTCGCCCGGGTTCTTCGGCCGCCGTCGCGCCGGCAACCCGGACCTGCCGCCGGGGCAGTACCTCACGGAGGACTTCCCCGTCCTGTCGGCCGGACCCACGCCCCTGGTCTCCACCGACGAATGGAGCCTCGGTGTCACCACCGAGACCGGCGAGGTCGTCCGCTGGAACTGGGCGGAGCTCAACGCACTGCCCGTGGAGCGGTTCACCGTCGACCTGCACTGCGTCACCAAGTGGTCCAAACTCGGCACCACCTGGGAGGGCGTGTCACTCGACACCCTCCTCGACGGCGTGGAGACCTCCGCGGAATACGCGCTGGCGACCTCCTACGGCGGCTACACCACCAACCTCCCGCTGGAGGACCTCCTCGACGGCCGGGCCTGGATCGCCGTCCGCTACGAGGGCGAGCCCATCACCCCCGAGCACGGCGGGCCCGCCCGGCTCCTCGTGCCGCACCTCTACCTCTGGAAGAGCGCCAAGTGGGTGCGCGGCATCCGGCTCCTCGACGAGGACCAGCCGGGATTCTGGGAGGGCGTCGGCTATCACAACTACGGAGACCCATGGCGCGAGCAACGGTACTGGGGCGACTGACCTGGAGGGTCGCCACGGTCACCGCCGTGCGCGACGAGACCTCCGGAGCACGCACGATCACCCTGGACGTTCCCGGCTGGCCCGGCCACCTCGCCGGCCAGCACGTCGACATACGGCTCACCGCCCCCGACGGCTACTCCACCCAGCGCTCCTACTCCATCGCCTCCGCCGCGGACGGGGAACGCGTGGAGCTCACCGTCGAGCCGCTGCCCGACGGTGAGGTCTCCCCCTACCTCGCCCAGGTCCTCTCGCCCGGTGACCCGCTGGAGATACGCGGCCCGATCGGCGGCTGGTTCGTCTGGCGTCCCGAGGCGTCCGAGCCGGTGCAACTGGTCGCGGGCGGCTCGGGGGTCGTCCCGCTCATGGCGATGATCCGCGCCCGCGCCTCGGCCGGGGTCGGCACACCGTTCCGGCTGCTGTACTCCACGCGCGGGCCCGGCTCCGCGCTCTACCGCGCCGAGCTGGAGCGCCACAGCGCCGACGGCTCCGGCCTGGACGTCACCTACGCCTACACGCGCGAGGTGCCCGACGGCTGGGCACGCCCGCCCGCGCGGGTCGACGCCGCCCTGCTCGCCGAGGCCGTCTGGCCCGTCGAACGGAAACCGGCCGTCTTCGTGTGCGGTCCCACCGGATTCGTCGAGACCGTCGCGGGCCTGCTCGTCTCGGCCGGGCACGACCCCCGCCTGATCCGCACGGAACGCTTCGGCCCCAGTGGAGGACAACCATGAGCCAGGACCACCTCGACGGGAACGCGGCGGGCGGAGCACTGCGCGACGTGTTCGCCGTCGACCTGACCGCCGCCACCGGCCGGTGCTCCGGCTGCGCGCGAAGCCTCACGCTGGCCGAGGCCCTCCTCTACACCCACGCCCCGGGTCTGGTGGCCCGCTGCCCCGGGTGCGAGGAGGTCGTCTTCCGGCTCGTGAGGGCACCGGGGCGGGCATGGCTGGACATGCGCGGCATGACGTGCGTCCAGTTCGAGCTGCCCGCCGACTCCTGACACTCCTGCGAGACGTCAGAGCCTGACGCCCCGGGGGCGGTACGGCTCGGCGAGGAAGGCGAGTTCCTTCTCGGTGAGGGACAGGTCCACCGCGGCGACCGCGTCGTCCACATGCCCGGCCTTGGTCGCGCCCACGATCGGGGCCGAGATGCCCGGCTGGTGCAGCAGCCAGGACAGCGCCACCCGCGCGGGAGCGACCTCGCGCTCCCCTGCCAGCTGGGCGACCCTGTCGAGGATCAGACGGTCGTTGTCGGCGTCGTCGTAGAGGGCCTCGATCCGGGGGTCGCTGCCCGCCCGGGTGGTGACCTCCTCGGATCCGGCGCGGGCCAGCAGACCTCGGGCCAGCGGGCTCCACGGGATCAGGCCGATGCCCTGGTCGAGACAGAGCGGGTTCATCTCCCGCTCCTCCTCCCGGTAAAGGAGATTTTGATGATTTTGCATCGACACGAATTTTGTCCAGCCGTGGATCTCGGCGGTGTGCTGTGCCTTCGCGAACTGCCAGGCGTACATGCTGGAGGCGCCGACGTAGCGGGCCTTGCCCGCGCGGACCACGTCGTGCAGGGCCTCCATGGTCTCCTCGATCGGCGTGTCGGGGTCCCAGCGGTGGATCTGGTACAGGTCCACGTAGTCGGTGCCCAGGCGGCGCAGTGAGGCGTCGATCGAGGAGAGGATGTGCTTGCGCGACAGGCCGCCGTCGTTGACGCCGTCGCTCATCGGCAGGCACACCTTGGTGGCGAGCACGTAGTCGTCCCTGCGAGGGAAGACCCTGGCGAGCAGGCGGCCGGTGACCTCCTCGCTGGCGCCGAACGAGTAGACGTCGGCGGTGTCGAAGAACGTCACTCCCGCCTCGGCGGCCCGGCGCACGATCGGCTCGGCCGCGGCCTCGTCGAGAACCCACTCACCCCATTTGGCGGGGTCGCCGTAGCTCATCATGCCGAGGCAGATCCTCGACACCTTCAAACCGGTGGACCCCAGGCGCACGTATTCCATGTCAAACCTCCCGATCTTCAAGAGCCTGAGCCCACCCTACGACCGCAGCCTCCGAGCGGTTCGGCCCACCCGCCGCCGTTCCCCGCGGATGGGCGCGCGGACCCGAGGCGGTGGTTCTCCCGCCCAGCGCTCTCCTGGACTCGTACTCCACGCCGGAAGATCAGGACAGGTGGCGGGACCACCACTCCAGGACGGCCTCGAAGCGCTGCAGGCGGTGCCTCGGGCGGCCACTGCGCGTGAGCTCGTGGCCCTCGCCGGGAAAGAGCAGGAACTCGGCGGGGACGCCGTTGCGGCGCAGCGCGACGAACATCCGCTGCGCCTGCTCGACCGGGCAGCGCAGATCGTCCTCGGAGTGGACCACGGCGAACGGCAGGGTGATCCGGTCGGCCCGGTAGAGCGGGCTCATCGCGCGCTGCGCCTCAGGGTCGGGTCCGCAGTAGGCGTCGGCGAAGAACCAGCCGATGTCGGAGGAACCGGTGAAGGAGTCCCAGGCGTTGACCGCGCGCTCACTCCAGGCGGCCCTGAACCGGCTCCCGTGGTGGGCGGCGAGATGGCTCGTCATGAAGCCGCCGTAGGAGCCGCCCATCACGCCCACCCGCTCAGCGTCGCACTCGGGAGTGGCCAGCGCCGCGTCCAGCAGGGCGAGCACGTCGTCGGCGTCCACGGTGCCCAGCGCGCCGACCACCGATCGGCCGTGCGCCTGGCCGTACCCGCAGGAGCCGCGCGGATTGGGCAGGACCACCGCGTACCCGGCGCCCGCGTAGATCTGGGTCTCGTCCAGGAACGCCCACCCGTGCTGGTGGAAAGGGCCGCCGTGCACGTTCAGCAGGACCGGGTGCGGCCCGTCGCCCTCGGGCAGGGCGAGCCAGCCGTGCACCGGGTGGCCGTCGGCGGAGACGGCGGTGATCTCACGCAGCGGCCTGATCCCGGTGAGGGCGCCGGAGAAGTCGGTCAGCGCCCCGTCGGGGGTGACCACCTCGCCGGGGCTCGCGGGTGTGGACACCACCGCGACCACCCTCTCCCCGCAGACGGTGAACGCCTTCACGCTCGCCCGCTCACCCAGGACCACGACGAGCTCCTCCAGCGGCGCGTCGAGGGCGCCGGAGGGCACCAGGCGCAGCTCGACCGCGCCGCGCGTCCGCACCGCGACCAGGACGCCGTCCTTTCCGGGTGTGGGAGGCAGCGAGTCGCAGTCCACCGACTCCTCCTCGGTCAGCCGGGTCCCGGCCGCCGCCCCGCCGCTCTCGCCGGCGCCGCCGATCCGCAGCGGCGCGCGGTACAGGCCCGTGTTGCGGGCCACCGCGTCGATGCCCGAGAACGCCGTACCGAGATAGAGCACCTCCCCGCCCGGCAGGGCGACGGGATGCTCGGCGGAGCCGTCGCTGCGCACCGCGAGGATCGGGGCGCCCCCACCGGAGGGGACCGCGTACACATCCGTGTGCAGGCTCTCGCCGTCGAGGTCGCGGGGAGCCGAGACCAGCACGTGCTCGCCGTCCGTGGTCCAGCCGGGGGAATCCACGTCGTAGGGACCCTCGGTCAGCCGTACCGGTCGCGGGACGTCGGCGAGGGCGTTCACCACGAACAGGCTCTGTGGCCGGTCGAAGGTGAAGCCGGCCCCGTCGGTCCGGTAGCGCAGCCCGGTGATTCGGCGAGGTGCCTCGGCCGCGGCGCTCACCCCCTCCTGGGTGCCGTACCGGCCGGGCTCGGCGACCCGGGCGACGAACGCGATCCTGCGGGAGTCCGGCGCCCAGACCGGGACGCCCGCGCCCAGGGGCAGATCGGTGATCGGCCGGGCCTCGCCGCCGCCGGTGGGCATCACGTACAGCTGCGGGCGGCTCCCTTCGGTGGCGTCGGAGCGCAGGAAGGCGACCCAGGCGCCGTCGGGGGAGATGCGCGGCGCGCTGTCGCGCTCGCCGAAGGTGAACCTGACGGGCGGGCCGTCGGCGGGCACCCGCCACAGATTTCCCGGGTAGGCGTCGGCCTCCGGGTCAGGGGTGGCCAGGTCGACAAGGAGGAGATCACCGTGGAGCGTGACACTCCCGGGAACGGTGAGCTGGGCGAGGTCTTCAGGGCGCATAACCAGTAAAGCTATCCAAGGTGTGCTTTGGCGGGCGCGCTCTCGGGCGGCTTTCCGCCCGTGCCGGAGGGTTCCCCGGGGTCCCTCCCCTCCTCAGCGCGGGGACGGCAGGATCATCGTGACGCCGGGAACGGAGCCGATCGAGGCGAGCGCCGCTCCGGCCTCCTCCAGGCCGATGGAGCGGGTGAGGAGGGCGTCCGGGCTCAGGGCGCCGTCGGCGACGGCCTCCAGCATCGCCGGGTAGGCGTGGGCGGCCATGCTGTGGCTGCCGAGGAGTTCGAGCTCGTAGCCGATCACCCGGCCCATCGGGAGCGGGGTGAGTCCCGGCAGCAGGCCGATCTGCACGTGGCGTCCACGGCGGCGCAGGCTCTCGATCGAGGCCACGCACGTCCCGGGACTGCCGAGCGCGTCGATGGAGACGTGGGCGCCGCCCGAGGTCAGCTCCCTGACCCGCGCGGAAACGTCGGCCTCGGGTGCTTCGGCCCCGACGCAGGCGACGGCGCCGAAGCGCCGGGCCAGCTCCAGGGCTCCCGGCGAGACGTCCACGGCGATCACCCGGGCCCCGGCCGCGGCGGCGATCATGACGGCGGAGAGCCCCACGCCGCCGCAGCCGTGCACGACCACCCACTCGTCCGGCCGTACCCGGCCCACGGCGGTCACGGCGCGGTAGGAGGTGGCGAAGCGGCAGCCCAGGCTCGCGGCGGTGGTGAAGGCCATCTCCTCGGGGAGCCGTACGAGGTTCACGTCCGCGTGGTCGACGGCCACGTACTCGGCGAAGGAGCCCCAGCGGGTGAACCCCGGCTGGGTCTGGCGTTCGCAGACCTGCTGGTCACCGGCGAGGCAGGCAGGGCAGGAGCCACAGGCGCAGACGAAGGGGACGGTCACCCGGTCGCCCGGCCGCCACGAGGCGACGCCCGTGCCCACCGCCTCGACGACCCCGGCGAACTCGTGCCCCGGCACGTGGGGGAGGACCCGGATGTCGGGGTCGTGGCCCTGCCAGCCGTGCCAGTCGCTCCGGCAGAGCCCGGTGGCCTCCACGCGGATCACCGCTCCACCGGGCGGAGGTTCGGGGGCGGGCACCTCCCGGACCTCTGGATCGGCCCCGAAGGCGTCGAAAAGCACCGCTCGCACCCGCCCACACTCCTCTGCCCCGGCCCGTGGTCTCCGGCGCTTTCCGCCGGTGGGCCCACCTGACCGGTGAGCCTATTCGGTCGGTGAGCGGGTCCGGTCGGCCGGTCCTGTTCGGCGGTCTGCCGGCTCGGCCTGTCCGGTTCGGTCAGGCCAGCCGGGTGGTGGGGCCGGCCGCTCCGGACGGTCGGCAGGTCCGGTCGGCCGAAGGCCCGGCCAGGTCAGGGGGCGTTTCCGGAAGGCGTTTCCAGGGGTGTGGGACCTCCCGATACGCCGTGTCCGCAGCCGGTCGTGAGGTGTCCTGATTAGAAGGTGCACTCTGGGAGAGAGGGAGGGTCACAAGGGTCAACTGATCGGACGGTGTGATGGGGCAGCAAGTCGACAAGGACCGCTACTCCGAGGCGGAGTTCCTCCGTTTCAGGGGAAAGCTGGCGGAGCAGCTCGACACCCTTCGCGAGGTGCTCGCAAGACCGGGTTTCGGCGCCGGTCCCGCGACCATCGGGGCCGAGCTGGAGATGTTTCTCATAACGCCCGAGGGGAGGCCGCTTCCCCGTAACCACGAGGTGCGGGTCGCCGCGGACGACGACCGGCTCACGCTGGAGCTGGGCAGGTTCAACCTGGAGGCCAACCTGACTCCGCTGCCGATCGCCGGGCGGCCGTTCACCGCCCTGGTGAGCGAGATGCGGGAGATCATGACCGTGGTGGACGCGGCGGCCGCAGCGCAGGGCGGGCAGGCCGTGGTGATCGGGATCCTGCCCTCGTTGAGCGAGTTCGACTTCACCCACGAGGCGCTGAGCGGCGATGGCCGCTACCGGGCGCTGGCCAGGGGCATGCGGCGGCTGCGCACGGAGCCGTTCCGGGTGCGCATCGAGGGCGTCGAACTGCTGGAACTGGAGGTCGAGGGGGTGATCCTGGAGAGTGCCAACACCTCCTGGCAGGTTCATCTCCGCACGCCCCCCGCCGACTTCTCCCGCGTCTACAACGCCGCCCAGCTGGCCATCGGCCCGGTCCTCGCGGTCAGCGGGAACTCGCCCTCCTTCCTGGGCAGGAGGTTGTGGGAGGAGACGAGGATCGCGCTGTTCGAGGAGGCCGCCGACGACCGGGACGTGGAGCGGCTCGACCGCAGGGACCGGCGGGTGGGGTTCGGTTCCGGCTGGGTGCGAAGCGTCGAGGAGATGTTCGAGACGTGCGTCCGCGACTACGAGCCGGTGCTGCCGATGACCTTCGCGCCGGAGGAGGTGCCCGTCGGCGGCGTCCCCGGACTGGCCGAGCTCCGGCTCCACCAGGGCACCGTGTGGCAGTGGAACCGGCCGGTCTACGACCCCGGTGACGGCGGCCACCTGCGGGTGGAGATGCGTGCCCTGCCCGCCGGGCCGAGCGCACCCGACATGGCGGCGAACAGTGCCTTCCTGCTCGGGCTCACCGCCGCCCTGGCGGTCCAGCCGGTGGAGGACTTCCCCTTCGCCGGGGCCTACCGCAACTTCTACCGCGCCGCGATCCACGGTCTGGACGCGCCGCTGAGCTGGCCGGGCCTGGACGAGGAGATCCCCGCCGAACGGCTCGCCCTTGAGCTGCTGCCGGTCGCCGAGGCCGGGCTCGACAGGATGGGGGTGGACCCGGACGAGGCCCGGTGGGCGCTGGACATCGTGCGGGAACGCGTCGCCCGCCGCCGTACCGGTGCGATCTGGCAGCGGGAGGCGCTGGTTCGCGAGGGCGGCGACCAGGCCGCGGCGGCGCGCGTGGTGAGCCGGTACCGGGAGCTGTCGCTGGCCGGGGAACCCGTCCACACCTGGCCTTTCTAACTGCAAAGGGATTTGAGTACCGGCATACTCATGAACTCCGCATCTTGATCCGCCGATCCTGGCGGAACCGGACAGGAAGAGACCCCCTCATGAGTCAGATGAAGGTCGTATCGGCCGAACCGTTCGGGCTGAAGCGGGACGGAGGCGGCCTCACGGCCGGAATCAAGATTCTGGAGAAGGACCTCAAGCGGGCATCACTCGACACCGTCCTGGCCAAGGCCAACCGGGTCACGGTCAGGAAGGGGTCGGCCGGAACCGGGGCGTTCGGCACGATGAACCCGAAACCGGTTGACTGGTACACCTTCGACGCCGGGGACAACGCCACCAAGGAGTGGTATCCCCAGGGCCTGACCTGCGCCTCCGACGCCGGGATCGCCGGGAGCGCGTTCGTGGTGAGCTGGTACCACACGCCGTCGTCGGGGGCGGAGCGGGGCGTACGCCTGACCTTCGTGAATCCCGCGACGCTCCGCTACCGGCACGTCCTGCTGGTGCGGGCCGGCGCCGACGGAGGCATCACACCGATCAACATTCACGCCGGTGGCGTCGCCTGGTACGGCAACCTGCTGTATGTCGCCGACACCACCCGGGGCCTGCGGGTCTTCGACACCCGGCAGATCTTCGAGATCAACGGGAGCGGTACGGAGACCATCGGAAGGAAGGCCGGCGTGTACGACGCGTTCGGCTACCGGTACGTGATGCCGCAGACCGACGCCTGGACCACCACCAGCGGCAGCGTCCGCTTCTCCTTCGCCGCCGTCGACCGCAGCACCGATCCCGATGTGCTGATCTCCGGCGAGTACGTCGACACCGCGGGCACGGTCGGACGGGTCGCCCGCTGGCCGCTGACCGCGGAGGGGACGTTGAACGCCCCGGCGGGGGGCGTCGTCCAGGCGGTGGACGCCTACGCGCTGCCGGGGGACAAGATCCAGGGCGCGCTCTCCTACGAGGGCGTCTGGTATCTCAGCCAGGCGGCGGGCTCCACCAGGAACGGCACCCTGATCGTGGTCGGCGACACGGTGCGTAAGCGGCCCTATCCGGTGGGGCCGGAGGATCTGACCTGTGTCCGGGGCAAGAGGACGCTGTGGAGCGTGAGCGAGTTCGTGGGCCGTCGCGTGGTGTACGGCGTGCCGCTCTGAGGAGCCACTTCGATGACCGGTGCGCCCGGGGACGGCGGCGAGCACCGGCGCCACCGCGAGTCGCCCGCGCTGCTGGTCGCTTCGACGGCACCGGCGTGCCCGGGTTGCCGTGAGGGCGCGGTGCTCGACGTTCCCGAGGCCGCTGGAGGCGGTCGTACGGTGTGCCGCTCCGAGACCGTGGGCCCTTTCAGTGGGGGGAGCCGCCGAGCAGGCGGAGATCGCCGCCCAGGGAGACGGAGACGGCGGTGGTCGCGATCGCGGTGAGCGCCTGGGCGACCAGTGCGACGGGCATGGAGGGCATGGCCTCGCCCAGGACCTGTTCCGGGCTGAACGGCACGTGCACGAAGCCTCCGCGAACCGCCGGTCGCTCGGTGGTGATCATGTGCATGAGGCCGTAGAAGAGATGGTTGCACAGGCACGTCCCGGCGCTCTGTGAGACGCTCGCCGGGACTCCGACGGCCCGCGCCGCGGCCACGCACGCCTTCACCGGCAGGGTGGAGAAGTAGGCGGCGGGGCCACCGGGCACCACCGGCTCGTCGATCGGCCGGTGCCCCGTGCCGTCGGGGACGCAGGCGTCGTCGAGGTTGACGGCCACCCGCTCCACCGTCACGTCGGGTCGCCCTCCGGCCTGCCCGACGCACACGACCACCGCTGGATCGTGCTCCACCATCGCCGCGTGCAGGTGTTTCAGCGACCCGCCGAACGCGCAGGGGAGCAGCGCGGTCCGCACTCCGGGGACGAGCCCGATCGCCTCCCACGACGGGTTCGCGGCGCCGTCGAGCGGCTCCAGCCCGGCGAGCAGGACGCCCTTCATCGGTGCTCCGAGACTGCGGGGTCCGAGAACACGGGGTCCGACGTCGTGAGATCCGAGTCTGCGAGATCTGAGGCCGTGGAGTTCGAGGCCGTGGGGTCCGAGGTGGGGGAGCCCGTGGACGGAGAGGCTGTGGGAGGGGAACTCGCGGGTCCGGAGTTCGAGGGTTTCGAGGGCAGGGCGCAGGCGGGGGTGCCGCCCGGCAGGCGGTGACGGTTGGCGGCGACGAGCCGGTAGACCCCCCGGGCCACCCACCGGAACGGCGGGATCCGCAGCACGAACCCCAGCGGGCTCCACGGGAGACCGGCGGCGATCAGCAGCCTGGCCACCGCCTGCGCTTCGCCGTACACCCGGCCGTCCTCGACCCAGAGCACCTCGCGCTCGGCCCGCTCGCGCGTGACACCCAGCGCCCGGAGATCCGCGAACTGCCAGGGGACGACCCGGGCGCGCACCCCTATGCGGCGCTCGGCGAACCGGACGCTCGTCGTGCAGAAACCGCAGTCGCCGTCGAAGACCAGTACAGGTTCTTCCGTCATGCACCTGACATTACCCAGGAGGACCCGATCAAGGCCCGGCGACCAGGGTGACCGCGACCGGACGGTGGTCGGAGTGCGGCACATCGGGGTTGGCCTGGTCTTTTCCGGTGAACCCCGGGGTGACGAGCACGTGGTCGATCTGCTGCGCGGGCCCGCTCCGGGACGGGATGGTGTTGAACGGCCTGACCGGGGCGAAGGGGTCGGTGAGGCCGGCGTCGGTCAGCACCCGCCAGGCCGGATCGCCGGGCTGGAGGTTGAGGTCACCGGCCACGATCACCGGGGTGTCACCCCTCGCGGTGTTCCTGACGATCTCCCCGAGCTGCTCGACCTGGTCGAGTTCGCGCCAGCCCGGCGGAGGCTGCAAATGGGTGCCGATCACGGTGACGTCCTCGCCCTGCCACCGCAGTCCGACCTCCAGCGCCTGCGCGCCGGTCGGGCCGCCCTGGACGAGCACGTGGTTCTTGATCGAGGTGATCGGCAGCGTGGTGAGCAGGGCGTCGCCCCACACCTCGTCGGTCGCCGGGGCCCAGATGTAGTGCATGTCCAGCCGTTCGGCGATCAGCCGTACCCCGTCGTGGCCGCCGTTGAGCAGCCAGCCCCGGTCGGCCTCGCTCAGCACCACCACGTGCGGTCTCAGCTCCCTGAGCGCGTCGGCCTGCTGTTCCAGCGAGAGCCTGCCGGACTCGCCGTAGCCCATCCTGATGTTGTACGCCGCGATCCGCAGTCCGTCCTCGGGGCCCTTCCAGCCGGGGTGGGCACCCTGCCACAGGGGAACGGCCGCCACCAGCGCGACCGCGGCGACGGAGGCCGCCGCGAACCGCCGGTCGTAGGAGCGGCGCGGCAGGCCCGCGCTTCCCGTCACGCCGCCGAGCGCGACGACGAGCGCCGCGCAGATCGGCACCCACGCGTTGGGCAGGTAGAGGTCGTAGGCGGCGTAGTAGCCGAAGACGAACACGACGAACAGCAGCATGCCCCCGGCCGTCGCCAGGCCCCGCCGGGCCGGCCGATCCCGGCCGAAGGTCGTCGCGGCGTGCGCGAGGCAGGCCCCCAGCGCGACCTGCCCGACGATCTGCGCGACGATCGTCCAGCCGGGCGCCACCCCGTGAACGCCGTCCACGGTGGCCCTGCCGAATGTGAACGCCACCGCCGAGGCCACCAGGGCGACCGCGGGCAGCAGCGGGCGGCGCAGCACCGGCAGCGCGGCGGGCGCCGCCGACACCACCGCGAACGCCGCCACGATCACGGCCGCGGCCTGCTGCGCGGAGACGGTCGCCGCCTGGGCGTGCGCGGTGTTGCCGGTGTAGAGGCCCCAGAGCAGCAGGGCGGGGCCGAGCGTCAGCCAGGCGCGGGGAGCCCCGGAGTACTCCTCGTCCGGGGGTTCGGCCCGGACCGTGAACGCGCAGAAGAGCAGGAGCTCCACCACCAGCAGCAGCCACGGGACCGCTCCAGGCCGCCACATCAGGTCGATGCCGTCGAGCGCCGCGTGGATCACCGTGGAGGCGGCCAGGCCGGTGATCACCCCACCCATCACGGGCCGGGCGTCGATGCCGCTCATCGCTATCGCCACCAGCCAGACCAGCCCGGCGAGCAGGCCGAGACCGGCCACGTACAGTTGCGGCCCCCCGCCGTCGGTGAGCTGGAGTGCGAGCCGGGACAGGAGCAGCAGGCCCGCGGCGCCGAGGGCGATCAGCGGAGGGCGGACGAATCTGGCGAGCGGTACGGTCAGGAAGGCCAGGACGAACCAGGAGACGGCGAACAGGCCTATCATCTCCGCCGGGGTGCTTCCCGCCCGGCCGAAGAGTGTGATCAGCGATGGCAGGAAGACCCGGAGCACGTCGACGAGCACGACCACGCCGAGGGTCACGTCCAGGCGGATCCGCATGCTACCTCCCAAGAACGCGAGCTATCCTCGCCTTCTTCGCCGCCCATGACAAGGGCGAGACCTGCCCGAAGCGTCGCCCCCGTGGGGGAGACGACCTCGCCGGAGCCGGAGCCCTTCAGCGAGCCGGGGGCTCCTGTGACGATTCTCCGGGCGAATCCGGGTCCGCGGCAGGAGAGGAGGAGGGGTCGAGGTGGCGGAACGCCTCGTGCGCGGAGCGGACACTGTCGCGCAACGCCTGTTCCAGCTGATCGGCGTCCTCGGTGAGCCTCCCGATCTCCGGTACGGCGAAGGCGTCGGCGCCGGACTCCGCGAGCAGTTCCTCGTAACGGGGGAGCCGCGCGCGAAGCGCCTCGATCTGGTCATGGGCGCGCAGCGCCCGCTCGGCGTCGGCCACGTGGCTGGCGTAGCGTTCCAGGGCCTCGACCCGCGCGAGTACGGCGGCCTCGCTCGCGGCCAGCGCCCGCTCCAGCGGCGCCATGGCGGCGGCCACCTCCGGAGTGCTCCCGCCGTACACGAACTCCTGGTGCTCGTTGCGCAGTGAGGAGAGCTTGTTCAGCAGCCGGGCGATCTCCCACTCCTGGGTGGGGAGCATCACCGAGTTGCGCACGCTGTCGAGCATGCCCGCCGCGTTGACGCGCGAGCGCAGGATGTAGTCGATCGCCTGCTGGGTCCGGTCGAGCAACTGTCCGGCGGCGTAGTCGAAGTCCTCGGCCGGGAGCAGGTAGCGGCCCTCGTACCAGCGGGCCTCGCGGTAGAGCTCCTGCTCGACCGTCTCGGGCTCCGCGGGCTCGCGGGCGGCCAGCAGGCCGACGAAGACCACGAAGACGAGCAGCGAGAGCATGAAGAACAGCAGCTGCCCGACGTCGGCGAGGAACATCAGGCACACCAGGAAGAGCGCCGCCACCCCTCCGCCGGCGTTCAGGAAGCGTCCGGTCAGGCGGGAGTTGGGCGGCGAGGGCTCGGGGGTCCAACCGGCGCGGATGCGCGACAACATCGACGCGTGCCGGCGGAACAGGTCGGCGGTCCGGGGGGGAACTTCAGGATCGACCACCACTGACCGCACAGGCTCGTCCCTCCGTTCGATCACATTTCACGTCAGCCGAGATGGCGGAAAGCCTCGTGTGCCGAGCGTACGCTCTCGCGGAGTGCTCGCTGAAGCATGTCGGCGTCACCGCTGAGATGCCTGATCTCCGGCCCGGAGAATCTGGCCGCGCCCGTCTCGGCGACGAGCTGCTCGTACTCGGGCAGATGCGCCCGCAGGACCTCGATCTGTCCCTGGGCGCGCAGCGCCCGCTCGGCGTCGGAGACGTGGCCGGCGTAGCGTTCCAGGGCCTCGACCCGCGCGAGTACGGCGGCCTCGCTCGCGGCCAGCGCCCGCTCCAGCGGCGCCATGGCCGCGAGCACCTCGGGGCTCCTGCCGCCCTTGGCGAGGTGGCGGTGCTTGGCCCGCAGTGAGGAGAGCTTGTTCAGCAGCCGGGCGATCTCCCACTCCTCGGCGGGGAGCATCACCGAGTTGCGCACGCTGTCGAGCATGCCCATCGCGTTGACGCGCGAGCGCAGGATGTGGTCGATCGCCCTCTGGGCCCGGCCGAGCTGGTGTCTGGCGTCGTAGTCGAAGTCCTCCAGGATCAGGAAGCGCCCGTGCCATTGCCGCGAGTGCGCGTACAGGAGCCGCTCGACGGAGTCGACGGGGGAGGGCTTCCTGGCGAGGTAGACCACCCCGAGGATGAAGAGATAAAAGATGATCAGCGGGATGAGCAGGACGACGGCCTGGGGGATCGGAGCGCCGGCGAAGACGAGGCCGCCCCCCACGACAGCGACCGACCCGCCGAAGAAGCCCATGAGGACTCCCGGAACCCTGGGGGCGTCCACGTCCCTGGGCGGGCGTTTGGTACGGAGGCGATAAAGCAACGGGCCGTTCTGGCGGAAGAGGTCGGCGACCTCCCCGGGCACCTCAGGATCGACCACCACGCGCTGCACAGGCGCCCCCTTTGCCGTGTTTCAAAAGCATAGCGATTAACCATGTTTCAGGTCATGCCTCCTTACATGGTGCTCCCTATCATCAAGTATCGCGTGCCGAAAAGAAGATCGGGATGATTGTCCGGAGATCGCCCCAGGTGGGAAGGGGGTCCTCCCGGGCCGACCAGGGGCTGAGGAGGATCCGTCCCGGTAGACGGCCCGGTGGGAGCCTTGAGGTGGTCGCGGCCGTCGAGAGCCGGCGCGGGAGGCGGATCGCCTCGTGTCCTACGGTTCGCTTCGTGCCCGGGATATCCGCAGCTCACGGTCCCGCCCGGACAGATCGCTTCGTGTCCTACGGTTCGGTGAGGACGTAGAGCAGCGCGGCCATGCTGGTGCCGCACGTGACGTCGCCCCTGCCGACCATGTCGCGGACGTCGGCGAGTGGCACCCACTCGACGCGCTCGGCCTCCCACGGGTCGGTCGGCGGGCCGATGCGAACGGCGCCGTCGGCGCGGAAGATGTGGTGGACCGAGTCGGAGAGCCCGTTGCTCGGCTGGACGCGCAGCAGCGGGCGCAGCGGTCCGGGGCGCCATCCGGTCTCCTCCTCGAACTCGCGTGCGGCGGCCGACGTCGGCTCCTCGCCGTCCTCGATCCCGCCGATGGGAATCTCCCAGCCCCACGAATCGGGGATGAAGCGATGCCGCCATATCAGCAGCACCCGCCGCCGATCGTCGGTGACGACGGCCCCGGCCCCCGGTGCGGTACGGATCAGCCGGTAGTCCAGGCGCCTGCCGTCGGGAAGCTCCACGTCCGCGACCCGGACATCGAGCCACCGATCGGTGTAGAGAGGTTCTTCTGAGTGGACCTGCCAGCGCATGCGGTGTGCTCCCAGCCTGTTACCTGATCTCGTCCACGCTACCGAGGGCGCGGCCCCGGACGTTCGGCGTTTCTCCCGGACGCCGTCAGCCGATCCTCTCGCCGTACATGTGGTCGACCGTCATGACCATGAGCACCCGGCGGTCGGAGACCATCACCGCCCGGTACTCGTCCCAGTCCGGGTGCTCTCCGGCGGCGAGGCGGTAATAGCGCACCAGTGCCTCGACCTCGGGACCGTGCGGATCGTTTCCCGGCCCGGTGAGTGTCGCCGTACCCTCGGCGGTGGCCCATGCCAGACCGTCGGGGGCGGTCACCTCCAGTGTGGCGCGTGGGTCTCGCCGCAGGTTCGCCGTCTTGGCGCGTCCCTCGGTCATCGAGACGTAGACGACCTTGGCCTCCGGGTCGTAGAAGGGCATGACGGGGGAGAGCTGGGGGCGGCCGTCGGACTTGATCGTCGCGAGGACACCGAGGCGGCTTTCCGCGAGCAGTGCGCGCGGATCGAATGGTGTGGCGGTCATGCTCAGGGCCAAGGTGCGACCGGACGCCGATTATTCCCCCGCGATGCGGGGCCGAGAGGGCGGGGGCGCTTCGCCGGGGGCGAGGACACGGGGCGCTTCGCCGAGATCGAAGACCCCCCATCAGTACGACACATCTGAACGTTTCATGCGGGCTGGTCGGCGCAGGCGACCGCACGGCAGGCATCGTCCCAGGTAGAGGCGGAAAACGGCTCACCATGCCCGGAACGGCGGTGTGCTATTTGTGAAATAAGTAGGCTTAAAGTCTTGACGGGGATAAGCGCCCGGAACGTAATGGGTAGTGAGGTCCCAGGGGTGATCCTTCCGGTGCCTCCGCGGCTGGATCACATGAGCGGGATGTGGGGATGCTTCGTGCCCTCCACGTCGTGATCGGCCATGTCGACATTCACCACCTCGCCGCACCATGCCTTCTTTCGTGGTGTCACCGGTGAGGCGCACCCTCCTGGGAGAAGCACGTGACCGATCGAACGAGCCCCGCGGCCGAGGCCCGCCTTGGCCCGGCGTGGCCGTCCCCATCGGTGTCGTGATGGCCAGGAGACCGCCTCCGCCGCTCCGCCGATCGCGGTCACCATGCCACGGAACGGCATGATCCGGACGATCCCCGACCTGGATCCGCGCAGTCGGCCGTCGCCGTACGTCTCCTCGTTCGGCGACGGTCTCCACCTCGGGAGGGCGTCACCCACCTGAGGCGGAGGGCGTGACCTGACCCACACCCCCCACCCCCCGAAGGAACAACCGTGCAACCATCTTCGCCTGCTACGGCGCGCAGACCGGTCCTGACCGGTATCGTCGCCGGGTTGCTGGCCGCGGCGTTCACTCTCGTCGCCCCCGTCACCTCCACCCTCGCGGCCACCCCGGCCCTGCACGCGTCATCATCCGGCGTCAACGGAGCGGGTTCGTCGTACCAGGCGCTCGCGCTGAACATCCCGGCATCCGACTACCAGCAGATCTCACTCGCGTCGGGCGGTAACGAGATCGGCGAGGCGATGTCACTGGCCGTGTTGCCGAACCGGTCGGTCCTCCACACGGCCCGCGACGGCACGCTGCGCGTGACCGACGTCAACGGCAACACGAAGGTGTCCGCCAGGCTCAACGTCTACACCCATGACGAGGAGGGCCTGCAGGGGGTCGGAGTCGATCCGAACTTCGCCACGAACCGCTACGTCTGGCTGTACTACTCACCCCGGCTGAGCACGCCGAACGGCGACGCCCCGGCTACCGGCACCCAGGCGCAGTTCGACCAGTGGAAGGGCGAGTTCTACCTGTCCCGTTTCACCCTCAAATCGGATGAAACGCTCGACACGGCCAGCGAGAAGGTGGTCCTGCGGGTCGCCAACGACCGCGGTCAGTGCTGTCACGCGGGCGGTGACATCGACTTCGACGCGCAGGGCAACCTGTACCTGACCACCGGCGACGACACCAACCCCTTCGAGTCGAGCGGCTACTCCCCGCTGGACGAGCGGACCAACCGCAACCCGCAGTACGACGCCCAGCGCTCGGCCGGCAACACCAACGACCTGCGCGGCAAGCTGCTGCGGATCAAGCCGCAGGCGGACGGCACCTACACGATCCCCAGCGGCAACCTGTTCGCGCCGGGGACGTCGGGGACGCGGCCGGAGATCTACGCGATGGGCCTGCGCAACCCGTTCCGGATGAGCGTCGACAAGGCGACCGGCGTCGTCTACCTGGGAGACTACGGGCCGGACGCGGGGTCGACCAACTCCAACCGGGGACCGAGCGGTCAGGTGGAGTTCAACCGCATCACCTCCGCCGGCAACTACGGCTGGCCGTACTGCACGGGCAGCAACACCACCACCGAGACCTACAACGAGTGGAACTTCGCCTCCAACAGCACCGGCCCGAAGTACAACTGCTCGGGAGGCCCGACCAACAACTCCTTCCGCAACACCGGACTGACCACGCTGCCCCCGGCCAAGCCGGCGTGGATCAAGTACGCCGGTGACTCCGGCTCGCCGCCGGAGTTCGGCAGCGGTTCGGAGTCGCCGATGGGCGGTCCGGTCTACCGGTACGACGCGAACCTGAACTCAAGCGTCAAGTTCCCCGCCTCGCTCAACGGACGGTTCTTCGCCGGCGAGTACGGCCGTCGCTGGATCAAGGCCATCGAGGTGAAGAGCGACGGCGGTTACGGCGAGATCTCCTCGTTCCCCTGGTCGGGGACACAGGTGATGGACATGGCCTTCGGTCCCGACGGAGCGCTGTACGTGCTGGACTACGGCACGGGAAACAACAACCAGGCGCTCTACCGGATCGAGTACATCGGCCAGGCGGCCAACCGCAACCCGATCGCGAAGGCCTCGGCCGACAAGACCTCGGGAGCGGCTCCGCTGACGGTGAACTTCTCCTCGTCGGGCAGTTCCGACCCCGAGGGCGGCGCGCTGACGTACTCGTGGAACTTCGGCGACGGCACCACCTCCACCGCCGCCAACCCGACCAAGACCTACACCACCAACGGCTCGTACACCGCCACGCTCACCGTGCGCGACCCGCAGGGGCTGACCGGAGGCGCGAGTGTCAGCGTGACCGTCGGCAACACCGCCCCGTCCGTCACGCTCACGTCGCCGGGCGACGGTCAGCTGTTCTCCTTCGGTGACACGGTGCCTTTCCAGGTCAGCGTGAGCGACCCGGAGGACGGCACGATCGACTGCTCGAAGGTGACGGTCACCTACTCGCTCGGCCACGACAGCCACGCTCACCAGATCACCTCCAGGAACGGCTGCAGCGGCTCCATCGCGGTGCCGGTCGACGGTGAGCACGACTCCGCGGCGAACATCTTCGGTGTCTTCGTGGCCTCCTACACCGACGGGGGCGGCCTGACCGCCACCAGCAGCCGGACGCTGCAGCCACGGTACCGGCAGGCCGAGCACTTCGGCGCCCAGCAGGGCGTGCAGACGGCGGACCACGCCAGCGCCGATGGCGGCAGGACCGCCGGCTTCGTCGACGACGGCGACTGGATCTCCTTCCAGCCGTACAACCTGAGCAACGTCACGAGCTTCACCGCGCGGGTGTCCTCGGCGGGCGCGGGCGGCCGGATCGAGGTACGGGCGGGATCGGCCACGGGCACGCTGCTGGGATCGGTGAACGTCACGAGCACCGGTAGCTGGGAGACCTTCGCCAACGTCTCGGCGAACATCAGCGGCGGGCCGAGCGGCGCCACGACGCTGTACCTCGTCTTCCGCGGCGCGACCGGTCAGGGCTACCTGTTCGACCTGGACTCCTTCACCTTCGGCACCGGCACGACGCCCAACCCGACTCCGACGCCGACGCCTTCCGGGCCTTCCGGTGACACGAGCGCGTTGCGCGGGGTGGCGTCGAACCGGTGCCTGGACGTCAGCGGTGCCTCGCAGACCAACGGTGCGGCGGTGAACATCTGGGACTGCAACGGCCAGGCCAACCAGCGGTGGACCTCGACCAGTGCGGGTGAGCTGCGGGTGTACGGCAACAAGTGCCTGGATGTGAACGGGGCCGGGACCGCGAACGGCACGGTGTTGATCATCTGGGACTGCAACGGTCAGAACAACCAGAAGTGGCGCTTCAACTCGGACGGCACGATCACCGCGATCGGTAGCGGCAAGTGCCTGGACCTGTCCAACTCCGGTACCGCCAACGGCACCAGAGCGCACATCTGGACCTGCCAGGGCAGCACCAGCCAGAGATGGAACCGCGTCTGAGGCGGTCCGCCTCCTACGCGACCCCGACCACTCCACGAGCACCTCATCGATGTGGCGCCCGGCGCGGCCCGGCTCATCGCCGAAAAGGCCCCGCCGGGCGCCACGATGGAAGGACGACCATGCTTCGACATCTGATATCCGCCGCGGGCGGCGACCGGAGGACACCCGTGCTGCGACGCCTCTCGGCCGCCGCGGTGGCGCTCACCGCCGCCGCCGCCACGATGATGGTCCCCGCCGTCCCCGCCCAGGCCGCCGCCTTCAAGGTGCTGGTCTTCTCCAAGACGGCCGGGTTCCGGCACGACGCGATCCCCGTCGGCATCCAGGCCATCCGTGACCTGGGGGCTTCCAACGACTTCACCGTGGACGCGACCGAGGACTCCAACGCCTTCAGCGGGTCCAACCTCGCCCAGTACAAGGCGGTGGTGTTCCTCAACACCACCGGTGACGTGCTGAACGACACCCAGCAGAACGCCTTCCAGTCGTACGTGGACGGCGGCGGCGGGTATGTGGGAGTGCATTCGGCCGCCGACACCGAGTACAACTGGCCGTACTACGGGCAACTGGTGGGTGCCTGGTTCAACAGCCATCCGGCGATCCAGCAGGCGACGGTGCGGAACGAGGACCGGGCGCACGCCGCGACCGCCCATCTGGGGACGACATGGTCCCGGTCCGACGAGTGGTACAGCTATCGGAGCAACCCCCGTCCGAACGTGCGGGTCCTGCAGAACCTGGACGAGAGCAGCTACAGCGGCGGTGGCATGGGCGACCACCCGATCACCTGGTGCCGTCCCCAGGCCTCCGGCCGCTCGTTCTACACCGGGCTGGGCCACACCCAGGCGTCGTACTCGGACTCGAACTTCCGCACGCTGCTGCTGGGCGGAATCCGGTACGCGGCCAAGGCGGTCAACGCCGACTGCCGCCCGGAGACCGGCTACACGGCGTTGTACAACGGGGCGACGACGGGCTGGTCGCAGGCCGGTCCGGGGTCGTTCGCGAACAGCAACGCCACGCTGACCTCCCAGGGTGGCATGGGCATGCTGTGGTACAGCGCCAAGGAGTTCGGTTCCTACTCGCTCAAGCTCGACTGGAGACTGACCGGCGACTCCAACTCGGGGGTGATCGTCGGGTTCCCGGCCACCAGTGACCCGAACGCGGCGCTCAACACCGGACACGAGGTGCAGATCGACGCGACCGACAGCGCCGACAAGACGACGGGGGCGATCTACGGCTTCAAGGCGGCGGACATCGCCGCACGTGACGCGGCGCTGAACCCGCCGGGCCAGTGGAACACCTACGAGTTGCTGGTGGAGGGTGAGCGGCTGCAGGTGTTCCTGAACGGCGCGAAGATCAACGACTTCACCAACACCGACCCGGTCCGCTCGCTCCAGCAGGGCTACATCGGCATCCAGAACCACGGGTCAGGCGACGTGGCGGCGTTCCGCAACATCCGCATCAAGGAACTGACCACCCCGAACCCGACCCCGACCCCGACGCCAACTCCGACGCCCTCGCCGACGCCCACCGCGAGCACGAGCGCGTTGCGCGGGGTGGCGTCGAACCGGTGCCTGGACGTCAGCGGTGCCTCGCAGAGCAACGGTGCGGCGGTGAACATCTGGGACTGCAACGGCCAGGCCAACCAGCGGTGGACCTCGACCAGTGCGGGTGAGCTGCGGGTGTACGGCAACAAGTGCCTGGATGTGAACGGGGCCGGGACCGCGAACGGCACGGTGTTGATCATCTGGGACTGCAACGGTCAGAACAACCAGAAGTGGCGCTTCAACTCGGACGGCACGATCACCGCGATCGGCAGCGGCAAGTGCCTGGACCTGTCCAACTCCGGCACGGCCAACGGCACCAGAGCGCACATCTGGACCTGCCAGGGCAGCACCAGCCAGAGATGGAACCGCGTGTGACCGTGATGTGACGTGACTCCGGAGCCGGTCCGCCCTCGGCGGGCCGGCTCCAGGGGGCGTCCCCGCCGGACGGGGGCGGCCGGATTCCGGCGGGCTATACGAAGCAGAAAGCCGCCAACGCCCCTGAGCGGGGATTTTGGCGGCCATTCGACGTGATCGACCCATGGATTCCATGGGGGTGGTGGACGATACAGGGATTGAACCTGTGACCTCTTCCGTGTCAGGGAAGCGCTCTCCCGCTGAGCTAATCGTCCTCGGGTGAATCAGAGCGGAAGACGGGATTCGAACCCGCGACCCTCACCTTGGCAAGGTGATGCTCTACCACTGAGCCACTTCCGCGTATTCGCTTCGGGTTTCCCCTCGGCGCCCGCACCACTTTACCGGATCCCGGAGGGTCCGATGGTCGTGCGTTGAGGTGGAGACGGGATTTGAACCCGTGTAGACGGCTTTGCAGGCCGTTGCCTCGCCTCTCGGCCACTCCACCGGTCAGGCCCCTGGAGGCCCGCCGGAGCGGAAGACGGGATTCGAACCCGCGACCCTCACCTTGGCAAGGTGATGCTCTACCACTGAGCCACTTCCGCGTGATCCCCGGTAAACGGCTCCGGGGCACGTGAAAACTCTAGCGCCTCCGCAGGGCGGATGTGCGCAACGAGCCGGATCATCGGAGAGCCTCATCCGGTGACCGGTCGGACGTCGGAGGCCCGGACGAACATGATCCGGTGCCCGAACTGGATCTGCCGGTAGCGGGCGTCGCCCGTGACGACGCGGTGTTTCGACGGGTCGAAGGAGGCCGCCCTGAGGTACGAGCCCCGTGTCGCCGGGCCGGAGCTGTAGGCCTGCCCGGCCGGTATCGAGTACTGCAGCGGGGTCAGGTCCTGTGTGGGAACGCCCCTCGGGTAGGCGGGTTTCATCGGATAGGCCCTGCCGTACACCTTGACCGGGGAACGGCCCGGCCTGGGCGTCACCAGGGGGCCGGACGCGCGCACGGAGGTGGGGGCCGTGGCCGGGTCGTGGAACCACGCCTTCTGGCCGAGGTACCAGATCGCGGTCCAGTCGCCTCTGCGCTCGGCGAGTGCGTACCGCTGGCCGGTGGAGGCGCGGGCGGCGTGGTCGTAGACGCTGTACGTGGAGTCGCCGGTGGGGTGCTTGCCGATGTCCCTCACCAGCGGCGCGGTGGCGGAGGGGCGCGTGCGCAGCCAGACCGAGGCGGCGCCCAGGTCACGGCACCCCCCGCCGCAGCCGGTGAACCCCGGTCTGTTGGTGCCGTAGTCGGGCCTGATCAGCACCGAGCGCGCGGCGTCGCCCCCCGAGGCGCGCAGCGGCCTGCCGAGCAACTCGAAGTAGTGGGCCCAGTCCCAGTAGGGGCCGGGGTCCTCGTGCATGCCTGCCACGGTCTCCGGGGTGGTGCCCGGCACGTTGTCGTGTCCCAGGATGTGGGCCCGGTCGAGGGGGATGTCGTACTTGGCCGCGAGGTGGCGGACCAGCCTGGCCGAGGCGAGGTACATCGCCTCGGTGTACCAGGCGCCGCCCTTGGCCAGGTAGCCCTCGTGCTCCAGGCCGATGGAACGGGAGTTGACGTACCAGTTTCCGGCGTGCCAGCCGATGTCCCTGGCCCGCAGGTGCTGGGCGATGTGGCCGTCGGCGGAGCGGATGGTGAAGTGCCAGCTCAGGTAGGTGGGGTCTTTGGCCAGGCGGGTCATCGCGTCGTAGCTCGTCTCCCCGTCGTGGATCACGATGTAGTCGATCTCCCGAGGGCCGTCGGAGCGGTCGTGATTGCCGTACCCGCCGCCGGGGAGCCGTTCGTAGGCGGCGGGGAGCCACTCGCAGGAGACGCTCTTCGGGCAGTCGGGCCCCGGAGCGGGCATCATGGCGATCTTCTTGGTGGCGGGGACGGGCGTCGGGGTGGGGGTGGGTGACGCGGAGGGCGGCTCGGCGGGTGGTTCGGTGGGTGGCTCGGAGGGCGAGGCGCGCCGTTCCAGGGGGAGCGGTGCTCGTGGCTCGGACGGTCCCGAGGGCTTCGCCGGGGCGGGCCGCGCGAAGGCCGCGAGGAACGCGGGAGACGCGGGAGACGCGGGAGACACGGGAGACGCGGGAGACGCGGGAGACGCGGAAGGCGGCGTGGAGGGCGCGGGAGGCGCAAAAGGTGCAGAAGGCGCAGAGGGCGAGAGGGGCGTGGGCAGGTCGGGTGTGGCGGGGAGGACCACCCGCTCGCCGTCGTCGGTCACCCGGGCGGCACCGGCCCTGATCGTCGCGTAGACCTCGTCGGCGAAGGAGAACGCGGCATCCTCGTCCGCCGCGCCCCTCTCCCGGGTGCCGGGGTATCGGGCGACGGCCTCGTACCAGCCGGCCGGGTCGTCGCGAGGGCTCCCGCCGGCACGGCGCCGGTAGTCGGCGAGCAGCGCGGCGCCGCCCATGATGTTGGCGGAGGCGTCCTCGCGCAGCCGGTCGGGGGACAGGCCGGTCAGCTCGGCGGCCCGCCGCAGGGTGTCTCGCGGCCGGTCCTTCGCGACGGAAGGAACGGCGATCAGGCGAGGCCGGGTCTCGTCGCCGCGCGGGTCCTCCCCGGTGCCGTGGGGCCGTCCGGCTGCGGCCCGGCCGTCGACCAGGTGCATCGGGCCGTATCCCGCGGAGACGCTGGGCCGCCCGTCGTGGCCCTCCCAGCGGGATTCCAGGTAGGAGACCGCGAGCAGCACGCTCTGTGGCACCCCGTACGTCCGTGCGGCCCTGGTGAAGGCGGCCTGCCTGCCGGACCGCGCGCTCGTTCCCGCCGTCGCCGTGCCGGACGGTGTGGAGGTCCCGGAGAGGGGTGAGGGCGTCCGGGGGTGCGCCGGCCGATCCCCGGGACGTGCCGCCTGCGCGGGGGCGACCGAGGCGAGGACGGCGAGAGCGGTGACGACGGTGATCCCTGGCAGGCGGCGCATGGCGGTTCCTCCCCCTCTGGCGACTACCTAGAGTTATCAGAGATTACCGACTGTCGTGCATTGTGGTGAGGTTGTGATGTTGAGGAGATTCTCTGCCCGAAATCGGGCAGGAAACTTGGTGTGTTCCCTCCGGGATGCGTATGGTCCTGATCTGTGTCCACGGCACGGAATCCGCATGAGGATCTGATCACCCACCTGATCCGGACGAGCGCGCTCGGTCCCGGCGAGGCGGCGCGGGTCGTCGCGGATGTGCTGGCCTACTTCTCCGAGCCCGTCGACGAGTTCGTCCGGCGGCGCCACACGGAGCTCAGGGCCAGGGGATTGGTCAACGACGAGATCTTCCCCAGGGTCGCCGCCGAGCTGGCGGTACGCCGTGTCGCGGCACCCGAACTCTCCCTGAGACAGCTTCGCCGGATCGTCTACGGGTAACAGGCGACGGTACCTCGATCGTTTAGCGATGTTCATGGATAAGGAGCGGTTACATGTGCGGAATCGTGGCCTATGTAGGGCCCAAGGACGCGGCGCCCATCCTGCTGGAGGGCCTGCAGCGTCTTGAGTACCGGGGCTACGACTCGGCCGGTGTGGTGATCTCCAACAAGGGCCTCAAGATGCGCAAGGTCAAGGGCCGGGTGGCCGACCTGGCGGCGGTCGTGCCCGCGCGGTTCAAGGGCGGCCTGGGTATCGGTCACACCCGCTGGGCCACCCACGGCGCGCCCAGCGACGTCAACGCCCACCCGCACCTGTCCACCGACGAGCGCATCGCCGTCGTGCACAACGGCATCATCGAGAACGCCGACGAGCTGCGCGCCAAGCTGGAGGCCGATGGTGCGATCTTCCTGTCGGAGACCGACACCGAGGTGCTGTCGCACCTGATCGCCCGCACGGTCAAGGAGTCCGACTCGCTGGAGGAGGCCGTGCGGACCGCGCTCAAGCGGGTCGTCGGCACGTACGGGATCGCGGTGATCGACTCCGAGCGTCCCGGCGAGGTGGTCGTGGCGCGCAACGGCAGCCCCATCGTGCTGGGCATCGGCGAGAAGGAGATGTTCGCCGCGTCCGACGTGGCCGCGCTGGTCCGCTACACGCGCCAGGTGGTGCACCTGGAGGACGGCGAGATCGCCGTGCTGCGGGCCGACGGGTTCAACACCTTCGCCAGCGACGCGCGGGAGACGGCCAAGGAGACGCTGACCGTCGACTGGGAGGCCGGGCACTACGACACCGGCGGCTACGAGCACTACCTGCTCAAGGAGATCTCCGAGCAGCCCGACACGGTGGCCAGGACGCTGCGCGGGCGGCTGGACGACCGCTTCCACATCGCCCACCTGGGCGGTCTCAACATGGACGCGCGGGAGAGCCGCTCGTTCCGCCGAGTGAAGATCATCGGCTGCGGTTCCGCCTACTACTCGGGCCAGATCGGCGCGCAGCTCATCGAGGAACTGGCGCGCATCCCCGCCGACGCGGAGCCGGCGAGCGAGTTCCGCTACCGCAGCCCGGTGGTGGAGGCCGACACCCTCTACGTGGCGATCAGTCAGTCGGGCGAGACCTACGACACCCTCGCCGCCGTGCAGGAGCTCAAGCGCAAGGGCGGCAGGGTGCTCGGCATCGTCAACACGGTGGGCAGCGCGATCGCCCGCGAGTGCGACGGCGGCGTCTACCTGCACGCGGGCCCCGAGGTCTCGGTGGCGAGCACCAAGGCGTTCACCTCGACCGCCGTGGCCTTCGCGCTGCTCGCGCTGCACCTGGGCCGGGTGCGCGACCTGTCTCCCGCCGACGGCCGCAGGATCTGCGACGGCCTGCGCAGGCTGCCGGACCAGATCAAGGAGATCCTGGCGCTGGAGCCGCAGATCAAGGAACTGGCGGGTAAGTACGCCGAGTCGCCGAGCATGATGTTCGTGGGCCGGGTGAGGGGCTATCCGGTGGCCCGCGAGGGCGCGCAGAAGCTCAAGGAGATCTCGTACGTGCACGCCGAGGCCTATCCGGCGAGCGAGCTGAAGCACGGGCCGCTGGCGCTGATCGGCCCGGACATGCCGACGGTGGCGATCGTCCCCGACGACGAGCTGCTGGACAAGAACCTCACCACGCTGGGTGAGATCCGCGCCCGGGGCGGCCGGGTGCTCATGGTGGGCCACCGCGACGCCGACCCCAAGCTAGCCGACGACTGCGTCGTGGTGCCCAAGAACGAGACCGAGCTGGACCCGATCCTGCTCTCGATCCCGCTGCAGCTCTTCGCCTACCACGCGGCGGTGGCCCTGGGCCGCGACGTCGACAAGCCCAGGAACCTGGCCAAGAGCGTCACGGTGGAGTGAGCCCCGCGCCCTTTCCCTCCCCCCGTCTCGTCACAGATAGTGATGGGGTACTAACCTGTGGTATAGGGGGTTCTTGGGGGAAGGGGCGCTTATGCGCCGTAGGGGGTTTTTCGCGCTGGCGGCGGGGGTGCTGCTCGCCGCGGGGTGTGGCGCGAACGACGCCGGCTCGGTGGTGAAGCGCCTGCTCCTCCTCGAACCGACCGCCGACGGCCACGGCTGGGACAGGATCGCGGGCAGGCTGGCGACCGTCGCGGTCCAGGCGGGACTGGCGCGTACCGCGATGGCCGTCGAGCGGGGTGGCGCCCTGGGCTCCGCCCCTCGCGACGCGTTCGGTGCCTTCGGTGCCTTCGGTGGCCCCTTCGCGCGAGAGGGCAGGCTGCTCGTCACCGCGATGCCGATGGTGGCGGCCGCGGAGATCGCCAACACCGTCGCCGTGGTGAACGCCGCCACTCCCATCGCCCGCCTGGTCGGCGACTGGGCGGTCCTGGTCGTCCCCGCCGACTCCCGCCTGCTGACCTTCGAGGACTTCGCCGCGGGGTTGCGCCGGAACCCGGCGGGGCTCGCGGTCGGCGGCCGGTCGGAAGGGGGCTCCGAGCACGTGCTCTACGGCATGATCGGCAAGTGCCTCGGGGTGGACACCCGGCTGCTGGAGTATGCCGGATACCTCACCCCCGAGGACGCCGTGGAGGCGCTCCAGGTGGGCCAGGTGGCGGCCCTGCTGGGATCGGCGCGTGCCCTGCGCTCCGAGATCGCCGCGGGCCGTATGCGGCCCCTGGCGGTCTCCTCCGGCGACCGGATCGACGGGATCGACGCGCCGACGCTCAGAGAGGTCGACGTCCGGCTGGAGTACAGCGACTGGTGCGGCCTGCTGGGGCCCAAGGACATGAGCCCGGAGGACAGGGACGCCGCGATCGCCCTGTGCGACAGGCTCGACGCCGCGCCACGCTGGCGCTCCCTGTGCGCGGCCCACGGCTGGAGCCGGGTCTATCTCAGCGGCGACGACTTTCGCCAGTGGCTCGCCACCGAGACGGCCCGCGCCCGCGGTGTGCTTCACGAGCTCGGGCTACTGAAGTCCTCCGACACAACCTGTTGGGGTAGTTGCGTCAGGCGCCCCTAGATGTAGGATCCTGCTCGTTGCTGGTTCGCCCCGCAGGGGGCGAGGCAAGAGGGAACCCGGTGAGATTCCGGGACTGCCCCGCAGCGGTGAACGGGAACGAAAGCCGTCATTGAGCACTGGGTGATCCATACCTGGGAAGCGACGGCCGGTAGGCATGCGCGTTGCGCCCGTGAGTCCGAAGACCTGCCGGTGACGTGAATGTCCAGGGCCTCGTGGGAGGGCCCGCGGAACGAGGCGATCCGGCGTGCCCGGGATCGCTCGCGGACGCGTGCCATCCGGCGGAGCCTGTGGCGAGTCCGATCGAGCGAGGGGCACCAGGTGACACAGGCATTGGCGGAGACCGCGACGGGGAGCACGGCGGCGACCGCGACGGGCGACAGCGGCGTCGAAGGCGCGGTGGTGACCGCGACGGGCCATGGCGGCACGGGAAACACCGGGAACGCGCGGAGCGCCGCGGTGGCCGCGACGGGCGACGACGGCGCCGGGAGCATCGGGAGCGCCACGGACGCCCGCAGGCTGGCCATCGACGAGGCCGCCGCCCGGGTGATCACCGATCCCGAGAACTCCAGGGTCGCCGCCGCGATGCTGGCCGAGCTGATCGCCGACGAGGCCGCCGAGCACGGCGTCCGCGCCTTCTCCGAGTCCGTCGCCGCGACCCACGAGGCGGGGCTGGTCGCCGACGGGCTCGCGAGGTTCGTGTCCGCCCACGCCGCGGTCCTGGACGCGCTGGTCGATCCGGAGGCGGACGCCAGGTTCGAGTACTTCGGGCTGCGCACCGTCTACGACCGCTACCTGCTGCGCCACCCGAGGACCCGCAAGGTCCTGGAGCGCCCGCAGCACTTCTTCCTGCGGGTGGCCTGCGGCCTGGCCGAGACCGTCGAGGAGGCCGCCGAGCTGTACGCGCTCATGGCCACCCTGTCCTACCTGCCCAGTTCGCCCACGCTGTTCAACTCGGGCTCGCGCAGGCCCCAGCTCTCCTCGTGCTTCCTGCTCGACTCGCCCCGCGACGAACTGGAGTCCATCTACGAGCGCTACGGGCAGGTCGCGCGGCTGTCGAAGTACGCGGGGGGCATCGGGATCGCCTGGACCAGGGTCCGCTCGCGGGGCTCGCTGATCCGGGGCACCAACGGACACTCCAACGGCATCGTGCCCTGGCTGCGCACGCTCGACTCCAGCGTCGCCGCGGTGAACCAGGGAGGCCGCCGCAAGGGCGCGGCCTGCGTCTACCTGGAGCCCTGGCACGCCGACGTCGAGGAGTTCCTGGAACTGCGCGACAACACCGGCGAGGAGGCCCGCCGCACGCACAACCTGAACCTGGCCAACTGGATCCCCGACGAGTTCATGCGCCGGGTCGAGGCCGACGGCCTCTGGTCGCTGTTCGACCCCAAGGAGGTCCCGCACCTCACCGACCTGTACGGCGCCGCGTTCGACGACGCCTACCGGGCCGCCGAGGCCGAGGGCCGCTTCACCCGGCGGATCCCCGCCCGCACCCTGTACGGGCGGATGATGCGCACGCTCGCCCAGACCGGCAACGGCTGGATGACCTTCAAGGACGCGGCGAACCGTACCTCCAACCAGACGGCGAGGCCCGAGAACGTCATCCACCTGTCGAACCTCTGCACCGAGATCCTGGAGGTCACCGGCGACGCCGAGACCGCCGTCTGCAACCTCGGCTCGATCAACCTCGCCGCCCACCTGTCAGGGGACCTCGAGGACGGGATCGACTGGGCGCGGCTGCGCGCGACGGTCCGTACCGCGGTGCGGTTCCTCGACCGGACCATCGACCTGGGTTTCTACCCGACTCCCGAGGCGGAGGCGGCCAACCGGCGGTGGCGTCCGATCGGGCTCGGCCTGATGGGCCTGGCCGACGTGCTGTTCGCGCTGCGGCTGCCGTTCGACTCGCCGCGCGCGCTGGAGCTGTCCACCCGGATCTCCGAGGAGATCGCGCTCGCCGCCTACCGGACCTCCTCGGACCTGGCCGTCGAGCGTGGCCGCCATCCCTCGTACGAGGAGACCAGGGCCGCCGCCGGGGTGCTGCACCCCGACCACTACGGGGCCGCGACGTCGGCCGCGTGGACGGAGCTCAGGGGGCGGATCGCGGAGACCGGCCTGCGCAACTCGCTGATGATCGCGATCGCGCCGACGGCCACGATCGCCTCCATCGCCGGCTGCTACGAGTGCATCGAGCCGCAGGTCTCCAACGTCTTCAAGCGCGAGACCCTCTCGGGGGAGTTCCTCCAGGTCAACCGCTATCTCGTCCGCGACCTCCAGGCCCGCGGCCTGTGGACGGCGCCGATCCGCGACGCGATCAAGCGCGCCGACGGCTCGGTCCAGGACATCCCCGAGATCCCCGCCGACCTGCGGCTGCTCTACCGGACCGCCTGGGAGCTGCCGCAGAAGGCGCTGATCGACCTGGCCGCCGCGCGCACCCCGTACATCGACCAGTCGCAGTCGCTGAACCTCTTCATGGCCACGCCGACCATCGGCAAGCTCTCCTCGATGTACGCCTACGCGTGGAAGTCGGGCCTGAAGACCACCTACTACCTGCGCTCGCGCCCGGCCACCCGGATCGCGCAGGCCACTGTGGCGGCCCCGGCGGAACGGGCCGCGGCCGAGCCCGGGGCGGTGTCCGGGGTCGTGTCCGAAGTCGTGTCCGAGGCCGTCGCCTGCTCCCTGGAGAACCCCGAGTACTGCGACGCCTGCCAGTAGCCGTCCGGTCCGTCGACAGCCCTCAGCAGTCCTCAGCAGCCTTCAGAAAGGCGATTCTTCCGATGTTGCTCGACCCCGGCATGGATCTCACCCTGCGGCCGATGCGCTACCCGGAGTTCTACGAGCGCTACCGGGCCGCGATCCGCAACACCTGGACGGTCGAGGAGGTGGACCTCACCTCCGACCTGGCGGACCTGGCGAGGATGACGCCCGAGGAGCGTCACCTGATCAACCGTCTCGTGGCCTTCTTCGCCACCGGCGACTCGATCGTGGCCAACAACCTCGTCCTCAACCTCTACCAGCACCTCAACGCCCCCGAGGCGCGCCTGTATCTCAGCAGGCAGCTGTTCGAGGAGGCGGTGCACGTCCAGTTCTACCTCACCCTGCTGGACACCTACCTGCCCGATCCCGACGAGCGGGTCAAGGCGTTCGCCGCGGTCGAGCACATCCCCTCGATCCGCGACAAGGCGGAGTTCTGCTTCCGCTGGATCGACTCGCTCGGCGGGCTGACCCGGCTGGAGACGAGGGAGGACCGGCGGGCGTTCCTGCTCAACCTGATCTGCTTCGCGGCGTGCATCGAGGGGCTGTTCTTCTACGGGGCCTTCGCCTACGTCTACTGGTTCCGCTCCCGGGGCCTGCTCGGCGGCCTGGCCACCGGGACGAACTGGGTCTTCCGCGACGAGTCCATGCACATGGAGTTCGCCTTCGGCGTCGTGGAGACCGTACGGGCCGAGGAGCCGGACCTGTTCGACGACAAGCTCGTCGAACAGGTCACCCGGATGATCGAGGAGGCGGTCGCGGCGGAGCTGGCCTTCGCGGCCGACCTGTGCGGTGACGGCCTGCTGGGGATGAGCGTGGACCAGATGCGCCGCTATCTGGAGTACGTGGCCGACCAGCGCCTGGTCAGGCTCAGGATGCCCGTCAGGTACGGCACGGCCAACCCGTTCGCGTTCATGGAGTTGCAGGACGTGCAGGAGCTGGCCAACTTCTTCGAACGCCGGGTTTCCGCCTACCAGGTAGCCGTCGAAGGGAATGTCACGTTCGACGAGTCCTTCTGATTAGCTGTTGGTCCGGAAAAGAGAAGGACGAGGACGAAAGACGTCGAGGGGGACGCCTCACGTGTCCAGCTGGATCATCATGATCGTTTCCATCGTCGCCGCCGTCGTGGCGGTGGAGGTGGTGCGACGGGTGTTGCGCTCGCGGCTGATCGGCGAGAAGTGGGTTCTCGCCGGTCCGCTCGTGCACCGCTGCGCCTGGCCGGGATTCGCCACGGCCGCCGTGGCGACGGCCCACACCATCTACGAACCTGAGATGGTGGAGGGCGCGCTCAGCCAGGTGATCGACCGCGCTCTCAGCCTGGCGATGATCGGGTGTGCCACCTGGCTGGTCATCCAGGCCGCCTACGCGGTCACCGACGTGGTGCTGGAACGCCTGATCGCCGTCGAGGGCGAGGCCAACCGCAGGGCCCGCCGCATCCGCACCCAGATCACCCTGGTCCGCAGGGTCGCCTCCGCGGTGATCATCGTGCTCGCTCTGGGCGCGATGCTCTTCACCTTCCCGCAGGTGCGGGCGCTGGGAGCCGGACTTCTCGCCTCGGCCGGTATCGCCGGGGTCGTCGTCGGCATCGCCGCCCAGTCGACCCTGGGAAACATGCTCGCCGGGCTCCAGCTGGCCTTCAGCGACGCGCTCCGCCTGGACGACGTCGTGGTGGTGAAGGGGGAGTGGGGCCGCATCGAGGAGCTCAGCCTGACCTACGTGGTACTGCGACTGTGGGACGAGCGACGGCTCGTCCTGCCGGTCTCCTACTTCACGGCGAACCCGTTCGAGAACTGGACCCGGCACAGCAGCCGGGTGATCGGTCACGTGATGATCCGGGTCGACTGGTCGGTGCCGGTGGACGAGTTGCGCGCCGAGCTCTACCGGGCCCTGCGCGAACACCCGCTCTGGGACCAGAAGGACTGGACCCTGCAGGTCACCGACACCCTTCCCAACGGGCTGCTTGAGCTGCGCGCGCTGATGAGCGCCGCCGACTCCGCCAGCGCCTGGGATCTCAAGTGCGACATGCGCGAGCACATGGTGGCCTTCGTCCGCGACAGGTATCCCGAGGCGCTGCCCCGCTTCCGGGTCGAGACCCCACCCCCGTCCGCGACCGTTCCCGGGACGCTCACCGGCCTGATGGGCGCGGGGCTCATGTCACGCGGCCTGGGCGGGGACACCGGCGAGCGGGACGGCTTCGCCCAGCGGGGCGGAGACCAGCCGGATCCGGTCTGAGACGACAGGGGGGCCGGGGCATCCGCTTCGTTCTGTTTCGGGAAGCTCCGCCGGAGCCTGCAGCTCAGCTGGCCCTCGCTACGGCGGCCGGCTCGCGGACGAAGGCCACGACGTGCGTCCGCACGTCGTCGGCGGCCTCGACGAGGCCGCCGACGTCCGGTGACGCGGGTCGTGCCGGTGTCCGGTGAAGAGGTCAGCGCTCGACGATCTCGTTCTTGCCGATGACGACGATGCCGCCGTTGGTCACCGCGAAGCGGCTGCGGTCGTACTCCAGGTCGAAGCCGATCCTGGCGCCGTCCGGGATGATCACGTTCTTGTCGATGATGGCCTTGCGGACGACGGCGCCGCGGCCCACCTTCACGTTGCCCATCAGGACCGAGTCCTCGACCTGGGAGTGGGAGTGCAGCACCACGCCGGGGGAGAGGATGGAACGCTCGGCGAGCCCGCCGGAGACGATCGCGCCCGCGGAGACGAGGGAGTCGATCGCCCTGCCCACCCGGTCGCCGTCGTTGTGCACGAACTTGGCCGGGGGGAGCGGATCGTGGCCGGTGTAGATGGGCCAGCGGCTGTTGTAGAGGTTGAAGACCGGATGCGCCGAGATGAGATCCATGTGGGCCTCGTAGTAGGCGTCGAGCGTTCCGACGTCCCTCCAGTAGCCCCGGTCGCGCTCGGTGGAGCCGGGCACGATGTTGTCGGCGAAGTCGTACACCTCCGCGCTGCCCGACTTCACCATCATCGGGATGATGTTGCCACCCAGGTCGTGCTTGCTGGTCGGGTCGAGTGCGTCCTCCCTCAGCGCGTCGATCATCGACTGGGTCTTGAAGACGTAGTTGCCCATCGAGGCGTAGACCTGGTCGGGCGCGTCGGGCAGGCCCACCGCGTCCTTCGGCTTCTCGCGGAAGGCCGTGATCTTGCGTCCGGCGGGGTCGGTCTCGATGACCCCGAACTGGTCGGCGAGCGAGAGCGGCTGCCGGATCGCGGCCACGGTCACCTCGGCTCCGCTCTCGATGTGCTGACGCACCATCTGCTGCGGGTCCATGCGATAGATGTGGTCGGCGCCGAACACGATGACGTGGTCGGGCATCTCGTCGTAGATGAGGTTCAGATTCTGGAACAGCGCGTCGGCGGAACCGGAGAACCAGTGCGGCCCGAGGCGCTGCTGGGCGGGGACCGGTGTGACGTAGTTGCCGAGCATCGCCGACAGGCGCCATGTCCGGGAGATGTGCCGGTCGAGACTGTGGTTCTTGTACTGCGTCAGCACAACGATCTGGAGGTAGTGGCCGTTGGCGAGATTGGACAGTACGAAGTCGACGAGCCGGTATATCCCCCCGAAAGGCACCGCAGGCTTCGCTCGATCAGCTGTCAGAGGCATGAGCCTCTTACCTTCTCCACCGGCGAGCACGATCGCGAGGACTCTCATAGGTGGACCTTAACCTGATGAACAGGGATGAAACACTAGGCTGATCGCATGCGAGTGGATCTGCTGACCCGTGAATACCCCCCCGACGTCTACGGAGGGGCGGGAGTTCACGTCGAATACCTCGCCCGGGAGTTGCGCAGGCTCGCCGACACCCGGGTCCGCTGCTTCGGAGCGTCACGGCCGGAGGAGGGCGTCGCGGCCTACCGGGTGCCGGGCGGGCTGGAGACGGCCAACGCCGCGCTGCAGGTGCTCGGCGTCGACCTGGAGATGGCCGCCGGGTGTGAGGGCGCCGACCTGGTACACAGCCACACCTGGTACGCCAACTTCGCCGGCCACGTCGCCAAGATGCTGTACGGGACACCCCACGTGGTGACCACGCACAGCCTGGAGCCGCTGCGGCCGTGGAAGGCCGAGCAGCTGGGCGGCGGTTACACGCTGTCGTCGTGGGCCGAGCGCGGCGCGCTGGCGAGCGCCGACGCGATCATCGCGGTCTCCGAGGGGATGCGCCGCGACGTGCTGGCGAGCTATCCGGAGATTCCGCCGGAGAGGGTCACCGTGATCCACAACGGGATCGACACCGGCGAGTACGCCCCCGACCGGGACACCGACGTCCTGGAGCGGCACGGCATCGACCCGAGCAGGCCCTACGTCGTCTTCGTGGGGCGCATCACCCGGCAGAAGGGTCTCGTGCACCTGCTCCACGCGGCACGCGACTTCCACCCCGACGCCCAGCTGGTGCTCTGCGCGGGAGCCCCCGACACTCCCGAGATCGCCGCCGAGGTGACCGCGCTCGTGCGCGGACTCGACCGCGAGGGCGTCGTGTGGATCTCGGAGATGCTTCCCCGTCCCGAGGTGATCCAGATCCTCACCCACGCCACCGTGTTCGTCTGCCCCTCCGTCTACGAGCCGATGGGCATCGTCAACCTGGAGGCGATGGCCTGCGAGACCGCCGTCGTGGCCACCGCCACCGGTGGCATCCCCGAGGTCGTGGCAGACGGCTCGACCGGTCTGCTGGTCCCGATCGACCAGGCCGCCGACGGCACCCCGCACGACCCCGACGCCTTCGCCGCCGACCTCGCCGAGCGGGTCAACCGGCTGCTCGCCGACCCCGCCCTCGCCACCAGGATGGGTGAGGCGGGAAGGATCCGCGCGGTGGAGCACTTCTCCTGGGAGCGCATCGCCGAGCGGACGATGGAGCTCTACCGGCAGGTCGCCCGCCGGTAGGCGCGGGCCTGCGCCGGGTGACGGTCCCTCGCGAGGCGGAGTCTACGGCGGTGGTCTCCCGCGCTGGTTCCCCGGTGGTTCCCCGTGGTCTCCGGCGGTGACGAGGTGGGGTCCTAGGCGGTGATGAAGTGCAGGATCACGTTGTGCACGTGATGCGCCTTGTTGTCGCCCCGGAACTCCACCTCGTAGGTGTGGGTGCCCACGTGGATCGCGATGGCCCCCGAGGAGAAGAACGAGCCCGCGAGCGACTTGTTGCTCACCACGCTCACCGCGGAGACCTTGTTGTAGGGGATGCTCGTGATGGCGATCTTCTTGCCGACGAACGACTTGTCCTGCACGATCACCCGCTTGTCGGTGAGCCCCAGGAAACCGGTGCCCGTACCGATGGCGTCGTAGACGGCGATGATCTGCTCGCCGGGCATGAGGCCGCTCTCGATCTGCTGGTACTGCTCCTTGCGGTCGTACACAACCTGAGCCATGACGTTCGCAATCTGTAGGGGGATCTGTGTCTCTGTGAAACGAACGTCCCGGGGGTCAGGTTCCTGGGCGGGTAAGGTCGGCCCGTGAACTTTCAGATGAGGATCACCGATCGTCACGGTGGTGTCAGCACCGGTCCGTACCGCAGTCGCAATCTCGGAGGCATGTGCGGCGACGAGCCGGACGCGGTCGCGGAGAACAGAGCGCGGACGGCCGCCGAGTTCGGCCTGGATCGGGTCGTGTTCATGCGGCAGGTCCACAGCGCCGATGTCCAATATGTCAGGGAACCCTTCGGTGACGACCCGCCGCCGCTGGACGGGGTCTGTACCGACGTTCCCGGCCTCGGCCTGGCCGCGCTCTGCGCCGACTGCGCGCCCGTCCTGCTGGCCGAGCCGGAGGCCGGACTGGTCGGCGCCGCGCACTCGGGCCGGGTCGGCACCATGTCCGGCGTCGTCACGGCCCTGGTCGAGGAGATGGCCGAACGCGGAGCGGACCCGGCGAGGATGACCGCGCTGATCGGCCCGATGGCCTGCGGCACCTGCTACGAGGTCCCCGCGGACATGCGTGAGGAGGTCGCGGTGATGCTTCCCGAGGTGTGGTCGATCACCCGCCAGGACACCCCGGCCCTCGACCTGCGGGCCGCGATCACCTCGCAACTGGGCAAGGCGGGTGTCGGGGAGATCACCCACGACACCCGCTGCACCATCGAGAGCCCCGACCTGTTCTCCCATCGCGGGGAGGGGACGACCGGCAGGTTCGCGGGCTACGTCTGGCTGGAGGCCTGACCCGTCCTCACCCCGGTCCCGGCCCGCGTACGGAGGGAAGGCCGGTCCAGGTCGCCCACGGGACCCGCCCGGCCCTTCCCGGTCACGCGGTGTCCGTCACGCCGCGGCACGCTCGAGCACGACCACCGGGATCTCCCTCTCGGTCTTCGTCTGGTACTCGTCGTAGGCGGGCCAGGCCGCGGCCATGATCGACCACATCTCCGGTTTCTCCTCCGGAGTGGCGGTGCGCGCCCTGGCCTTGAACCGGTCGCCCAGCACCTGGACCTCGACCTCGGGATCCGCCTGGAGGTTGAGGTACCACAGCGGCGGATCGTCGGCGCCCCCCTTGGAGGCGACCACGAGGAGGTCGTCGCCGTGACGCTGGTAGATGAGCGGGGTGGAGCGCCGCTGGCCGGACTTGCGGCCGATGGTGGTGAGGATCAGGGTCGTGGTGCCCTGCCACTCGTGTCCCTCGGCGCCGTCGGTCGCCTGATATCTCTCCACATGCTCTTTTCCGAACAGCATGATCTATCCCCTCTGACGATTACGCGGGTCAATACCCGTCAGAGGGGATCCGTCACACCGGGTCGATCAATCCGCCGACAGGATGCTCCCGTAGGCGCGGGCGGCCAGGTCCGCGATCAGATCGTGCGCGCCGAGAACCTCGGCGCACTCGGCTCCGACCTCCTCCGCGGCCGCGTTCGCGAGCCCTGGAGGCGCCTCAGGGCCCAGCAGGCAGGGGGAGACGGCGATGCGCTGGGCGCCGATGCCGCGAAGCCGCCCGGCCGCGTCCGCCACGGTGGGCGCGCTGTCGAGGGAGGCGACCAGGACGGGCAGGGTGAGCCGCGAGGCCAGCAGCACCGCCGTCGGCTGTGCCTCCGCCGCCGCGATCTCGCCGCCGACGGTGGCGAGGATGACCGCGTCGACCGGGCTGGAGACGTTGAGCAGCCGCATCCGGTCGGCCCGCGCCAGGCTTCGCTCCGACAGGCGGATGTGCAGGGCCTCGGCGAGCAGCGGGTGCGGCCCCAGGGGGTCGGTGACCGTCACCGGGACCTTGCCGGCGGCGACCGCCGCGGAGATCAGCTGGTCGGCGACCGGGTGCGGGCCGGTCAGCAGGGGAACCACGATGGCGGCCGTCGCGTCCTCGGGACGCTCCCTCGCCGCCGCCTCCAGTTCGGAGGTCAGTCCTTTGCCGTCCTCGCCGAGCGCGGCCAACCGGACCTGGATCTGTGGATTGTCCCCTCGGATGAGGGCCGCGAGTTCCGCGGCGGTGCCGGAGGCGTCGCCGAGCGCGGCCAGCACGAGCGCCGGCGCCTCGGGCGGGAGCTGGGAGGGCACGGGCCTGCGGTGCCTTCCGGAGGGCCGTACCGGGCGCCCTCGTACGGGGAGGATAGGACTCTCGCTCACATGCGCGGACTCTAGGGGCATTTGACACTTCCCGTGACCGGAAACGGCAGCATTTCCGTCACAACATTTGTGGAAAGGGGTGGGGAACCCGCCCCCGGGCGGGTCGGTGACCGGTCGTGCGCCCAGCTCACAGCCGGTATGCGACCGGCTCGCGGCCGGTACGGGGTGGGCTCATGTCCGGCGTGCGACCGGGTCACGACCGGCGCGCCGGCGGGTGACCGGTTCATGGTGGGTGGGCGGGCGGTGCGCGGCCGGGAAACCCGTCGGGTCAGACGTCACGGTGCCCCTCCCACTCGTCCTCCAGAGCCGAGTGCACGATGGAGTCGCGCCAGACCCCGCGGGCCCGCACGTGGTGCCTGATCCTGCCCTCCTCGACCATCCCGGCGACCAGCATCGCGAGTTGGGCGGCGGTGTTGGCGGGGGAGCGGGCGCCCCAGATGCGGTGCAGGCGCAGATCGCGGAAGCCGAACGTCAGGATCAGCCGGATCAGGTCGGTGCCGATGCCCCGGCCCCAGTGGTCGGGACGGAGCCCGAGGCCGATCTCCGCGCTGTGCGGGTGGTCGGCCTCGATGTGCAGCCGGGCGACGCCGAAGGCATCGCTGTTGTCGAGGTCGGTCACCGCCAGCACGTAGAGACGCCGAGGCTCGACCTCCGCGGCCTTGATCGCCTCGATGATCGTTTCCTCGACCTCCTCGCGCGTGCGGGGGTCGAACGGCAGGTGCTCGGTGGCCGTCGGGTCACCGTATACGGCGTGCAGGGCGTCCACGTCATCGATGGTGATTTCCCTGAGCCGGAGTCTCTTGCCCGAGATCTCAACGTGGCGCATGCGCAGACGCTAACGTCTCGGAGCGCCTACGGCTAGAGATCTTTCCGGTAAGCGGACATACCATCATTTTAGTGATCTTATACGCATGGCTCTGTGTGTGCCCAGGGCCAGGATTCCTGTGCCACGACTCAGGCGACACGGTCTCGCCCGTGTCCGGAATCGGACACGGGCCGGCTCCCGTGCGGTCGGCCTCGCGTGGGGGTCCGCTTCACTTCGCGGGGAGCGACGCCGTCTTCGACGGACATGTCGATCATCCTTTTTCGCGGGGAGGGCACCGGAGGGCGGTGGCCGGGGATGGCCGTCCCCTGCCACCGGCCCGCCCGGCTTCCCCTCGTGGCGGGCTCTGGTGGTTCTGACGTACTCCGATAGGCCTGTATGGGGTTACAACGAGCCGGCGGGTCGGCGAGTTCGGTGAATCGTGGCGAATTCACCGGGTGGTTCTCCTGCTTCGGAGAAGGTCGCGGCCACCGGAGAGGGGCGGTGGCCGCGAGAGGGCTCAGGCGTCCCGGGAAGCGGTCCCCGTGCGCGTTCCCGGAACGCCGTCGCCGGTGGCGCCGGAATCCCCGCCCTGGGCTCCGCCGAGGTCGGGGGTTCCGGGGAGGTCGGTGTGGGTCCCGGGCGCGATGGCGAGGCCCACGGCGGTGACGGCGAGCGCGGCGACCACGTAGAGCGAGATGGCGAGGGTGCCGCCGAACCGGTCGAAAAGCGACAACGCGATGATCGGGGCGAGGGCGCCCCCGAAGATCCCGGCGACCTGGTAACCCATGGACGCGCCGCTGTAGCGCAGGCGGGTGCTGAACAGCTCGGCGATGAAGGCCGCCTGCGGCCCGTACATCGCCGCGTGGCAGGCGAGGGCGACGACGGAGGCCAGCGCGATCAGCGGGAAGGACCTGGTGTCGAGCAGGGGGAAGAAGGCGAACACCCAGATCGCGGCCCCGATCACGCCCGCCAGGTAGACCGGGCGGCGGCCGACCCGATCGGAGAGCGCGCCGAACAGCGGGATCAGGAAGAGCTGGAAGGCGGAGCCGATCAGCACCGCGTTCAGCGCGACCCCGCGTTCGAGTGCGAGGGGACCGGTGACGTAGGCCAGGACATAGGTCACGAAGATGTAGAAGGCGACGTCCACGCCGATGCGCGCGAGGCCCGCGGAGATCAGCGCGCGCGGGTGCGTGCGCAGCACCTCGAGCAGCGGCATCCGTGCCTTCGCGCCCGCCCGCTCGACCTGGGCGAACAGCGGGGACTCCACGATCCGCAGGCGGATCCACAGACCCACGACGACGAGCGCGCCCGACAGCAGGAACGGCACCCGCCATCCCCACGACAGGAACGCCTCCTCGGGAAGCGCCGCGGACATCACCCCGAGCACGCCCGCCGCCAGCAGGTTTCCCGCGGGTACGCCGACCTGCGGCCAGCTCGCGTTGAACCCGCGACGGCGGGAGTCGCCGTGCTCGATGGACATCAGGACGGCTCCGCCCCACTCGCCGCCCAGGCCGAGCCCCTGCAGGAAGCGCAGGGTGACGAGCAGCAGCGGGGCGGCCACGCCGATGGTGGCGTAGCCGGGCAGCAGGCCGATCAGGAAGGTGGCGACGCCCATCAGCAGCAGGGTGACCACCAGTACGTTCTTGCGGCCGGCCCGGTCGCCGAAGTGGCCGAACACGATGCCGCCGAGCGGCCGCGCGACGAACCCGATCGCGTAGGTGAGGAACGCGAGCAGCGTGCCGGTGAGCGGTTCGAAGGTGGGGAAGAAGAGCCTGTTGAAGACCAGGGCCGCGGCCGAACCGTAGAGGAAGAAGTCGTACCACTCCAGGGAGGTGCCGACCAGCCCGGCCACGATGACCCGTCTGGTCTGGGAGCTTGCCATCGCATGTGCTCCTTAGCTTCTCGTCGGGGGAGGTCCCGTGAGTTCGCTTCGTGTTGCGGTCCCCATCAACATAAGAATCGTTCAACAATTCGACAATAGGTTTGTTTGATGATTTCTTGGGGGCGTGGAAAACGTCACCGCAGCGCTACAACGCGATCGCGGTCGTCTCGGGCGCAGCAGTGCGGCGGAGGTGGTCGCCGACATTCTCCGTGACCGGATCGCCGAAGGACTCTTCGTCCCAGGTCAGCGCCTGTCCGAGGAGAGCATCGGCGCGGCGCTCGAAGTCTCGCGCAACACCCTGCGCGAGGCGTTCCGGCTGCTCGGTCACGAGCGCCTGCTGGAGCATCGGCTCAACCGGGGTGTGTTCGTGCGCGTGCTGTCGGTGGAGGACGTCGCCGACCTCTACCGGATGCGCAGGGTGATCGAGGGCGCCGCCGTGCGAAACAGCGCGCACGCCACCCGGGAGACTCTCGCCGTCATCAGGGAGGCCGTCGCCGAGGCGTCCCGTGCCGCCGGCGAGGGGCGCTGGCAGGACGTCGGGACGGCCAACATCCGCTTCCACCAGAACCTCGCCGCCCTGAACGGCAGCCCGCGCCTGGACGAGGTGATGCGTCAGCTGCTGGCCGAGCTCCGCCTGGTCTTCCACGTCATGAAGAACCCCCGCGCCTTCCACGAGCCTTTCGTGGTCCGCAACATGGAGCTGGTGGAGCTCATGGAGGCCGGACGGGTGGCCGAGGCCGAGCAGGCCCTGGAAACCTACCTGGACGACGCCGAGAAACTACTGATAAAGGCATATATCCCCTAGCCGTAAATGGGGTGTAATGCGGCACAATGGGCGGATGCTTCCTCCGAATCCGCGTGTGATCGTGCTCATCGGCCCCGGTGTGGTCGCGGACCTCCGCCTGCTCACCGAGGTGGCCGGTCGGGAGTTCGCGGCGCTCGGTGTCGGCGGTACGGTGTCGGCGACCCCGGACGTGCCCGGCTTCCGGGCGGCGCTGGAGTCCCCAGATGTCCTGGTCGTCCTGCCGGGCCCGGATCCAGAGGCCCGCCGCCTGGCTTCCGAGCGTCCCGACGCGGTCTGGCTCGACCTGACGATGAGGCCCCACCCGGCGAAGGCCGACGCGCCCCTTCCGGCGGCCGAGGCGGGCACCGGGACCGCGGACGGCGCGGTCTCCACGGGCGGTACGGGGGCCGCCGGTGGCGCGGGCGCCACCGGAGCCACCCGGGCCGTGTCGGGCACCCACATGCACGGGCGGGGAATCTGGGGACTGACCTGGGCGATCAGGCACGCCGTCCACCGCCTGCGCCGGCCCGCGCGCAGGATCGCCTATGGCGACCACCCCGACCAGTGGTCGGAGGTGCGCTCCCCGTACGGAGGCGACGGGCAGGACCTCGCGGCGCCGGGGGAGAGCGGCGAACAGGTGTCTACCGCGGTGCTGCTGCACGGTGGTTTCTGGCGTTCGGTCTGGGGGGCGGACCTGATGGACGCGCTCGCCGTCGACCTCGCCGAGCGCGGGTTCGTCGCCTGGAACCTCGAATACCGCCGCCCCGACCTGCACGGCTGGGACGCGACCACCGAGGACGTCGCCCGAGGCGTCGCCCTCGCGGCGGAGAGCGCGAACGGCCCGCTCGTGGTGATCGGCCACTCGGCGGGCGGACAGCTCGCGCTGCGCGCCGCCGCCGACGACCACCGGATCACCCTGGCCGTCTCCCTGGCGGGGGTGCTCGACCTGGCCGAGGGGGATCGCAGGCACACGGGCACCGGCGCGGTCGCCGCCGCGCTCGGCGGATCCCTCGCCGAGGTGCCCGACGTCTACCGGAGTTCGGGGCCGCTGGAACGGCTTCCGGTGGGAGTGCCCCAGCTCATCGTGCAGGGCGGCGGGGACGACCTGGACCTGGTGGACTTCAGCCGCCGCTACGCGCGAGCCGCCCAGGCGGCGGGCGATCAAGTGACATATCTCGAAATGTCGGGCGATCATTTTGACGTCATCGACCCCGCCTCACCGATCTGGCGGGCCACCGCCGGGGCGGTCGCCGAGCACAGAACCCCCTCCTGACGCGCCTTCGCCGGTCGAAGGACTCCTGAAAGGTCCCCCGACAGCCTGGCAGGAAGCCCGACAGCCCGGCAGGAAGAAGGTCGGCGCCGACCGGCGAAGGTCCACCGAGCCGAGTCGCCCGACCAGGCGGAACCACCTGCGGTCCATCCCGCCAGAGGCCCCTCAGGGGCCCGTCGGAGGCCCGTCAGAGCGAGGAGAGCGGGCGCCAGGGGACCGGGCTGGACAGCACCATCATGCTCGACGGGTGGCCGTAGGGGGCGAGCCGGTCGATCATCTCCTCGAAGGCCGTCATCGAGGAGGCGGCCACCCGCAGCAGGCAGCAGGCGTCACCGGTCACCCGGTGCACCTCCAGGATCTCCGGCCAGGCGAGCGCCTGATCGTCGCGGAGCACGCAGCGGGGCCCGTAGCACGACATCCTGATCAGCGCGGCCACCCCGCGCCCGGCCAGCGCCGCGTCCACCCGGGCGTGGTAGCCGGTGATCACCCCGGTCTCCTCCAGCCGCCGCACCCGCTCCGCCACCGCCGGAGCGGACAGGTGCACCCGGCGCGAGAGCTCGCTGTACGACAGGCGCGCGTCGTCCTGCAACTCGGCCAGCAGCGCCCAATCCATCGCGTCCACGGTCACGCTCCGTCACGTCGTAACTTGATCTGCCCGATGCCTTACGTTCCGAAGGCTCAGTCCAATAATCACCTTTCTTCCATTATTTCCGTACAGACCGATACAGACCACCATGGAGGTATCAGGCGGAGGAGGAGTGATGACCGGCATCAAGCAGCTCACAGAGCAGGACCGTAAGGCGCGCGCCGAGGCCAACGAAGGGCTGCCGACGCTGGGCTTCGAAGAGGGCACGCCCTACGACGACTACGTGGGCACCGCCGCCCTGCGCGGCATCCAGCGCACCCTCACCGACGTTCCGGAGGAACTGCCGTTCCTGGTCACCACCCAGGTGATGGAACTCTATTTCGGACTGCTCCGCACCGAGTGGCACCTCGCCCAGCGGCAGCTCGACGAGGACGACGCCGACGCCGCGATCTCGACGATCAAGCGCACCGTACGGCACTTCGAGGCGCTCAACGCCGCCTGGGCCGCGCTGAGCTGGCTGACCCCCGCGCAGTTCAACTCCTTCCGCGACGCGCTCGGCGAGGGGTCCGGCTTCCAGTCGGCCCTCTACCGCCACGTGGAGTTCCTGCTCGGCAACAAGTCCGAGGCGCTCATCCGGCCGCACCGCCGCAACCCCGAGGCGTACGAGGAGCTCGTGGAGGCCCTGCACCGGCCGAGCCTCTACGACTCGGTCCTCGCCTTCCTCGCCCGTGCGGGCCACGCCGTCCCCCGTGCGGTGCTCGATCGCGACCTCGCCACCGAGCACGAGCCCGTCCCCGAGGTCGAGGCGGTCTGGGTCGAGGTGTACGGCGGTCCGCTCGCCCCGCTGGCCGAGGCGCTGACCGACCTGGCCGAGCAGTTCTCCGAGTGGCGCTACCGGCACCTGATGGCGGTGCGCCGCTCGATGGGCGCCAAGCCGGGCTCCGGCGGGTCGAGCGGCCTGAGCTGGCTGGAGCGGAGCATGCGACGGGAGATCTTCCCCGAACTCTGGACGGCCAGAACCCTGATGTGAGGCGCTTCCCGGCGCCTCACCCCGGGCTCCTCCGGGATCCTCCGGATTCTCCGACGCCCGCGGCCCGCGCGGCGCACCTCCCACCGAGGAGGAGGTCAGCCGACCTGGCAGGCAGGGCACCAGAAGAGGTTGCGCCCGGCGAGCACCCTCGTGCGGACCTCGGTGCCGCACAGGAAACAGGGCATGCCGGAGCGCCGGTAGACGTAGACCTCGCCGCCGTGGCCGTCGACGCGGGGCGGGCGGCCCATCGCCTGCGGCGTGTGCTCGGGCCTGACCGTGTCGATGTGGCCCACCCGGACGCCGTCGGCCATCAGAAGCACCAGATCCGCCCAGATCGCCTCCCACCGGTCGTGGGTGAGGTCGCGGCCGGGCCGTGACGGGTCGACCCCCTGGCGGAACAGCGCCTCGGCGCGGTAGATGTTGCCCACCCCCGCGACGACCGACTGGTCCATCAGCAGGACCCCGACGGAGACGCGGCTGCGGCTGATCCGCCGCCAGGCGATCTCCGGGTCGGCGTCCGCGCGCAGCGGGTCCGGCCCGAGCCTGGCGTGCAGCGCGGCCTTTCCCTCGGGGTCGAGCAGCTCGCAGGTGTTGGGACCGCGCAGGTCGGCGTACTCGCCCGTGTTGCTCAGGCGCAGGCGCACCATCCCCGTCGGGGCGGGCACGGGGACCGGGCCGAAGGCGTACTTGCCGTAGATGCCCAGGTGGACGTGGAGCCACCGCTCGTCGTCGAAACCCAGCAGCAGGTGCTTGCCGTGGGCGTCGGCCTCGGTGAGCACCCGCCCGTCGATCCGCAGGGCTCCGGCGGCGAACCGTCCCTGGGGGCTCTCCGCGTGCACGGCCCGCCCCCCGAACGCCCGCCGGTGCTCTCGGGCGAGGCGATGAATGGTGTGTCCTTCAGGCATGATTGTGAGAATCATACGATCCGCGCGGCGATGCTCAGGGCACCGCGGACGCCCGCTCCCGCCGACGCCGGGAACGGCGCCGGGCCAGGGCGTGGGCCGACGCGGCGAGCAGGGCTCCGGCCGCGTACGCCACGAGGTCGGCCGCGCCGAACGTGCTGCCGAGCACCAGCCTGGCCACGACGCTCACCTCGGAGAGCGCGGCGGGAACGGGCGTCAGCTGGGCCAGCTCGACCGCCCAGCTGAACGCCAGCGCGCCGATCGCGGCCCGCACCGGCGTGATCCGGGGCCACACCAGCACCACCAGCGCGTGGACGAGCACGGTGTAGAGGGCGTCGCCCGCGTACTTGCCGAACCAGCCGCCGGTGACCGCGCGGACGGTGAGCCCGGCCGCGACGGTCGCCACGGCGGCGAACGCGGCGAGCAGGCGCGTGCGGGAGGAGGGATCTTCCATCAGGGCCATCGAGTCGTCCGATGTACGAAGTTCAGGGGAGGGTGGGCAGGGGGCGGCCGTGCAGCCAGCTGGCGAACAGGTCGTCCAGCGGCCGCGTCGTGCGGCGCGCGGCGAGCGCGGTGAAGGCGTCGGTGGTGACGGTCCCGTGGCGGTGCCCGGCCGTCCACTCCCTGAGCAGCGCGAAGAAGGAGTCGTCGCCGACGGTGCGCCGGAGCGCGTGCAGGGTGAGGGCGCCGCGTTTGTAGACGCGGTCGTCGAACAGCCGCCGGGGACCCGGGTCGGCCAGCGTGAAGTCCTGCGGGAGCGCGGAGAGGCGGCGGTGCCAGCGGTGCGCGTGGTCGTCGGACGACAGGCCGCCGGAACTCTCCGACCAGATCCACTCCGCGTACGAGGCGAACCCCTCGTGCAGCCAGATGCCGCTCCAGTCGGCCACCGTGAGGCTGTTGCCGAACCACTGGTGGGCCAGTTCGTGCGCCACCAGCCGCTCCTCGCTTCGTCTGCCGTCCACGTGGTTCACCCCGAAGATCGACATGCCCTGCGCCTCGACCGGGATCTCCAGCTCGTCGTCCACGACCACCACGGTGTAGGAGCCGAACGGGTAGGGGCCGAACCGCTCGCTGAAGACCTCCATCATCCGCTCCTGGCGCCCGAAGTCGTGGCGCACCCGCGTGGCGTATCCGGCGGGGAAGACCAGCCGCGTCCCCGGACCGGCCTCGGCCTGCTGGTAGCGGCCGATCTGCACGCTCGCCAGGTAGGAGGACATCGGCTCGGCCTGCTCGTACACCCACGTGGTCGTCGAGGCCGCCCGGCGTTTGGAGACGAGCTCGCCGTTGGCGACCACCTGGTACACCGAGGCGGTGGTGACCGAGATCCGGTAGGTGGCCTTGTCGTCCGGCCGGTCGTTGCACGGGAACCACGAGGGCGCCCCGATCGGCTGGCCGGCCACGATGACGCCGTCGGTGAGCTGCTCCCAGCCGAGCCCGCCCCAGTGGCTGCTCACCGGGCGGGGGGTGCCCGCGTAGCGGATCTCGACGGTGAACCGGCCGGGGCGCAGCCCGGCGGGCGACAGGTGGAGCTTGCCGCCGCGGTGGGTGAAACGCGCCGGCGCGCCGTCGACCAGCACACCGCTCACCCGCAGGGCACCGAGGTCGAAGGCGACCCGGGTGAGCGGCCGCAGCGCCACCGCGGAGATCCTGGCCACCCCGCCCAGGCGGTTGGGGCCCACCCGGTAGTCGAGGGTGAGGTCGTAGTGCTCCACCCGGTAGCCGTCGTCGCCGTGCATAGGGAAGTACAGCTGGAGGGTGGAGGTCGTGCTCAAAGCCACACCGGCTTCCTCTGTTCGCGCGCTATCCTCGCCGGGCCCAGGCCGCGATCGGGTTGCCGAACCAGCGGGTCCCGGCGGGCACGGACTCGCCGCGCATCACCAGGGACGCCGGTCCGACCGTGGTGTTCTCCCCGATCGTCGCCGCGGGCAGGACCACCCCGTGGGGGCCGAGTGTGGATCCGTCCCGCATGACGACAGTATCGATGCTCATCACGCGGTCGTGGAACAGGTGTGTCTGCAACACGCATCCCCGGTTCACCGACACCCCGTCACCCAGGCTGACCAGGTCGACCTCCGGCAGCCAGTAGGTCTCGCACCACACGCCCCTGCCCACCCGCGCCCCCAAGGAGCGCAGCCACAGGTTCAGCGGCGCCGTCCCCAGCCAGTGCTGGGCGAACCAGGGCGCGGCGAGCACCTCCACGAAGGTGTCGGCCAGCTCGTTGCGCCACACGAACGAGCTCCACAGCGGCCGGTCGCCCACCGCGATCCTGCCCACCAGGACCCACTTGGCCACGGTCGCCGTCGCCGCGGCGAGCACCCCGCCGCCCAGCACCGCCACGCCCGACAGGGCCGCCGCCACCGCGAAGCCGTACGCCCCGGCCAGCCACTCCACGGTCGCCGCGACGAGCACGGCCACGGCGACCGTGCACATCAGCGGCACCACGCGGCACACCTCGACCGCGGCGCGGGCGAACCTCAGCCTCGGCGGTGGGTCGTAGGTGCGGCTCCGATCGCTCTCCTCGGCGGACCTGCGCAGCTCCACCGGGGGCATCCCCAGGTACGACGAGCCAGCCTTGGCCTTCTTCGGCGCCGCGGACAGCACCGCGACCAGCCCGTCCTTGGGCACCTTGCGCCCCGGCGCGGTCATCCCCGAGTTGCCGAGGAACGCGCGCTTGCCGATCCGCACGTGGCCGACCCGCAGCCGCCCGCCCTCCAGCTCGTACGGCGCGACCATCGTGTCGTCGGCGAGGAAGGCGCCGTCGCCGACCGAGGTCATCGACGGCAGCGCCAGCACGGTCGACAGCTCCACGTCACGGCCGACCTTCATGCCCAGGGCACGTAGCCAGGCGGGGGTGACCATGCTCGCGTACAGCGGGAACAGCCAGACCCGCGCCATCGACATGAGCAGGCCCGTCGCCCACGCCTGCCAGGCCTGGCGGCTGTGCACCGGGTGCTGCCCGGCGTGCAGGCCGAGCGAGAGCAGCCGCACCGACGCCACGGTGAGCAGGGCGAGGGTGGCCGCCGAGGCGAGGGTGGCGAGCGGCACCCCGTACAGGACGGAGGCGAGGGAGGGTGCGCCGTCGCGCAGCAGGACGGCGAGGCCCGGCAGCGCGGCGATCACCGGGAAGAGGCTCAGGACCAGCGCGGACAGCCCGTACGCCGTCGCCCAGGGCCATGAGCGCGGGGGGCGGTCGACGGCCGCGGGACGGGCCTTGCCCGTCCGGCTCGCGGGCACGCCCGCCCAGCGCTCCCCGGAGGGCACCGAGCCCGCCACCGCCGAACCGGGCGCCACCTGGGCGTTCTTGCCGATCTTCGTGCCGGGGAACAGGGTGGTGCGGGCGCCGACCGTGGCGGAGGCGCCGATCTTGATCTCGCCGACGCGCACCTGGTCGCCGTCGATCCAGTAGCCGTTCAGGTCGACCTCGGGTTCGACGGCCGCGTACCTGCCCAGTTTGAGCATTCCGGTGATCGGCGGCATCGAGTGCAGGTCCACGTCGTCGCCGACCTGGGCGCCGAGCGCCCGCGCGTAGTGGGTGAGCCACGGGGCGGTGGAGACCTCGCCCACGCCGAGCCGCTCGGAGAGCCGATCGGCGAACCACAGCCGCAGGTGCGTGCCGCCGCCCCTGGGGTACGTGCCGGGCTCAAGACCTCGTAGCAGCAGCCTGGCGCCGCCCGCGGCGAGCGCGATCCGCCCGGCGGGGCTGACGAACAGCAGCGCGCCGGCGAGCACCCACCACCACGAGACGGCGGGAGCCCAGGGAGATCCGGCCAGGTTGTTCAGCGCGGCGAGCGCCACCACCCAGCGCAGCGCGCCGACGCTGAGCAGCGGCACGGTGAGCGCCGCCTGCGCGATCGCGGCGCGGCGCGGCATCGGCGTGACGATCCGGTCGGTGGTCACGATCTCCGGCGCGTCGAGCGCCGACAGGTGCCTGCCGAGCCCGGCCAGCGTCGGGTGGTCGTAGACGTCGCCGACGGTGACCGCCGGGTAGCGGGTCCGCAGCGTCGAGACCAGCCGCGCCGCCGCGAGGCTGGTGCCGCCCTCGGCGAAGAAGTCGCCCTCGACGCCGCCCAGGATGTCCGTCCAGCACTCGGTCACCCACGGGTCGACGTCCGGCACCCCGGCGTCCGGTGTCTCCGGCGTTCCCGGTCTGCCGGGCAGCGGCCAGGGCAGCGCGTCCCTGTCGATCTTCCCGGAGGTGCGGGTCGGGAGCTCGTCCACGAGGGCGATCCTGGGGACGAGCGCGGCGGGCAGGGAGTGGCGGAGGCGGTCTCTGGCGTCTTGCTGGTCGAACTCCTCACCGGGCACGACGTAGCCGACGAGCAACTGGTGTCCGCCGCCGGTCGTGCGGACCGCCGAGGCCGCCCCGGCGACCCCGGGCAGCGCCTGCAGCGCCGCGTCCACCTCGCCCAGCTCGATCCTGCGCCCGCCGAGCTTGATCTGCTCGTCGGCCCGCCCGACGAAGACGAGCCCTTCCGGCTCCGCCCTCACCAGGTCGCCGCTGCGATAGGCGCGCTCCCAGCCGAGCGAGGTGAGCGGCGCGTACTTCTCCGCGTCCTTGACCGGATCCAGGTATCTGGCGAGCCCGACCCCGCCGATGACCAGCTCGCCGGTCTCTCCCATCGCCACCGGCTCGCCGTCCTTGCCGACGACGGCGAGGTCCCAGCCCGTCAGCGGCAACCCGATCCGCACCGGGCCCTCGCCGGTGAGCGGCGCCGCGCACGCCACCACCGTCGCCTCGGTCGGGCCGTAGGTGTTCCACACCTCGCGGCCCGGCACGGCCAGCCGCTCGGCCAGCTCCGGGGGACACGCCTCGCCGCCGAAGATCAGCAGTCGTACGTCGTCGAGCGTCTCGACGGGCCAGAGCGCCGCCAGCGTCGGTACGGTCGACACCACCGTGATGCCCATGTCCAGCAGCCACGGCCCCAGGTCCATGCCGGTGCGCACCAGCGCGCGCGGCGCCGCCACCAGGCAGCCGCCGTGACGCCAGGCGAGCCACATCTCCTCGCAGGAGGCGTCGAACGCCACCGACAGCCCCGCCAGCACCCGGTCACCGGGGCCGATCGGCTCTTTCGCGAGGAACAGCCGCGCCTCGGCGTCCACGAACGCCGCGGCGCTGCGGTGGGTCACCGCCACCCCCTTGGGCCTGCCGGTGGAGCCGGAGGTGAAGATGATCCACGCGTCGTCCTCGGGGCCGGGGCGCTCGCCGACCCGCTTTCGCTCCTCGCCCGCTCTCCCGTCCGTCGCGTCCGCACCGCGCCTGCTGTACGGACCCCCGCCGTGCAACTCGGCCGCGTAGTCGAGTTCGGAGCCGCCGGTGCGCCGGGGCTCGGGCGTGAGGTGTTCGGGGCCGTGAGGGTGGTGAATCTCACATCCGGCACCCTGCTCGTCGGAGGGTTCACCGGGGTGCCTGTCGCGGCCGGCCGGGTGCGCCGCGCCGTCACCGGAGGAGGGGGCGCCCAGGTGCTCGTACGGGTCGCCGTAGGGGGAGATCTTCCCGCCGTCGCCGATGACGGCGCGGACATTCGCCTCGCCGAAGACCAGGTCGGCCCGCTCGTCGGGGTCGTCGGCGTCCACCGGCACATAGGCGGCCCCGGCGGTGAGCACGGCGACGATCGCGACGTACAGGCCGACGGTGCCCGAGGGGATCCGCACCCCGACCCGGTCCCCGCGCCCGATCCCGGCCGCCCGCAGCTCCAGGGCCATCCGGTTCGCCTCGGCCCGCAGCCCGGTGTAGTCGAGACGGGTCTTGCCGTCGTCCAGGGCGAGCGCGTGGGGGTGCCGTCGCGTGGTCTGGTCGAGGATGTCCAGCAACGTCCTGACCTGCGGCGCGGCCCCTCCGGGCAGGAGCGCTCGCGACGGCACACCGGTGCCGGCCGGTAACGGAATCACTGTCTTCCCCCATGTGTACGCCCCCTGTGGGCCCGGGACAGCCTACGTGCACGGGGTTAACGCGTTTCCTCCGTGAGGCCGTACCTCACATGAACCTTCCCTTTCGGGCATATTTCACCCAGATGGCAGTGGGGGCCTACCGGGCGTTGACGTCCCTTTCGGTGCGATCTTAAACTCAACGCATAGTGAATTAGCTGCCGCACGGCGAGGCCGGGACGTCTGCGGCGGCCACGGCACGGGAGCGTGACGCCATGCGCAGGACATCCGCCGCGGTCGGGACCACGATCTTCTTCGCCTTGGCGCCGGGAACCGTCGCGGGGTTCCTGCCCTGGTGGATCACCCGCTGGGAGGAGGGGGACCTCCTGCGCGCGGCGCCGCTCTGGGGTGCGGTGCCGCTGCGCCTGGCGGGCGCGGCACTCGTTCTCGCCGGGACCGCGGTGCTGGTCAGGGCGTTCGTCCGGTTCGTCGTGGAAGGTCTCGGCACCCCCGCCCCGATCGCGCCCACCGAGCACCTGGTCGTCGGCGGGCTGTACGCCCACGTCCGCAATCCGATGTACGTGTCGGTCCTCGCGGTCATCTGCGGGCAGGCGCTGCTCCTGGGCCGCCCCGTCCTGCTGCTGTACGCCGTCGCCGTGGCCGTGCCGGTCGTCGCGTTCGTCCGCTGGTACGAGGAGCCGACCCTGCGCCGCGCGTTCGGCGCCGACTACGAGAGATACCGTGCGGCGGTGCCGGGCTGGTGGCCCCGCTCGCGTGCCTACGAACCCTGATCGATCGCCGTACGGCTGGTCCGCGCCGTCACGGGCAGGACGGCAGCCATCCCTTGGCCGCCGCGAGGCACCCGGCCTGGAACCGGCTGCGAGCCCCGAGCCGTTCCATCAGTTCGGCGGTGACGCGCCGCAGGGTGCGCACCGAGACGTCGAGCCTGCGGGCCACCGCCTCGTCGGTCAGCCCCGTCGAGAGCAGGCGGAGCACCTCGCGCTCCTGGTCGCTGAGGCCCTTCTCGTCGCGCCTGCGCTCCTCGCCCAGCGGGCCGGCGGTCCCCCAGGTCTGCTCGAACAGGGCGACCAGGGCGGCGACCACGCCCGCCCCGCGCAGCAGAACCGCGCCGACGCTGCTGTCCGCCGGGTCCGTCGGCAGCAGGGCCGTCCGGCGGTCGAAGATGAGCATGCGAAGCGGGAGCCCGGGGGTGGTGCGGACCTGGCCGCCGTTACCGGTGAGCCAGGTCGCGTATCCGGTGGTCGCCTGGTCGTTGCGGACACTGTCGGGGTAGATGATGCGGATCGCCACACCACGGTCGAGCAGAGCCTCGTCCAGCGGGCGGCTCGCCAGGAGGTTCTCCGGGGTCTGGGCGCTCTTGGGTTCGAATCCGAGCAGTTCCTGCCGGCACCCGCCGACCAGCTCCTCGATCCTGCCGCGGATCGTGTCGATGCCGACGAGCGCCTCGGAGTCGCCGTCCGAGCGCGCCGGGTGGTGGTCGCCGTAGGCGGCGATCATCTGGGCGACGGCCGTCCGGCTCCGCTCGATCTCCTGCTGCTTGGCCAGCAGCGCGGCCTCCTCCCTGGCCAGCAGCGCGGAGAGTCCCACCTCCGGGCGGACCAGGCGCAGCACGTCCGGCTCCTCCCAGGAGGGGCGCAGGAGTGACAACTTGGCCAGTTCGTCCAGGGTGGCGCGGATCCGGTGGACCGGCCATCCCAGCTCCAGACTCAGTTCGGTCACCCCGAAGGAGGGGTTCTCCAGAATGGTGCGGTAGACGGTTTCCTCGGCGGACCCGATGCCAAGCAGCATGAGCACGACTCCTCCACGGTTCGAGCATGACCGAGACACGATCCGGTGGGCGGGACCCACGACGATCACAGCCTGAAAAGTAGCCGGGCGCAGTGATGACCGGGTTACGCGATCGCCCCGCCCTCGCCGGGGCGTGCCGGTCCGCCGGGATCGCCCTTCGGGCGCGGGGTGTGGGGGGCGTCCTCCGAGGGGCCTGCCGGGGCGGTGCGCGGGGTCCGCGGGGACGCCGTGTGGGGCCGCCGGCGCCGGGGCGCGGGAGCCGGAGCGCGCTGGCATGATGCTGCCACGCCATGGACCTGACAGGGGAAACACCTGGTGGATTCGCCACGCGCGAACCACGGTCGATTCATGTATCTCATCAACGCGCGCCTGCGTGCCCCCCAGATCGAAGGCCACCTGGCCCCGGACGGCGGGTGGATGCCCGCGCGTGAGCTCCGCCATCTCCTTCTGGTACTGGCGGAGCCCGCCGACGGGATAGAGCACATCTACAGCGAGCAGCATCCCGCCGGAATCCATCTCGGTCTCTTCATCCGCAGGCCCACCCTCGACGAGGCCGAGAGCGCCGCGGCCCGGCTGTGCCTGCGTGCCCTGCACGGCGTTCCCGAACTCTCCGGGTGGTCGCTGGTGGCCTGCGGCACCGACCTCGACCTCGCGCTCGGGCGTCTTGAGTCCTTCGACGAGGAGGCCTGTCAGCGTCCTGCCATTGCAGCGCGCTGACAGGCTCCAGGGCTTCCGCAACCAACCGCGATCGCCCAAGAATCGAAGTGTCAGAACGAAGCGGGAAATATCCGGAAATGAAATTCGGAGATCGCCCGCGAAACAGAAAAAGGGCGCCGAGAATCGCCGGTCGAAAGGAAAGAAGAACAATGAGCACCACGGTCCGTCGCATCGCCCCCGCACTCGGCGCCCACTCTCTCACCGCCCTTCTCGTCGCCGCGGCCGTGCCCGGGATGAGGGCCGGCCTCGCGGCCACCGCGGCCCGCACCCCGGCGGGCGGCGCCGGCTGGCAGTGAGCCGACCAGGAGAGACCCAGAAAACCATTCGTCACGGGCACCGAGCCCGAGAAGTCGTCCGGGAGGCGACCATCGTGAAGCACCAGGAAGTCGAGTTACTCGCTCTCGGCGCAGGGCCGTCCAACCTCGCCCTCGCCGTGGCCCTCGAAGAGCTCGCTCCGGAACTGGCCACAAGAACGCTGATCATAGAACAGCACGAGAACGTGGTCTGGCATCGGGGAATGCTGCTGCCCTGGGCCCAGAGCCAGGTTTCCTTTCTCAAGGACCTGGTCACGTTGAGAAACCCGCAGAGCAGATTCTCCTTCGTGAACCACCTGCACTCCGTGGGAAGGCTCAGTGAATTCGTCAATCTGGGCAGTTTCACCCCGTACAGGACGGAGATCTCGAACTACCTGCTCTGGGTGGCGGAGTCGCTCGCCCAGGTGCGCATCGAGTACGGCCGGCGCTGCGTGGCGGTCGAGCCGGTCATGGCCGAGGATGGCGGCGTCGAACGGTGGATCGTCCGGCTCGCCGACGGATCGACCATCGGCTGCCGCACCCTGGTGGTCGGCGCGGGCCGTGACGCCCACATCCCCGAGGTGTTCGACGAGCTCCCCCGCGAGCGGATCATCCACAGCACCGAGTACAGCCAGGTGATCGCCGAGATCGACCACGACGCCCCGCACCGGGTCGCGGTCATCGGCGGCGCGCAGAGCGCGGCCGAGATGCTGTGGGCCACTCACCAGAGCATGCCCAACGCCCAGTGCACGATGATCATGCGCTCCATCGGCCTCACCGGCTACGAGAGCAGTAAGTTCACCAACGAGCTCTTCTACGCCTCCTTCGTCGACGAGTTCCATCGGTCGCGTCCCGAGGCACGACGCCAGCTCCTCGGCGAGATGCACCGCACCAACTACGCCGGGCTGTCGCCAGGCCTGCTCGAAAACCTCTACCGGCAGATCTATCTGGAGCGCCTCGCCGGACAGGAGAGGATCCGGATGATCACGATGGCCGAGATCTCCCGGGCCAGGATCGAGGGCGACGAGATCGTCCTCACCCTCCGGGACAGGAAGAGCGGCGACCACGACGAGCTGACCTGCGACGTCCTGCTGCTCGGCACCGGCTTCGACCGCCGGATGCCCACGCTGATCCGCGACCTCGCCACCAAGGCCGGCCTCGGCGAGATCGGTGTCGATCGCTTCTACAAGCTGTCCCTGCCCACCGGCTCGGGCGCCGCCTGCTACCTGCAGGGCGTGAACGAGGACACGCACGGCATCGCCGACTCCCTGCTCAGCACGCTGGCCAACCGGGCGGAGGAGATCGTCTACGACATCCAGGGCAACAACGCCGCCGCCGAGCTCCTCACGCCGTTCGCCCTCCCGATCGCCTCCTGACCCCTGCCGAGCCTCTCGGAAACCTTCGAGGAGAACCCCCGTGGACCTCCGTACCTTTGACCCCGCCCACCTGCGCCAGGACAACGGGCTGCTCGCCAAGCGGCTGCTGCCCTGGGAGACGCTGAACGCCCCCTTCGAAGGCGCCTGGTGCGTCATCGAACCGGGAACCGCCTCGACCCGGCACGCCCACCACGAATACGAGATCTTCATCGCCGTCTCCGGCGAGGCCGTTCTGGAGAGCGAGGGCGAGAGCAGCCCCTTCTCCGCCGGAGACGTCGTCTACTTCCCGCCCGGCACCGACCACCGGGTCGTCAACGACGGCACCGCCAGCTTCGAGATGTACGGCATCTGGTGGGACCACGACATGACCCGCACGTTCGAGAACCGCCACCAGGAGGAGAGATGACGGAGACGATCGTCATCGCCGCGACGCCGACGCCGAACGGTGACCTGCACGTCGGTCACATGGCGGGTCCCTACGTCGCCGGAGACGTCTACGCCCGCTACCTGCGGGCCGAAGGCCGCGGGGTCAACTACAACACCTGCACCGACGACAGCCAGTCGTACATGATCTCGACCGCCCACAAGCACGGCACCACGCCCGCCGAGCTGTGCGCGACGTCCACCGCCCGCATCCAGCGGTCGGTCGAGGCGATGGGCATCTCGCTGGCCCCGATGCCGCCCATCGACGACGTCTACCGGCGTACCGTGCTCGACTTCGTCACCGCCCTGCACGAGCAGGGCCGGTTCGAGACGCGGACCGTGCGAATGCCGTACGCGGAGAACGCGGGAACCTACCTGTTCGACGGGCTGGTCAAGGGCGAGTGCCCGGCCTGCCTGACCGAGAGCTGCGGCGGGTCGTGCGAGGGCTGCGGCCACCCCAACCACTTCGACGACCTGGGCGACCCGCGCTCGGTCCTCGACCCCGCCGACCCGGTGACCTCGCGCGAGGTCACCGTCCTGGTCCTGCCCATCGAGAACTACCGGGAGGAGCTCACCGCCTACTACGCCGCCCGCGAGAGCACCTGGAGGGGACACAGCAAGCAGCTCATCCGCGAGATCCTGGCCAGGCCGCTCCCCGAGATCCCGATCACGGTGCCCTCGCCGGGCTGGGGGATCGACGCCCCCTTCGCCGAGACGCCCGGCCAGATCCTCTACCCGTGGGTCGAGGCGATGCCCGCCTCGATCTACAGCACCTGGAAGGCGGCCGGCGAGCCGGCGGGCCCCGTCGACCAGGCATGGCTCGCCGAGAGCGGCAACAGCCTCGTCTACTTCCACGGATTCGACAACGTCTACTTCTGGGGCATGGTCGACCTGGTCATGCTGCTCGCCCACGGCGACCGCTACATCACCCCCGACACCAACATCTGCAACGAGTTCTATGAGCTGGAGAACGAGAAGTTCTCCACCAGCCGCAACCACCTCATCCGCGGCGCCGACCTGGTCGCCGAGGTGCCGCGCGACCTCGTCCGGTTCTATCTCGCCCTGACCTGCCCCGAGGACCAGCGGGCCAACTTCACCAGGGAGGGGCTCGACAAGGTCACCTCCCGCAGGTTGCGCGAGCCGTGGAACGCGCTCGCCGACCGCCTCGACGCCCTCGTCACCGACCCGGGGGAGGAGCTGAAGGTCACCGACGCCGGACGCCGCCGGGCCGCGGTGGTCGTCGAGAGGTTCCGGCTCTGCTACGACCTCACCTCGTTCAGCCTCACCCGGGCGGCGGACAACATCGTCACCCAGCTCTCGAGGCTGCTGACCGCCGAGCGCGACGAGCCCGGCGACCTCCTGATGGAGGTGCGCGCCTTCCTCTCCTGCGCCGCCCCCGTCCTCATCGACGTCGCGGCCGAGGCCGAGGCGGCCGGTGTCGAGCTCACCCTCGACACCTCCGCGGAGACGATCGACGCCTTCACGCTACCGCGACTGCCCGGGAGCCCCCGATGAAACTCCTCGCCATGGAAGCCCGTCAGAACGCCACCTACTACCACTCCCGCTACCAGCAGGTTCAGGACTACGGCGCCGAACTCTACGTCCTCAACGGCATCGGCACCCCGGACTTCTGGCCGGAGGACCGCTACCGCGTCGTGGGCTCCCAGAACATCGACGACCTCATCACCGAGGCCAAGGAGTGGCACGAGCAGGAGCGCTTCGACGGGATCATCACCTTCTCGGAGTCGGCCGTGACCACGGTCGCGGCCGTCGCCGAGGCGCTCGGACTGCCGGGCGTGGGCGTCGAGGCGGCCAGGACCAGCCGCAACAAGCTGCTGATGCGCGAGGCGCACCGCAAATACGATGCTCCGCACCCCGGCTTCCGCTTCGTCACCGACCTGGAGGCCGCGCTCGGCGCGGCCGGCGACTTCGGCTACCCGGTCATCCTCAAGCCCACCCTGGGTGCCGCGAGCAACTTCGTGTTCAAGGTCGACGACGCCGAGGAGATGGCGGAGCTGTTCCCGCAGGCGCTGGAGGGCATCGAGGGGATGTCGTGGTTCGAGATGGAGGCGCACGGCCTCGATCTCGGCCCGCACGGCCTGCTCGTCGAGGCGTTCCTCGACGGCGACGAGTTCCTCATCGAGGCGGTGGCCTGGGACGGCGAGGTCTACCTCGGCTCCATCGTGGACCGCATCACCGTCGAGGGAGGCACCTTCGACGACGACGTGCACCACGGGCCGACCGCCCTCACCCCCGAGCAGGTGAACGCGGTCCACCGCGTGGTCAGGGCCGGCGCTCACTCCCAGGGGCTGCGCCGCAGCGTGCTGCACGCCGAGGTGCGCTTCCACCAGGGCGAGCCGTACCTGCTGGAGATCGCGATCAGGCCCGGTGGCGGCGGGCTGGACCTCATCGCCGGGATCACCGCCGCGCACAACCCGATCCGCGCCGTGATGGACGTGGCCCGCGGTGCCGCGCCGAGGGTGCGCCACTACCGGCCGACCGGTGTCCACATCACCGCGATGTGCCTGATGTGCGACGCGGGCAAGATCGCCGCGATCGACGTGCCGGAGGAGGTCTCCGAGTCCGAGCGGGTCTTCTTCCTCAAGGTCACCGCCAAGCCCGGGGACGTCGTCCGGCGCCCGCCGGAGGGCAACAGCATCCTCGGCTTCCTGGGCACCACCGGCACCTCCCTGGAGGACGCCAGGGAGACGATGCTCGACTACGCCTCCAAGATCAAGGTCACGTTCGTCCAGGACGGAGAAGCGTCATGACACAGCTGGCCGAGGAGGCGCCGCAGCGGACCCTGAGGGTCGCCCGCACCCGCCGCTACCTGATGTGCCCTCCCACCCACTTCGACGTCGTCTACTCCATCAACCCCTGGATGAACCCCGGCAAACCGGTCGACGGCGCGCTGGCGAGGCTCCAGTGGGACGGCCTGCTGCGCGCCTTCCGCGCCCTGGGACACCAGGTGGAGTTCATCGAACCGCTGCCCGGCAACCCCGACATGGTCTTCGCCGCCAACGGCGCGACGGTCATCGACGGCAAGGTGCTGTCGGCCAGGTTCCGTCACGAGGAGCGGGCCGCCGAAGGCCCCGCCTACCTGGAGTGGTTCCGCGCCCGCGGCTACCAGACCCGCGAGGCCGTCTTCGTCAACGAGGGCGAGGGCGACTACCTGCACGCGGGACGGTACCTGCTGGCCGGCACCGGCTTTCGCACCGACATCCGCTCGCACCGCGAGGCGGAGAGGTTCTTCGGGATGCCCGTGGCGGGGCTGAGACTGGTCGACCCGCGCTTCTACCACCTCGACACCGCGCTCGCGGTGCTCGACCGCGACCAGATCATGTACTACCCGGGGGCCTTCTCCAGGGAGAGCCAGGGCGTGCTGCGCGTCCTGTACCCCGACGCGATCATCGCCAACGAGGCCGACGCCGAGGTGTTCGGGCTGAACGCCGTCTCCGACGGCCGCCACGTCCTGCTGCCGCCCGCGGCCACCCACCTGATGGGCGAGCTGCGCGAGCGCGGCTACGAGCCCATCGGCGTCGAGCTCTCCGAGCTGCTGAAGTCCGGCGGCAGCGCCAAGTGCTGCACCCTCGAACTCCGGGCGGCCCGCTCATGATCGACTACAACGGACGCCGCTTCACCACCGGCGGCGTCCCGGCGGGGGAGGAGCACCCGATCGCCCTGTACCGCCAGGACGGCGACCTGCTGTGGGGCGAGTTCTCCGGCGGCCACGCCCGCCGGGGGACCCTCACCGGGCTCTGCGCCCCCGACGGCACCCTCGACTTCGCCTACACCATGGTCCTCGACACCGGCGCCGTCGTGTCGGGCCACTGCCGCAGCACCCCCGAACTCCTCCCGGACGGCCGCGTCCTGCTCCACGAGACGTGGGAGCGCTACGGAGCCCACGCGAGCAGCGGTGTGTCGCTGCTCGAAGAGATCGACCCCGAGACCTTCGCCCTGCCCCACCAGAGGACTGAGAGCTGATCATGACCCTGAACACCATCGCCCGTCCGAACGTGGAGCGGCCCGTCAAGGGCGGCACGGTGACCTGGGCCTGCGCCCCCGGATTCCCCCCCTCGATCATCTTCCCCTTCACCCCGCCCGAGCGCTTCGGCACCCGCAACCTGCTCGAGTTCCAGATCCTGATGTACCGGCCGCTCTACTTCTTCGGCACCCACGGCACCCCCGAGGTCGACTACGACCTCAGCATCGGCGAGCCCCCGCAGTGGAGCGAGGACGGTCTTACCGTCACCGTCACCGTCAAGCCCTGGAAATGGTCCAACGGCGAGACGATCTGCGCGGACAACGTGCTGTTCTGGGTGAACATGATGGCGGTCAAGGGCGAGCGCTACGGCGAGTACGTGCCGGGCTGCTTCCCCGACAACCTCGTCTCCTACGGCAAGCTCGCCGAGGACAAGGTCTACTTCACCTTCGACAAGGTCTACTCCAAGCGCTGGGTGCTGATGAACCAGCTCAGCACCATCACCCCGATGCCCAAGGCATGGGACCGCACCGCCGAGGGGCCCTCCGACGCCTCGTACAGCCTGGAGAACGTCGCCGCGGTCTACGACTTCCTGATGGGCGAGAACGGCGGCGTCATCGAGGAGGACAACTCCGATCGGGTGCACTGGGCGACGAGCCCGGTGTGGAGCGTGGTCAGCGGCCCGTGGCGGCTGAAGAGCTACACCATGGAGGGCGTCGTCACCTTCGTCCCCAACGAGCACTACTCCGGGCCGAACAAGCCGCACCTGGACGAGTTCCGGCAGATCCCCTTCATGTCCGACGGGGAGGAGTACCAGAAACTGCTGGAGGGACCGGACGGACCCGACGGCATCCAGGTCGGTTACCTCCCGCTGAGCTTCAGCACCGAGCCGACCGACGACCCCACCAAGGGCGGTCCCAACCCACTGGGTGAGAACTACACGCTGGTCCCGCAGGCGGCCTTCTGCATCCGCTATATCCCGCTCAACTACAACAACCCGACCGTCGCGGGGAAGATGCTCGCCCAGACCTACATCAGGCAGGCGATGCAGCACGCGCTCGACCAGGACCGGGCGGCCCGCGACATCTACCACGGCTACGCCTACCGGCAGGACGGGCCGGTGCCCCGCTACCCGGTGAGCGACCTGGTCTCGCCCACCCTGCAGGGCGCGCCGATCCTGCCCTTCGACGCCGAGCGGGCCCGCGAGCTGCTGGAGGCGAATGGCTGGGACACCAGCACGACGCCGGCCGTCTGCGTCAACCCCGGCACCGGCCCCGGCCAGGCCGGGGAGGGCATCCCCGGCGGAACCAAGCTCAGCTTCTCGCTGAGGTACGCCGAGGGCCGTCCCGCGCTCACCCGGCTGATGGAGCAGTTCCGTGACGACGCGGTCAAGGCCGGCATCGAGCTGCGGCTGCAGGAGGTCTACGGCTCGGTCCTGGTCGCCGAGGACGCCCCCTGCGTCGTCGGACCCGACAGCCCGTGCCTGTGGGAGCTGAGCACCTGGGGCGGCGGCTGGGTCTACCACTACCCGAGCGGCGAGATCCTCTTCCGGACCGACGCCGGCGGCAACTTCGGCCACTACACCGACCCGAAGGCCGACGAGCTCATCGACCGCACCCTGACCAGCGACGACCCCGCCGCGCTCTACGAGTACCAGGACTACATCGCCGAGCAGGTCCCCGTCATCTTCATCCCCAACTTCTCGCTGCGGCTGTTCGAGGTCGCCAACAACCTCCGCGGCTTCGAGCCGATCAACCCCTTCGGGATGATCAGCCCGGAGAACTGGTACTACGTCGAGAACGGTGACTGATCCCCATGCCGATCCCCGCGCCGATCGCCGCGCCGATCGCCATGGCTCCCGTCGCCGTCATCCCCGCCGAGAACCTCATGATCCTCCTGCTGCAGCTCGGGCTGCTCCTGGGGCTGGCCACCGTCCTGGGGCGTCTCTCCGTCCGGCTGGGCCTGCCCGCCCTGCTCGGTGAGCTCAGCGCGGGAATCCTGATCGGGCCCTCGCTGCTCGCCAACGTCGCCCCCGAGTTCTCCGCCTGGCTGCTGCCCACCGACCCGGCCAGATTCCACATGATCGACGCGGTCGGCCAGGTCGGCGTCCTGCTGCTGGTGGGCCTGACGGGCATGCACCTCGACCTGGGCTTCATCCGCAGGCAGGGGAAGGCCGCCGCCTGGATCAGCGGGGCGGGGCTGACCGTCCCGCTCGTCCTCGGCGTCGGGATCGGGTTCCTCGCCCCCTCCGAGATGATCGCCGAAGGCGTCGACCACACCGTCTTCGCCCTCTTCCTCGGCGTCGCGCTCTGCGTCAGCGCCATCCCCGTCATCGCCAAGGTGCTGATGGAGATGCGCCTGCTGCACCGCGACATCGGCCAGCTCATCCTGAGCAGCGCCGTCATCGACGACGTGGTCGGCTGGTTCCTGCTCTCGGTGGTCTCCGCGCTCGCCACCGCCGGGGCGCGCACCGGGCAGGCCGCGCTCACCGCGATCGCGCTGCTCGTCGGGCTCGTGGTCGTGTCGGTCCTGTTCGGCCGCCGGGTGGTCGCCAAGGTGCTGCGCCTCGCGGACAGGGGCGGGAGCGTCACCACGATCGCCGCGGTGACGATCATGATCCTGCTCTCGGCCGCCACCACCCAGGCGATGGGCTTCGAGGCCATCCTCGGCGCCTTCGTCTGCGGGGCGCTGGTCGGCTCCTCCCCGGACCTGAAGGTCGCCAGGCTGGCGCCCCTGCAGACACTCGTCGCCGCGGTGCTCGCCCCCATCTTCTTCGCGACGGCGGGCCTGCGGATGGACCTGACGGAACTGGCCAAACCGGCCGTGCTGGTGGCCGGGATCGTGGTGCTCACCGTCGCCATCGCGGCCAAGTTCGCCGGCGCCTACCTCGGAGCGCGCATCGCCCGCAGGACCCGCTGGGAGGCCCTCGCGCTCGGCGCGGGCCTCAACTCCCGCGGCGTGATCGAAGTGATCATCGCGATGGTGGGCCTCCGCCTGGGCGTGCTCACCACGGCGTCCTACACGGTCATCGTCCTGGTCGCGGTCGTGACCTCGATGATGGCGCCGCCCCTGCTGCGCTTCGCGGCGGCCAGGATCGCCCCCACCGAGGGCGAGGCCGTCCGCGAGGAGTTCTTCGACACCCTGCAGGGCACCGACGGCGCCGACGGCGCCGACAGACAGCTCGTGACCACCGCCAAGGAGGCGTGACATGATCACCGACACCAGGCCGCTGCTCCTCGTGGTCGCGACGGGAATGCGGCACTACCGCGAATACCTGCTGCGCTCCATCGCCACCGAGTACCGCGTCCACCTCATGGTGACCGCGGAGCCCGGTTGGGAGCGGGAGTACGTCACCGGCTGGACCGTCGTCGCCGACCTGGCCGACGGCCCCGCGCTGGCCGCCGCCGCGCTGGAGCTCGCCGCCCGCGAGCCCGTGCACGGGGTGCTCTGCTGGGACGAGGCGACGATCCTGGCCGCCTCGCACGTCTCGGAGGCCCTCGGCCTGCCGGGCGGCGACCCCGAGATGGTGCGCCGCTGCCGCGACAAGCACCTCACCCGCGTCGCGCTCGACGCGCTCGGCGTCCCGCAGCCCAGGTCGCTCGCGGTCTCCACGCTCGACGAGGCCCTGCGCGCCGCCGAGACGGTCGGCTACCCGGCCATCCTCAAGCCGCGCGGCCTCGGCGGCAGCCTGGGCGTCATCAAGGTCGAGGACCCGGAGGAACTGGCGGAGCGGTTCGCCTTCGTCCACGACCTGAGGGTCCCCGGTGGCGCGACGTTCGAGATCCCCGTCCTGGTCGAGGAGTTCGCGGACGGCCCCGAGGTCAGCGTCGACGCCGTCGTCCAGAACGGTGTGGTGACCCCGCTCTTCCTCGGCAGGAAGGTCCTCGGCTACGAGCCCTACTGCGAGGAGGTGGGCCACTTCGTCGACGCCCAGGACGAGCTGCTGCAGGACCCCGAGTTCTGCCGCGTCCTGCAGGACACGCACACCGCGCTCGGGTTCACCGACGGCTTCACCCACACCGAGGTCAAGCTCTCCTCCAGGGGACTGCGCGTCATCGAGGTGAACGCGCGCCTGGGCGGGGACATGATCCCCTACCTCGGGATGATCACGACCGGGATCGACCCCGGCCTCGCCGCGGCGGCGGTGGCCTGTGGCCGCACCCCCGACATCGCCCCCGAGCGCAAGCTCGTCGGCGGCGTGCGCTTCTTCTACGTCGCCGAGGACGACACCACGATCGAGTCGATCGAGTTCGACGAGACCGGCCTGCCCGCGGAGATCGACCGGGCGATCCCGGTGGTCGCCGCGGGCGCGACCGTCTCACCACCGCCCAAGGGCACCCTGTGGGGGCGTATCGCCTACGCCACCGCGCTATCCCCGACCGTCGACGAGTGCCGGGCCGCGCTGGACGCCGCCGAGGCACACCTGAAGGTGAAGGCAGCCGCATGACCGCCGTTATCGAGAACGAGAACGAACTGTCCGGGACACCCCCGCGCAAGCAGGACGACGGGGTGTTCGTCACCCTGCGAGAGGCCCCGCGCGCCGTCAAGGCACTCCTTTTCGGCGGCTTCATCAGCAGGCTGGCCGCGTTCATCCAGATCTACCTGGTGCTGTTCCTGACCGACCGGGGCTTCTCCGCCACCCAGGCGGGGCTCGCGCTGGGCGTGTACGGTGCCGGCGCGGTGGTGGGTTCGCTGGCCGGAGGCTCGCTCTCCGACCGGCTCGGCGCCCGGGCGGTCACCCTGATCAGCATGGGCGGCTCGGCCCTGCTGATCGTGTCCATCCTCTACGCCCCGACCTACGCCCTGCTGCTGGCCGCCGTCTTCATGGTCAGCACGGTCGGCCAGTTCTACCGGCCCGCGGCCCAGACGATGCTCACCGAGCTCACGCCGAGACACCGGGTCGTGATGATCACGGCGATGTACCGGCTCGGCCTGAACCTCGGCATGACCGCCGCCCCGCTCATCGGCGCCGCGCTGCTCGCGGTCTCCTACAACGCGCTCTTCTGGGGAGAGGCCGCCGCGGCACTGATCTTCGGCGGCATCGTGATGTTCGCGCTGCCCCGGCGCGCGCCGAAGGCCGTGCGCGCCGCGGCCAGGCAGGCGGAGGCGGAGGCCGCGAAGGCGGCGTCGACGGAGGGCCGTTCCGGCTACCTCGCGGTCTTCGCCGACTGGCGCTACAGCGTCTACCTGCTCGCGATGCTGCTCACCTCCATCGTCTACTGCCAGTACACGGCCACCCTCCCGCTGGACATCTCCGCGGCCGGCCTCAGCCTGTGGTGGTACGGCGCGGCCGTCTCGCTGAACGGCCTGATCGTCATCACCTGCGAGCTGGCGATGACGAAGGTCGTGCAGAAGTGGCCGATCCGGCTGACCGCGCTGCTCGGCCTCGGTCTCGTCTCGGTCGGCTACGCCATCTACGCGATCTCCCCGCTCCCGATCTGGTTCATGCTCGGCACCCTGGTCTGGACGCTCTCGGAGATCATCGGCGGACCCACCACGTTCGCCTACCCCGCCCTGGCCGGCCCCGAGCGGCTCCGCGGACGCTACATCGGCGCCATGCAGAGCGTCTTCGGGCTCGGTACCGCGATCGGGCCGGTGATCGGCACCCTGGTGTGGTTCCAGGTGGGGCGCTCGGTGTGGCTGTGGGCCGCCCTGCTCTCCGCGATCGCGACCGTGGCGGGCCTGATCGGCATGCGGGACCCGAACAAGGCCGACGAGTCGCGCACCGCGACCGCCTCGGCGACATGAACGGAGGAGTTACATGATCAGAATCGCCGTCGTGGGCGGTGGGATCGCCGGGGCGATGCTCGCCTGGCGCCTGTGCGAGGTCGTCAGGGGCAGCTCCGTCCACCTCTACACCGGAGAACCGCACAGGAGGGCCGACGCCAGCGCCGCCTCCGGGGGCCTGACCAGGGCTTTCGAGCCCGACCCCGCCCTGTGCCTGGAGGCCGCCGACAGCCTGGCCGAGCTCCACTCGAACCGGGAGCTGCGGGAATGGGCCTCCTACCGGGAGACCGGCTCGGTGTACCTGCTGCCCGGCCTCGGGCCGGGCACCGAGGGCCTGGTGGAGCTGGTACGCAGCCGCCTGCCAGGCTCGATCTCCCTGGTCAGCGGTGAGGAGCTCAGCAGCCGCGGCACGTTCCGCGAACTGCCGGAGGGGAGCGTGGCCGTCGTCGAGAAGCGCGCCGGATACCTCTCCCCGAACGCCTTCCGCGACCGGCTCCTGGTGGAGCTCGCCAGGTCGGGCGCCTTCGTCACCGACGGGCAGGTGGAGGGCATCACCGCCGAGGCCGAGGTCCGCCCCGCCGAGGGCAGCCCGGCCAGGTTCGACGCCGTCGTGGTGGCCGCCGGGGCGTGGACCCAGAGCCTTCTCGCCCGTACGGGCCTGTCGGACGCGGGGCTGCGCACCAAGGTGATCCAGTACGTGCTCGGCCCCACCTCGGGCAGGGGGCCCAACGCGTTCGTCGACGAGACGTCCGGGTTGTACGGCAGGTCCTACGCCGAGGGGCGGGTCCTGCTCGGGCTGCCGACCGACAGATGGGACATCACCCCTGGAACCGTGCCGACCGACCCCGTGCTCACCAGCAGGATCCTCGACGTCGCCGAGGCCAGGATCGGATACCGGCCGGCCGACGGGTCGGTCAAGGCCGTCACCGCGGTCGAGTGCTACCACCCCACGGGAGGGCTGTCACTGCGTCCCCTGGCCAAGGGCGTCTACACCTTCACCGGAGGGAGCGGCGGTGCGGGCAAGACCGTGCTCGCCGCGAGCCGCACGGCCGCGCGAAGCCTGGTCAGGTCGCTGCGTTGAGCGCGGGGACGCGGCCCGTGCGGGTCGCGTCCCCGCCGCTCCGAAGACGGGATCCGGCGGGATCGCCGGTCGTGAGCGCCGCGGTGAGGGGGAGCCCGGTGGGGGCGCCTGTCTCGGCGGCCATCCGGCGGGGTCGCCGGTCGTGAGCGCCGCGGTGAAGAGGAGCCCGGTGGGGTCGCTCGTCTCCGCGGCCGAGTGGCGGGTTCGCCGGTCGCGGCGAGGACTGTCAGGTCGCCGCGGTGAACGCGAGATAGCAGTAGTCGTCCAGCATCTTCGCGAGCGGACGCCCGGGGCGGCCCAGCTCCACCGCCAGCTCCCCCTCGCCGAGACCCGCCTCCTCGAGCAGACGCCGTGCCCAGTCCCGGCCCATCCGCAGGTGCGCACGGTAGGCGTCCGCCGTACGCGCCCCGTGCAGGGCCTCGGCGATGGCCGCGTCCCAGGGCATCAGCGCCCTCGGGCGCAGGGCGTGCAGCATCTTGGTCGCGGCGGTCGGCCCCAGGGAACGGGGTCTGGCCCCCGGAGTCGCCCGCATCGCGGACAGATCCGCGTAACACCCGCCCAGCACGTCGATCTCCGGGTCGCCCAGCGTCGCGAGCGTGGCGTCCTGGCCGGGCAGGTGCTTCCTCCAGCGCTCCCACCAGGCCGCGGTCTCCGCGCCGAAGACATCGGGATCGCCGTCACGCGGATAGCGCAGCCGGCACCCCCACGCGTTCAACCAGGCGAGCAGTGCCCGGCGATGGGCCGCGAGCGCGGGGTCGACCCGCGGCCCGGTCGCCAATAGCAGCCGTTCCCATGACCTGTCGGCCGCGTCGTAGCGGGCGAACTCGCCGACCGCCGCGCGCAGGCGTTCCAGATCGGGCCCCCGGTCAAGGGAGGTCGCGGGCGTCTTCACCGGTGCCGACCTGTCAGGGGCGGCCGGCTCCGGCCGCGCATGAGCGTGGCCAGCAGCCGCTCGGTGCGCTCGCTCGGCTCCACGTCGAGGTCGGTGCGCAACCGGTGGCGGCACACCTCGTACCAGCTCAGGACGCGGCCGAGCTCGCCGAGCTCGCCGTGCATCATCATCAGGGTCTGGTAGGTGGTCTCGTGGTGGGGATCGACGTCGAGGGCCCTGCGGCACCAGTGCATCGCGGCCGGCCAGTCCTCGCGCTCCAGAGCCTCGGTGCGCAGCGAGGTCAGGGCACGCAGGGCGGTCGCGCGCATCCACTGCCGCTGCTCGTTGATCCAGCCGCCGGTCTCGCCGGAGAGGAAGTCCCCGACGTACAGGTCGGCGGTCCGCTGGAACCACGCGATCGCGGTGTCGTAGTCCTTGGCCACCCACGCGCTCCGGCCTCGGTCGAAGGCACGCTGGAACTCCTCGATGTCCACCCACGCGCTGTTCGTCCGCAGCACGTACCCGTGGTCCTGGTGGAGCAGGGAGAAGCCGTCCCTCCCCTCGAACTCGTTGAGCACCCGTCGCACGCCGTGCACGGCGACCTTGAGCGAGCTGGAGGGGTGGCCCTCCCGCTCCGGCCACAGCACCTCGCGCAACCGGTCCCTGTGGACGAACCGCTCACGGTTGACCAGCATGTACTGGAACAGGGCCCGCGACTTGCCGGCCCGCCAGTGTGAGACGGCCTGCCCGTCGACCTCCAGGCGGAAGTTGCTCAGGCATCGGGCGATGACCGAGGGGGTGCCCTCGTCCTGCCCGGGGTTGTGGGGGCCGGCTTTCGCCAATTGTTGAACGGGCATGTTCGCTTCCCTTGGGAGGACGGACTCCGCCGCTCGCGGACTCACCCGCGGACGCCGAAGCACGTCGAGTACGAGTGTGGAGCCAGCACGACCTGGACCTGATAAGGCATGCGATCGTCGTGCATTCTGAACATGACCGTGATCTCCGGGTAGGAGGTGGTCATGCCGAGCCCGGCGAAATAGTGGTCGGTGGCGAGGATGAGACGATAGAGCCCGCGCTCCATGAATTCGTCCACCCATTCTTTAACATTTCCGTCGATGTCGGTCTCGCCCTCGGATACCGGCTCCCAGCCGTTACCCGAGGCGCGCTCCAGGCGAGCTCGGACACCGGCCGCGGATCGGCCGTAGACGCCGTCAAGTGCCTGCGTGGCGATGCTCATGGTGAGGATACCCATCTTCTGGTTCGGGGCCGCGTGACCCGTATCGCGCGACCTCGGCCCTATCAGGCTCCACGGGAGGGCTATCCGTCCGCTTTCGGCCCGCTATCCATCGGCTACCCGAGCCTATCTTTGCGCCGGATATCGGATCAGAAGAGATCGGATAAGGCGTGGATAGGGGGGCTGTTTACGTTTTGAAGCAGACAGGCGGACAGCAGTGAACGGCCTGCGAGACACGAAGAAGAGGTACAGAAAATGCGGGAATTCGCGAGCATCAACACCCTCCGGATCATCGTCTCCGCCATCGCGGTTCTCGGATGCCTCGGTCTCGCCGCCGTCGTCCCCTCGGTCGCCGACGGGGCCGCGAAGACCACCGTGCTCGCCAGCAACACCCCCTGGGGATGAAGCGCACCCCCACCCGGCGGGTCGCCGGCGGTGGGAGTTCACCGGAGCGGTCGGAGCCTTCCAGGGCCCGGCCGCTTGTTCATGTCACAAACCCGCACGTTAGTCGCAAGTTGGGCCAGACCTTCACAAACCCCACTGGTTCTCCCATCAGGGACGTTGTATGATCCCGGACAGAACACGTTTCATGCATATAAAATTGCTCGCCGTGATCGCCGGGTTATATGTCCGAAGATCGCGGAGAGGTGGGGGTTGAGTCTATTGTTGCCTGCTTTAAGGCAGCGGTTAGATCCCTGATGTCTCCCTTACACCAACCGTGCGGAGAATTCCTGGTCAGGCCGCGATTCTGCAAGGAGATTCGGTGGAGTATCGAATCCTCGGCCCCCTGGAGGTCCTCGCCGACGCGCGCCGCCTGGATCTGGGCGCGCCTCGGCAACAGGTCGTCCTCTCCTGCCTCCTGCTGGAGGCCAACCGAATGGTCACCATTGGACGGCTGACGGACGCGATCTACGGTGAGGATCTTCCCAGCACTTCCCGCGCGCAGGTGCAGATCTGTATCTCCTCGCTGCGGCGGCTTTTCGCCGCCAATGGCGGAGCCGACGTCATCGCGACCCACTCCCAGGGATACACGCTGCGAGTCGCCGAGGGAGAACTCGACTCCCAGAACTTCGAGGGCCTGCTGAACCAGGCCCGCCAGGCTCGCGACGACCGCCGGCTGGAGGACGCCGTCAGGCACTATCGGGCCGCGCTCGCCCTCTGGCGAGGGCCCGCCCTCGACGGCCAGGAGAGCCGGCTCGTGCAGGCCGCGGTCGGCAGGCTGAGCGAGCGCCGGATCACGGTGAACGAGGACTGCGTCGAGATCGAACTGGAACTGGGCAGGCACCACGAGCTGGTGGGCGAACTCAGCGAGCTCGTCGAGGAACACCCGCTCAGGGAGCGGCTGCGCGGCCTGCTGATGCTCGCGCTCTATCGCTCGGGCCGCCAGGCCGAGGCGCTCACGGTCTATCGTCGTGCCCGCCAGACGATGATCGACGAGCTGGGCATCGAACCCAACGAGAGCCTCCAGCAGCTCGAGTACTCCATCCTCACCTCCGACGAGAGCATCGACGCGCCGGGGCGGCAGCAACAGCAGCAGCAACAACAGCAACAACAGCAATCCTCCCAGCGCCACCCGGAGACGCAGGAGGTGCCGGCCGCCCGCCGGACGGTTCCCCGTCTGCTTCCCACCGACATCGCCGACTTCACCGGCCGGATCAAGCTGGTCGAGGCCATCCGCCGCCAGCTCACGTTCGCCGCGGAGGACCGCCAGCGGCTCGCCGTCCCCGTCATCGCCGTCGTCGGCAAACCGGGCATCGGCAAGTCCACGATCGCGGTGCACGTCTCGCACAGCGTCGCCGGACGCTACGAGGACGGCCAGCTCTTCGCCGACCTGCACGGAGGGGAGTCCCATCCGATCGGTTCCGGGCAGGTGCTCGAACGCTTCCTCCGCGCGCTGGGCGTGCCGGGCAACGCGATCCCGGACGGGGTGGACGAACGGGCGGAGATGTACCGCGCGCTGCTCGCCGGGCGCAAGATGTTGATCGTCCTGGACGACGCCAGAAGCGAGAGCCAGGTGCTGCCCCTGCTGCCCGGCAACCCCGAGGCCGCGGTGATCATCACCAGCCGCAGCCGGCTCGCGGGCCTGCCGGGCGCGGCCCACCTCGACGTCGGGCTCTTCGACTCCAGGCAGTCGGTGGACATGCTCTCCAGAATCGCGGGCATCGAGCGGGTGCAGGCGGAGCGGGAGTCGGCGGCCGAGCTGGCGGACCTCTGCGGCCACCTGCCGCTGGCGCTGCGCATCGCGGGCGCGCGGCTCGCCGCCCGGCCGCACTGGACGATCGACCAGCTCGTGGGACGACTGGAGGACGAGACCCGCAGGCTCGACGAGCTCAAACACGGCGACCTGGGCATCAGGGCGAGCATCTCGCTGACGTACGAGAGCGTGAGCGAGGACGCACGCCGCCTGTTCAGGCGCCTCGCCATCCTGGAGTCCCGGCACTTCTCCGGTTGGGTCGCCGCCGCGCTGCTCGACTGCCATCCCTCCGACGCGCAGGACCTGCTCGACGACCTGGCCGACGCCCAGCTGGTCGAGACGACCGACGCCGGGTACGGCGTGCAGAGCCAGTACCGCTTCCACGACCTGATCCACGTGTTCGCCCGCGAGCGTCTCGCCGGCGAGGAGGCGATCGCCGACCGCAACGCCGCGCTGCAGAGAGTGCTCGGCGGCCTGCTCTTCCTGACCGGTGAGGCGCACCGCCGAGAGTACGGCGGAGACTACGTGCAGGTCCACAGCGACGCACCACGCTGGCCGCTGCCGGGACGGCTGGTCGAGAAGCTGGTCATGGCCCCGCTGCCCTGGTACGAGCGCGAGCGGCTGACGCTGGTCTCGGGCATCCGGCAGGCGGCGCAGGCCGGGTTCGTCGAGCTGTGCTGGGACCTCGCGATCAGCGCGGTCACCCTGTTCGAGTCGAGAATCTACTTCGACGACTGGCGGGAGACCCACCAGATAGCGCTGGCGGCCACCCGGCAGGCCGGGGACCGCCGGGGGCAGGCGGCGATGCTCTACTCAATAGGGTCGCTCTACATCGCCGAGCAGCGCTTCGGGGACGCGCGGCGCGACTTCGAGTCCGCGGCCAAGCTGTTCGAGGAGGCCGGGGACGACCTGGGGGTTGCCCTCGTCATCCGCAACATCGCCTTCCTGGACCGGATGAGCGGCCAGCTCGACGACGCGGTGGAACGCTACGATCGCGCGCTGGGCATCTTCCGCGGCACCGGCGACCAGGTCGCCTCCGCCTACGTGCTGCACAGCATGGCCCAGATCAGGCTCGACTGCGACGAACTCGAAGAGGCCAGACGTCTGCTGGGCGAGGCGCTGGAACTCAGCAGGATCGGTGGCAGCCGCAGGGTGGAGGCACAGGTCCTGCACCGGCTGGGCGAGACCTACCTCAGGCTGGAGGAGTTCGCGTCGGCGGCGGAGGTCTTCGAGCAGGCGCTCACGACCGTGCGCAACATCGGCGACCCGACCGGCGAGGCCTACGCCCTGCACGGCCTGGGCATCACGAAGCTGCGCCAGGGGGACCTCCAGGAGGCCGAGACCACTCTCCAGAACGCCCTGGAGGTGGCGGGCACCGCGGGGGAGAGACTCGCCGAGGCGAGGGTCGTGCTCGGGCTCGGTGAGCTGGCGCTCGCCGACGACCAGACCGAACAGGCGATCGGCCGCTTCCACCAGGCCCTCGGCCTGTTCCACAAGATCGACGCGCCGCTCCACCAGGTGCGCGTCCTGGTCATGCTCACCGCGGCGTACCTCGCCGTCGACGAGGAGGAGGCGGCGCGGAGCGTCTCCGAGGAGGCGCTCGAACTGGCGGACACGATGCCCCCCGCGATCGCCGCCAGGGTGCGCGCCCAGCTGGAGAACCTTCCTTCGCCCGGTCATGCACGCCTGCCCGGCCGGGCACGGAAGGTCCCGGCGTCCTGAGCCCCGTACGGTCGAATCCCGAGATCCTGGGCACCGTACGGCCGAGGGCTCCGAGTTCCTGAGCGCCCCGGGGCGAGGGCACCGTTGTCCTGAACCCGACCGGGGCGAAATGTCCTGAACTCGACCGGGTCGAAAGCGAAGGGATGTCGGTGCCCTGAGCCGAACGGTCCGGAGCGGGAGCGGTCCGTCGCACTCCGAAGACGTGAGCGACGAACCGCCGGAGAGGTCCGGAAGGGACCTCTCCGGGCGGTCGTGACCGGTCGTGCCGGCCGGTCACGAGACCATCGGCGCCGGATCGCCGGTGCTCAGCAGATGCGGCGCAGAGCCTCCGCGAGACTGGACAGGCCGACAGGCCCCAGCTCCAGCGCGGCGGTGTGCCAGGCACGCAGGTCGAAGGCGTCGCCCAGGCGCAGCTTGGCCTCCTCGCGGGCCTGCACCCACGCTCGTTCGCCCAGCTTGTAGGAGATGGCCTGGGAAGGCCAGCCGAAGTAGCGCACCACCTCCGCCTCGACCCGATGCGGCTCGCAGCGGCCCTGCTCACGCAGCACCTCGCAGGCCTTCTCGAAGGTCCACGACGAACCGTCGGGCAGCGGAAGGTCGAGGTGGACGCCCAGGTCGATGACGACCCGGGCGGCACGCAGCGCCGACCAGTTGAGCATGCCCAGCCGGGTGCCGGGGTCGGTGAACCAGCCGAGCTCGTCGGCCAGCCGCTCGGCGTACAGGCCCCATCCCTCGCCGTGGCCGTCCACCCAGGAGACCTTGGAGAACCTGGACAGGGTGTCGCCGGCCATGCGCATCGCGCCGAACTGCAGATGGTGGCCGGGCACGCCCTCGTGGAAGATCGTGGTCAGCTCGCTCCAGGTGGCGAAGCGGGTCCGGCCCCCGACCGGCCACAGGGTGCGACCCGGCCGCGACAGGTCCTCGCTGGGCGCGTTGTAGGAGGCCGCACCGGAGGTGGAGCTCACGTCGACCTCGGCCACGATGCGCCGCAGCGGCTCGGGGATGTCGAAGTGCGTGCCGTTCAACTGCTCGATCGCCCGGTCGTGGCGCTCCTGCAGCCACGCCTGGTACTCCTCGAGCGAGTCGACGGCCTGGGTCTCGTTGAGGATCGCGGTCGCCTCCTCGATGGTCGCCCCGGGCTTGATCCGCTCGACCTCGGCGGCCGTCTCGGCTCCGATGCGCTCCAGCTCGGCCCAGCCCCACTCGTAGGCCTCGCGCAGGTCGATGTCGGCGCCCAGGCTGATCCTGGCGACGACCGCGTAGCGCTCGGGGCCCACCCCGTCGGCCTCGTCCGCCCTCGGGGCGTACTCCTCGCGCAGGTAGCGCCCGGCGTCGGCGTACGCGGCGTGGGCCGCCGCCGCAGCGCTGAGCAGCTCCTCCTTGACCGGGCCCTCACCGTAGGTGGCGACGAAGGCGTCGTGGGCCGGGGGAGTCCCGCCGGCGCCGGAGAACTGGTCGGCCTGGTCCGCCATGGCCAGCGCCTGCCTGCGGGCACCCCGCAGCCCCATCGCCAGACCGGTCTCCAGGCTCTCCCGCCATCCGGCGAGCATCCCCGGGATCGCCGCGAGGCGGGCGGCGACATCACGCCATTCGTCGTCGTTGCCGTGGGGGAGAAGGACGACGCTGGAGCGCACCCGGTAGGGCAGCCCGTACGGCGCCGCCACCCAGCGCAGCGGCTCGCCCGTGTCGTGCCAGGCGAGCTCGGCCTCCAGCCGCTCCCGCAGGTGGGTGGCCGCCCTGACGTCCGGCTCACCGGTCGGGACCAGCTCGTCGAGGCGCTTCAGGGTCGAACGGATCATCTCGGCCCGGGCGGCGCTACCGGCGGGGCTGTGGTCGGTGGCGGCTACGAAGTCGGACACGATGCCCTCGGCACCTGTCGCGATCGGGTCCAGTGCCGCCCAGCGGGTGACGTACTCATCGCAAAGCGCGAAGATCGGAGTGCTCATGTCCGAAACGTAGAAAAGCCTGGCATCGGCCCCCTATTCCTTCGCTATCCGACCCCAGGACCTGGGGAAACCTGCCCTCCGGCCGGCTGGTACTCCATTGCCCGATTCGTTTTCGAACTCCGCGCCCCGCTTGTCCGGCACCGGACAACGATGCCGGACAAGCAGGAGGCGACCGGGCAACGGAGGCGGCTCCCTCATGCTCCTCCGCCGGTACCGCCGGACGATCGGATCGACCCGGCGCCGCCTCGATCCCGGTCGGCTACGGCGCGACGACTTCCTCGTGGGAGCCGGCCGCCCCGCGCCGAATCCCCCAGGCGACACCGGCGGTGGCGAGTGCCAGGGCCACCAGCAGCGCACTGACCCACAGCGGCGAGCGATAACCGAGTCCCGCGCCGATCGAGATCCCGCCGAACCAGGGACCGAGCGCGGCGCCCACGTTGAGCGCCGCCGTGGCGAACCCACCGGCCAGGGCCGGTGCCCCGGCCGCCGCGTAGAGTGCCTGCGAGATCAACGTCGACCCGACGGCGAACGAGAGGGTTCCCTGGACGAAGACGAGCACCGTCGTCGCCACCGGACTCCCGGCGGCCACCGCGAACACCGTCCAGCCGACGAGCAGGGCCACCCCACCGCTCACCAGGAGCGCGACGGGTCGTACGTCGGCCATCCGGCCACCGACGGTGACACCGAGAAACGACCCCAGCCCGAAGAGGGCCAGCATGGCGGGCACCCATGCGGATTCGATTCCGGTGACGGTGGTGACCAGCGGCGCGAGGTAGGTGAACGAGCAGAACGTCGCGCCGTTCACGAGGCATCCCAGCAGCAGGATCACCACAAGCCGCCGATCGCGCAGCGAGCGCAGTTCGTCGCGCGCGCTCGTGTGGTCGGATTCGGGGCCGTCGGCCGGTACCGACCGCAGGATCGCGACGATGGCCGGCACCGACAGGATGGCCACCGCCCAGAACGCCGAGCGCCACCCCCACAGCTGACCCAGCAACGCGCCGCCGGGAACACCCACGACACAGGCGACGGTGACCCCACCGAGCAGGATGGAGGTGGCGCGTCCTTTGGCGTTCGGCGCGACCAGGCTCATCGCGGTCGCCAGGGCCACCGCGAGGAACCCGGCGCACGCCAGCGCCCCGACGACCCGGGAGAGCAGCAGCACCCCGTAACTGGTGGTGACCGCGCCCAGGACATGGACGAGCAGGAAGGTGACGAGGAAGGTGAGGAGCGAGCGACGTCGCGACCGGCGCAGGCTCAGGATCGCCATCAGCGGCGCGCCGACGACCATCCCCACCGCGAACGCCGAGGTCAGAAATCCCGCGGCGGGGATGGACACGTGCAGGTCCCGTGCGATGCCCGGCACGAGGCCGGACAGCATGAACTCGGACGTGGCCTGGGCGAAGACCGCCAGTCCGAGCAGGTGAACAACGAATGGCATGACAAAACTCCGCGACCACACTGTGGATCGATAAGGAGGCGATGGGCCGCGCCGGCGTCGGAGAGAGGAACCGTCCGATCGGGGCGCGGCCATCGCGCGGGAGACCCTGCCGCCGTCACGGAGGTGACGTTCGGTCCAGGTCGAGCACAGCCTGCGCTATGGCGATCCGGTGGCAGTGGTCGCGGACGGCAGTGAGCGCGGCCTCATTGGCCGCGAAGCCTCGACGCGACGACGGTGGCCGGCCACCGGATGACCGGTGGCTAGCGTCTGGATGCCTCGGGGCTGGACATAGGCGCAAGTTAGCAACGCCGAACGCGTCATGTCCAGCCGTTTGCCGCGAGCTCATCAAGAACGATCTTTTTCGCCGCGGTCCGGTTCCGAGGGCACCCTGATGGGCGGCCGGGCTGTCAGCCGGTGATGGTGCCGAGGGCCGCGACGAGGTAGAGGCCTCCGGCGGAGGAGACCGCGAGGCCGGCGGCGGCCGGAGCCCAGGCCATCGCCGTGGAGGCGAGTGACCACCGGTGGGTTCCGTGGGTCAGCAGGGTGAGGCCGCGGATCGTCACGATGCCCACGCCGGTCAGGGTGAGGGCCATCCCCACGCCGAAGGCGGCGACGAGGGTGACGGCGTCGAAGGCCCGGCCGGTGAGCAGCCCGCTCATCAGGACGACGAACGCCGACGGCGAGGGCAGCAGCCCACCGGAGAGGGCGAGGGCGACGAGGCCACGCCGCGACCAGGGATCCGGCCCGTCCTCGAACTGATGCCCGTGGCCGTGCCCGTGGCCGTGCCCATGCCCGTGCCCGTGGCCGTACTGGGCCTGCGCCCGAAGCCGACGCCCTCGCAGGTGGCGGTAGGTCAGGTGGATGCCGACGCAGATCGTGATCACGCCGGCCAGCACCTGCATCCAGGCGGTGACGCTCTTCGTGCCGAAACTCGCGGCGCTGCTCAGCCCCACCCAGGCGAACGCCAGCACCAGCACCGAGAAGGTGTGCATCAGGGCGACGATGACTCCCAGGCGCAGCGCGTCACGGTAGGTGCCCCGGGTGCCGACCAGGTAGGCCGCGGTGACGCTCTTGCCGTGCCCGGGGGCGACCGCGTGCATCGCTCCGGCGACGAGGGCGACGGCGAGGACCGCCCAGAAGACGCCCCTGTTGTCGAAGAGCGAGATGAACCGGCTCTCGAAGCCGCTGAGCTCCGTCATGGTCGCCTACCTGTCGTACTCGTCGTGCCCGTCCTGCGCCGGGTCCGCAGCATGGTGAACGCGCCCGATCCGGCCAGCAGCACCGCGGCGCCGACGGCGACACCCGTCGTCTGCCAGGACGTGCCGGCCACCGCCGTGCCGGAGAAGCTCAGGCGCTGGGTGCCGGCCGCCTCGGTGAAGAGGATCCGTTCGGGGGTGGCGGGTGTGTCCGCGATGAGCACCGTCCGGTACGCCGTGTTGAGATCGGTGAGGGCGGCGACGGTCACCTCCACCTCGGTCACCGGACTCCGGCAGTCGAAGACGAACCGGGCGCCGTCGACGAGCAGCGCCCGCAGTTCCTCCAGCCGGCTCCGGCACGGCCGGCCTGCCTGGGCGACGGTGATCTTCTCCAGCAGGTAGTCGCGGAGGGCCGTTGAGCGCTCCAGTTTCTGCTCACCGGTCAGCTCCGTCGAGACCGTGCCTGTGGAGGGGTCCTCGAACGCGCCGAGCGACTGGCCGAGCGCGACCCAGTCATCCTCGGCGGGGAGCCACGAGATGGTCACCTGTGAGCCGTCGGCCCCGATCCGTGCGGTGGACGGCGGTCCGAAGGGATGGGCGGAGGCTGGGGCGGCCCAGCCGACCAGGGCGCCGACGAGCAGCGCGCCCGCCAGCGTACGGGCGTGGATTTTCAATGCGTTTCCTGTCCGACGGGGCTCCGGTACGTCCGGGGGACGGGGCCGCCGTGGCGGCGGCCCCGTCCCCGGGAGGGGCTACTTCTTGGTGACCGTGACGGCTGGGCTGGTGATCTTCTGGTTCGCGCTGTCCAGGTGGATCACGTAGGACTCGTCCTTCTTCAGGCTGCTCGGCACCTTGAAGGTGTAGGTGAGACGGCCCAGCTCATCGGCCTCCCGCGTGCCGACGGGGACGGTGTCCTTCCCCTTTCCGCGCTCGTCGTCGCCCGCCTTCCTCATGACGACGGACACCTGCTCGGCGGGGTCGTAGCCGTACGCGGAGATCGTGAGCTTGCCGCGGTGCTCGACGGCGGTCTTGTCGACGACGACCTGCTCACCGACGGTGTTCTCCGCGGTGCGGACCTCGTTGACGGTGCGCTCGCCCTTGGCGTTCTTCCGGACGACGAAGCCGTCGTGGTGCTCGCCGTTGGCGTAACGGGCCTCGAACGTGATCTTGTCGGCCTCGATGTCGATCAGCTGGTAGAGCTGGGTGTTCTGGCTCTTGCTGACGACCTCGGCGCCGTTGCCGGTCCAGTTCTCGCCGTTGTTGAGCGCGTACATCTTGCCGCCGGAGACGGACACGACGTAGGCGACACCGTTGTTGACGGTGACGGACTTGCGGGCGGTCGCCACGTTGCCTCGGCCGTAGGAGTGGTCGTGGCCCTGGAGGACCAGGTCCACGCCGTACTTCTCGAACAGCGGGCCCCACTGGCCGCGTACGGCGGGGTTGTTGCGGGTGCCGGTGGTGGAGTAGACGGGGTGGTGGAAGGTCACCACGGTCCACTTGTTCGGGTTGTCCTTGAGCAGCCCCTCCAGCCAGGTGGTCTGCGCGGCCATCAGGGTGGCGTTGCTCTGCACGTTGGTGTCCAGGCCGATGAAGCGCACGCCCTGGTAGTCGACGGTGTAGGCGGTCTGCTTCAGCTCCGGGTTACCCGGTCCGTTGTCCGGATAGGGGAACTGCGGACGCCAGAAGGTGGACAGGCCGCCGCTGTACTCGTGGTTTCCGGGGATCGAGATGTTGTTGACCTGGCTGTCGATGAAGCCGGCGGCCTTGTACCACTGGCCCCACTGCTCCTCGTTGTTCGCGTTGTCGATGAGGTCGCCGGCGTTGACGATCACCTTCGCCTGCGGGCGGTCGGCGAACGCCTGGCGGAAGACGCGCGGCACCGCGGAGTCGATGTAGTTCTGCGCGTCGCCGTAGTAGATGAACGAGAACGGCTGCAGGTCGGCCGCCGCGGTGGTGAAGTCGCTCCACTCGTTCCAGTTGGTGCCGTCGCCGACCCGGTAGCTGTAGCGGGTGTTCGGCTTCAGGCCGGTGAACTCGACGGTGTGGTAGACGGAGGCGTACCCCAGCGTGGTGTTGACCGGGGTGGTGCTGAGCGCCTTGACGGTGGCGACCGCGCCCGCGGACGGCGCGACGTCGCCGAGCGCGCGCGGGGCCTCGAGGATCTGGGCCTGAGCCGACTCGGCGTCGGTCACGGCCCGCCAGGTGACCTTCTGGCTGGCCGCCGGCGTGGTGGTCGGGGTGAGGATGACCCGGTCGGGCATGGGGGAGGGCTTGTGGATATCGGCGGCGGGGTACTTCGGCGGCGCGGCCGCGCCGAACGCCACCGGGCTGAACGCGAGGCCGCCGGCGATCAGCACGCCCGCGCTCACCGCCGTCAGCCTGGTACGCCGGGATCCGGCGGATCGGGGCAGTTTGGCTTCGCCCATCATGAGCTCTTCTCCAGGGAGGGATCGCATTCCACCGAGGGAGTGCGGTGGACGTCGGTATTGATCCAAAAAAGAAGGACAAAAGCTCATATAGGGGGTTACATCAGGATGAACACCTCCTCTTATGTATCTCTAGCCCCAAAAACCCCATTGATGTCGTCAGAAGGTCGTGCGCTCGACGCCTTCCGTTGCCCTCGCGTTCGCTGGAACACCCCTAACCTCGGGCGAGCGGGCTCGGCTGGAGGCGGAACGCGTGCGCCCGCTTCACGACCCGCGTCACACGGCAGGTGGCCTCGCCCGGGTTTCGACGGGTCCGGTACGCGGCGTCGTGCCCCGTTTCCCCGGGAGCGGGCGAGATCGACGTTCCCGAACGAGAGGTGTTCGATGATCGGCCCTCGGCAGGCGGGTGACCGGCGGTCAGCCCGCCGGACATTGCTCCCCGGCCTCGTGGTGCTCGGCGTGCTCTTCCTGCCGTCGTCCACGGCGGGTTCGGCGGGACCGACGATCAAGGACGAGACCTTCGTCACCGCGGAGACCGGCGGGCTTCTGCACATCGAGGCGGGGGAGTGTTTCACCGACCCGGCCTACTCCCCGGAGGCGGGCGAGGTCGTCGTCCTCTACACGCCCTGCAAGGAGCGGGCGGCCAACCAGTCGTACGGCTTCGTGCACGCCCCCGACGGTGAATGGGATCCGGCCGCGCTGACCGTGTTCGCCAGGGAGAGTTGCAGGCGGGGGTTCGACGGCAACTGGAGCGGCGCGTCGGCCTCGGGTCTGGACTTCTACCCGGTCATGCCGACCAGGAAGACCTGGGCGGGCGGCGACCGCGACGTCATGTGCGTGGTCTACAGCCCGCAGGGGCCGATGGACGGCTCGGCGCTCCCCATGGCGAGTTGGTGACCGAGGGGGCGTCCGTGAGGCTCCCCGGCGCACTGCGAACTTCCTGGCCTCGCCGCACCGCCGGATAAAGCCGCACTGCCGGATAAAGGTCGGTAAATCAGCCCACCGATGTGCGGGACAACTCGATATCTGTGGAAATCCTTAGCGCCGGTGTACCCAGTATCAAGGCTGTCGCCCTGTCGTACCTGAAGCATGAGCACACCCAGGAGGTCCCCCATGACCACCCCGCAGCGGATCTCACTCTGGCATGACGTGCTCGCCGTTAGCCGAAGCATCAGGCTCAGCATGGCGTCGCCGGAGACCCGTGCCAAACGTGCCTACGAGATCTTTCCGCCGAGCACCTGGACCGCGCTGAACGAGCACAGTTCGTACCTCAATTTCGGCTACTGGCGTGATGGGCCCGACACGCTCGACGACGCGTGCGAGGCGCTGGCGGAGAAGCTGGGGGACGCCGCGGGCTTTCGGGAGGGCGATCGCATTCTCGATGCCGGGTTCGGATACGGCGACCAGGACTTCATGTGGTTGGAGCGGCACAATCCAGCGAAGATCGTCGGATTGAACGTGACGCCGACGCATGTGCGGATCGCTCAGGAGAAGGCCCGCGCCCGTGGTCTGGATGATCGGCTGATCTTCCAGGAGGGGTCGGCGACCGCGATGACGTTCGAGCCCGGCAGCTTCGACCGGGTGGTCGCCCTGGAGTCGGCCCTGCATTTCCGGACCAGGGACGAATTCTTCCGCCAGGCTCACCACATCCTTCGACCGGGCGGGGTGCTCGCGACGGCGGATGTCGTGCCGTTGAAAGTCGACAACGGCGGCCGCCGAGAGCTTTTCTCCACTTCGGTCCCCGAAGAAAACCTGTACGACGGCAATGAGTATGTCGCCCGCCTCCGGGCCGCCGGATTCGCCCATGTCCAGTTGACCTCCATCCGTGACCACGTTTACGAACCGTGGTGCAAATGGGCGGAACGGAAGCTGGACGACCAGGCATTTCAGCAGAAGGTCACCTGGGTCTACCGCCGCTGGTTGCATCGCGAGCTGGCCGACGACACGCGTATGCGGCAGAAGTTCGCCGGCTTGGACTACGTCATCGTCGTCGCCGAGAAGTCGATGTGAGGGCCGGAACACCGGATGTCGGCCCGAGAAGCCAGAAGGCCGCCAAGGCTCCCGAGCTGGGACTTTGGCGGCCGTTTGCCGTGATCGGCCCATAGATGTCATGGGCGATGGTGGACGATACAGGGATTGAACCTGTGACCTCTTCCGTGTCAGGGAAGCGCTCTCCCGCTGAGCTAATCGTCCGCATGGGAAGGACCAGAGGTGGAGACGGGATTTGAACCCGTGTAGACGGCTTTGCAGGCCGTTGCCTCGCCTCTCGGCCACTCCACCGGAGTGAGAGCCCGAAGACCCTTCGAGCGGAAGACGGGATTCGAACCCGCGACCCTCACCTTGGCAAGGTGATGCTCTACCACTGAGCCACTTCCGCGTGTTTCCTCCGGGTTTCGTACCCGGTGGCGACGAGAGAACTCTAGCGGGTTTTCCCGGCGGTTGTGTAACCGCGCGTTCAGCCGCCGGCCCCGTGGCCGTCGCGCGAATCCGCCGGCCGGCACCCGTCCGCGGACTCCCACACGGTGCGGATCCAGGCCGGGCATCCGGCCAGGTGGGCGTTCAGCCCCCTCGTTCAGCCGTCCTGCTCGGCCGGGCGGCGCAGCTGGCGCGTGACCACGCGCTCCACGGCGGGCAGGGTGAGGAAGATCTCCAGGATGCGGGTGAGACGGTGCACCTCGATGCGGTGGAAGGCGGGACCGTCGGCGCGGGCCAGCAGGAAGGTGAGGGCGAGCGGGGGCAGCGGGGCGGCGATCACATGCAGGCCGGAGTCGAGGGTGAAGGCCCTCGGACGGGCGGGGGTGTCGTCGGGGAAGGGCACCTGCTCGGGGGCGCGCCAGCTGGAGTGGACGACCGTGCGCGGGCTCTTCTCGGTCGCCGCGGCCGCCCAGTCGGCGCTGAACAGCACGGGCATGGAGTCGATCAGGGTGGCGAGGGCGCGGTCGCCCGCGGTGGTGATGTATTTGAGGATCTCCAGCTCCGGATAGGTCCCCGGCGCCTCGCGCGTGCCCCAGATGCCCTCGATCCTCACTCCCGGAACGCTCTCCAGCCCTTCGACCAGGCTTTCCCTGGGGGCTGAGTCGGGCCAGTAGACGGTGATGTCGTCCAGCGCCTGGCCCTCGCCCCGTTCGAGGACGACCACCTGGGTGATGTCGGCGCCCGCGACACCGAGGACACGGGTCACCTTCCCCAGCGAGCCCGGCTGGTCGGGCAGCGCGATCCGCAGTCGCAGCAGCATCCGCGGCCTCCCATGTCACGTTGGTCCACGCATGGACACAATACCCAGCGACGATTCGTCCCGCTCGTCGCGGTGCGGTAGAAAAGCCAGGTGGAGTCGTTGAAGCTGGGATCACTGGAGGTGTGGCCGCCGGTCGTCCTCGCCCCGATGGCAGGGATCACCAACGCGCCCTTCCGCACCCTGTGCCGGGAGCAGGGCGGCGGATTGTTCGTCTGCGAGATGATCACGACGCGGGCGCTGGTGGAACGCAACCCCAAGACCTTGAAGATGATCCGGTTCGAGCCCGAGGAGAGCCCCCGCAGCCTCCAGCTGTACGGGATCGACCCGGTGACCGTCGGCAGGGCCGTCCGCATGATCGTGCAGGAGGACCTCGCCGATCACGTCGACCTCAACTTCGGCTGCCCGGTGCCCAAGGTGACCCGCAAGGGTGGCGGCTCCGCGCTGCCGTACAAGCGGAACCTGTTCCGGTCGATTCTGCGCGAGGCCGTGGGCAACGCGGGGACGCTGCCGGTGACCGTGAAGATGCGCAAGGGCATCGACGACGACCATCTGACCTACCTGGACGCCGGGCGGATCGCCGTCGAGGAGGGCGTCTCCGCGATCGCGCTGCACGGCCGCACCGCGATCCAGCACTACGGCGGCACCGCCGACTGGGAGGCGATCGCGCGGCTCAAGGAGAGCGTGACGGAGATCCCCGTGCTCGGAAACGGCGACATCTGGAGCGCCGCCGACGCGCGCCGCATGATGGACGAGACCGGCTGTGACGGCGTCGTCGTGGGCCGGGGCTGCCTGGGCCGCCCGTGGCTGTTCGCGGACCTGGCGACCATGTGCGAGGGCGGGGAGGGGCGGCGCAGGCCCCTGCTGGGCGAGGTCGCCGCGACGATGGACCGGCACGCGACCCTGATGGTCGACTGCTTCGAGAGCGAGCGGCACGCGGTGGTCGACTTCCGCAAGCACGTCGGCTGGTATCTCAAGGGCTTCACCGTCGGTGCCGCCCTCCGCCGCCGCCTGGCCACCTCGGAGAGCCTGTCGGACCTGCGCGAGGGGCTCGCCGAACTCGACGCCGCCCAGCCGTGGCCCGACGGCGTGGACACCCCTCGGGGCAAGACCAACCCGCGCGACCGCGTCCAGCTGCCCGCCGGGTGGCTGGACGACCCCTATGATCTCGCGGTTCCCAGCGCCGACGCCGAGAGCGACACCTCGGGCGGCTGACGCCGACGGCGAGCCGGGTCTCCGACAGAGTCATCTGCGGTCCTCTGCGGTCCTGCGCGGTCCTCGGTGGCCCTCGGTGCTCCTCGGTGTCGGCGCGGCCCGTCACACCGGGGGCCGGGGCGGAACTCCGGTCGTCACGGGGCCGTGCTCGGAGGCGTCGGGGCGGCGCTCGGACGGCACCGGGAGATTCCGCTTGGGCCGCGAGCCGTGTCACGCCCTCGTTCCCGGGTACTCCGAGTCGTGTGAACGTGTGGGGCAAAAGAGATGACATGGTGGTCCACGGCAGCGAGCCGTACAACGCCGAGGCGCCGCCGGGCGCCCTCGCCGATCACATCCTCACCCCGCTCGACACCTTCTACAGCCGCAACCACGGCCCCGTCCCCGACCTGGATCCGACCTCCTGGCGTCTCACCGTGGACGGTCTGGTCGAGCGCCCGCTGACGCTGTCGCTGGAGGAGCTGCGTTCCGAGTTCTCCGAGGTCACGCTGGTGGCGACCCTGCAGTGCGCGGGCAACCGCCGTGCCGATCTGGTCGAGGTCCGCGACATTCCCGGTGAGGATCCGTGGGGGCCAGGAGCCACCTCGACCGCGCGCTGGAGCGGTGTCGGCCTGGCCGAGGTCCTCGCCCGCGCCGGGCTGCTTCCGAGGGCCGCGCACATCGCCTTCGCCGCCCCCGACGTCTCCGAACTCGCCGATCCCGCCCAGCCCTACGGTGCCTCCATCCCGGTGTCCAAGGCCATCGGCGGAGACGTCCTGCTGGCCTGGGCCATGAACGACCGGCCGCTGCCCAGGGCCCACGGCGCCCCGCTCCGCGTCGTGGTCCCGGGCTGGATCGGCGCCCGCAGCGTCAAGTGGCTCCAGCGTGTCACCGCGCGGGAGGAGCCCTCCGACAACTACTTCCAGGCCGTCGCCTATCGCCTGCTGCCCTCCGGGGCCGATCCCGCGAAGGCGGGGCCCGGTGACGGTATCTCCCTGGGGCCCGTCGTCCTCAACACCGCGATCCTGAGCCCCGGCGACGGCGCCCGCACGCGGCCGGGCCTCACCCGGATCACCGGCTACGCCTACGCGGGGGACGGCCGTACCGTCGCCCGCGTCGACGTCTCCCTCGACGGGGGCGAGACCTGGACGCAGGCGGACCTCGGGGAGCAGGTGGGCCCCTGGGCGTGGCGGCACTGGCACGCCGTCGCCGAACTGGGGGAGGGCGAGACCGTGATCGTCGCCCGCGCGTGGGACAGTGCCGGTGCCACCCAGCCGGAATCGCCCCGGCACGTGTGGAATCCCAAGGGGTACGCCAACACCTCCTGGTCCCGCGTCCGCGTCACCTGCGCTCCCTGAGGGGACACACGGGGATGTGTCGGGCCGCACGCGCCGCGTCGCCGTGGGCGAACGCGGCCGATGATCGGCCCGGGGCGATCGGGCGGCACGTGTCAAGGGCGGGCCAGGTCGCGGCGGAGGTGTTCGGCGGTGAAGGAGCCGGGCTCGTCGAGGAGGCGGGACGGCGTGCCCTCGAAGATCACGGTGCCGCCCTGGTCGCCGCCGTCGGGGCCGAGGTCGACGACCCAGTCCGCCTTCTTGATCACGTCGAGGTTGTGCTCGATGACGATGACCGTGTTGCCGCCGTCCACCAGGCTGTCCATGATTTTGATCAGGTGCTCGACGTCCGACATGTGCAGCCCGGTCGTCGGCTCGTCCATCACGTAGACGCTGCCCTTCTTGTGGAGTTCCCCCGCCAGCTTGATCCGCTGGCACTCGCCCCCTGACAGGCTGCTGAGCGGCTGACCGAGCCTGAGGTAGCCCAGGCCCACCTCGTTCAGCGTCTCCAGGACGCGCAGCGGTCTCGGCTCGGTGAAGAACTCCGCGGCCTCGCCGATCGTCATCTCCAGCACGTCGGAGACGGACCTGCCGCGCAGCGTGTGCCTCAGGATCTCGGGCCGGAACCGCCGTCCCCGGCACACCTCGCACACGGATGTGATCGCGTCCATGAACGCCAGGTCGGTGTGGATGACCCCGAGCCCCTGGCATTCGGGGCAGGCGCCTTTGGAGTTGAAGCTGAACAGCGCGGGGCTGACTCCGCCCGCGGCGGCGAAGAGCCCGCGGATCTCGTCCATCAGCCCGGTGTAGGTGGCCGGGTTGGAGCGGATCGAGGTGCCGACCGCGGCCTGGTCGATCACCACCGCCTTCGGATGCTCGGCGAGGAACACCTCGTTGACCAGGGTGCTCTTGCCCGATCCCGCGACCCCGGTGACCACGGTGAGCACCCCGGTGGGAAAGGACACCGTGACGTCTTTGAGGTTGCGCGCGGTGGCCCCGGTGACGGTGAGCGCGCCGGTCGGCTCCCTGAACGACGCCTTGAGCGGCGGATTGCGGCGCAGATGCCGTCCGGTGAGGGTGCGGGCGCGCCGCAGGCCCTCGACGCCGCCCTGGTAGACGATCTCACCGCCGTGCGTCCCGGCGCGTGGCCCGACGTCCACCACGTGGTCGGCGACCTCGATCACGTCGCGGTCGTGCTCGACGACGAGTACGGTGTTGCCCTTGTCCCGCAGTTCGCGCAGCAACTCGTTCATGCGCGTCACGTCGCGCGGGTGCAGTCCGATGGTCGGCTCGTCGAAGATGTACGTCATGTCGGTCAGGCTGCTGCCCAGGTGCTTGACCATCTTGATCCGTTGCGACTCCCCGCCGGAGAGGGTGGGCGTCGGCCGGTCCAGGCTGAGGTAGCCCAGGCCGATGGTGACCAGGTGCCGCAGCCGCTTCAGGATCGCCGGGACCATCGTCGCCGCGACCGGGGCGTCGATCTCCGCGATCACGCCGACCAGGTGCCGGACCTCCATCGCGGCCAGCTCGGCGATGTTGCGCCCGCCGATCCTGCAGGCGAGCGCGGCCTGGTTGAGCCTCGCCCCCGCGCACAGCGGGCAGGTGCGCACCGAGGCGAACGCCGCCATCGCGTCCCGGCTCGCCCTGCCCTCGACGTCCCGCCTGACATGGAGCCGGTCGAACCTCTCGACCACGCCCTCGTATCTCTGCGGGGGCGTACCGCCCCGCTCCTCGAAGGTGACGTCGGCCTCGCTCCCGTACAGCAGCGTGTCCCACTCGGCCTCGGTGTAGTCCGCCAGCGGCCTGTCGTTGTCGAACAGCCCCGAGTGGGCGTAGATCTTCCACTGCCAGTTGCCGGCCCGGAAACCCGGCAGCAGGATCGCTCCCTCGTTGAGCGACTTCGTCCGGTCGAAGGCGAGGTCCACGTCCAGGGCGATCTTCCGGCCCACGCCTTCGCACTCCGGGCACATCCCGGCGGGGTCGTTGAAGGAGAACGCGTTGGAGTAGCCGGTGAACGGCGTGCCGGCGCGCGAGTAGAGCAGCCTCAGCAGCGGGTGGATGTCGGTGACGGTGCCGACGGTGGAGCGGGAGTTGCCGCCCAGTCGCCGCTGGCCGACGACGACGGCGGCCGAGAGGTTGCCGATGGCGTCGGCGTCCGGTTGGCCGTGGTGGGGCAGGCGGTTGCGGGCGAAGGAGGTGAAGGTCTCGTTGAGCTGGCGCTGCGACTCGGCGGCGATCGTGTCGAAGACGATGGAGGACTTGCCCGATCCCGAGACGCCGGTGAAGACCGTGATCTGCTTCTTGGGGATCCTCAAGGAGACGTTCTTGAGGTTGTTCTCCCGGGCTCCCGTTATCTCGATGTGGCTCATTTCAAGCACGCTATCCACGGTTTAGGTCAGATCCTGGCCGCGATCGGTGGCATCGTGAACGACATGGCGGACACCACGGGACGGGTGCTGAGACTGCTCTCGCTGCTGCAGGCGCATCGGGAGTGGCCGGGCCCCGAGCTGGCCGAGCGGCTGGAGGTCAGCCCGCGCACGCTCAGACGCGACATCGACCGCCTGCGCGAGCTGGGCTATCCGGTGCACGCGACCACCGGTCCCGCGGGGGGATACCGGCTGGAGGCGGGCACCGCCATGCCGCCGCTGCTTCTCGACGACGAGGAGGCCGTCGCGATCGCGGTGGGCCTGCGTACGGCGGCGAGCGGCACGGTCGCCGGGATCGGGGAGACCTCGGCCCGCGCCCTGGCCAAGCTGGAACAGGTCCTGCCCTCCCGGCTGCGCCTGCGCGTGCACACGCTGCAGACGCAGACGCATCCGGTCGCGCCGATCTGGGCGGTGCCCACGGTGGAGGCGGACACCCTCGCGCTGCTGGCCAGGACCTGCCGGGACCGGGAGCGGATCCGCTTCGGCTACCGCCGCCGCGACGGGCAGCAGGGCGGCCGGATCGCCGACCCGTACCGGCTCGCCTCCACTGGGCGGCGCTGGTATCTCGTGGCGTGGGACATCGGCAGACAGGACTGGCGGACCTACCGGGTGGACCGGCTCACCTCACCGCTGGGCACCGGCGTGCGCTTCCCGCCGCGCGAGCCGCCCCCCGGCTATGTCGAGGAGTCGATCGTCGCCCCCATCAGCCGCCACCGGGCGGTGGTCGTCGTGCACGCACCGGCGGCCGTGGTCGCCGAGCGCTTCTCCGGACCCGGCTGGGTGCTGGAGGAACTGGACGAGCACAGCTGCCTGCTGCGCACCGGCGGCGACTCGCTGGAGTGGCTGGCGCTCACCGTCGGGCAGCTCGGCCTGGACTTCACCGTACGGGAGCCGCCGGAGCTGATCGACCACATCCGGACGCTGGCCGCCCGCCTTCAGGCCTCGACGGAGCCGCCGCTGCGCCAGTAGACGTTGCTCTCCCTGCTGAGCATGCCCTCGTCGACCAGGTAGCGGCGCAGGGCCGCGTAGTCGTCGTGGAAGGCGCGCAGCGCGACGTTGACCTCCTTCTCCGGGTAGCGGACGCCCGGCTCGAAGACCTGGACCACGTAGTCGAGCACGACCAGTTGCTTGTCGCGCTTGGTGGGGATCGCCCGCAGTCGTCCCTCGACGAGGAAGGACTGCAGGACCCTCTCCTCCGGGGAGGCCGGGGTGGCGGGTCTCGCCGTGGCGTGCAGCAGCTCACGGAAGCGCTCGCGCCGTACCTCCCACTCGCCGTCCTCTCCCCGTACGGCCAGCCCGCCGCGTTCCAGGCGGTCCAGCGCGCGCCTGACCGCCTCCCTGTCGAGTCCGGACTCCTCTTCCGGCTTGCCGCCCAGCACCAGGGCGGCCAGCACCTTCAACGTGTCTTCCTGGTACAGCAGGCCCAGCACCTGCCTGATCGCTTCGTCGCTCATCCGGTCATTCTTCTCGGTCCCGTCTGATATTTCTGCGCGCACGGACGGTCTTCCTCCGCCGAGCGCCCCTGCCTGCGCCGGCAGGGACGTGGCGAGGGACGGTTCAGAGGCGGTTCAGGCCGATGACGTGGACCACCGCGCGGCCCTCCTCGTCGGAGGCGGCGAGGTCCACCTGCGCGTCGATGCCCCAGTCGCCGTCGCCCGCGGGGTCGGAGACGACCTGGCGGACACGCCAGAACTCCTTCTCCTCCTCGATGCGGAGCAGGCCGGGGCCGCGGGCGTCCGGGCCGGTGCCGATCTCCTCGTGGTCGTCGTAGTAGGCGTCGAGCGCGGCGCCCCAGTCGACGTCGGGTGCCAGCTGCGCCAGCTCCTCCTCGTTCTCCAGGGCGGCGAGCTCGATGAGGCGGAACATCGCGTTGCGGACCAGCACGCGGAACGCGCGGGTGTTGGCGGTGACGGGCTTGGTGCTCTCCTCCAGCGAGGGCGCCTCCACCTCCCCGGTCGGGTTCTGCAGCTGCTCCCACTCGTCCAGGAGGCTGGAGTCGACCTGGCGGACCAGCTCGCCGAGCCACTCGATGAGGTCGACCAGGTCCTCGGTCTTGAGGTGCTCGGGGATGGTCCGCGACAGGGTGCGGTAGGCGTCGGCGAGATAGCGAAGCACGGTGCCCTCCGAGCGGTTCAGCTCGTAGAACTGCACGTAGTCCGCGAAGGTCATCGCCCGCTCGTACATGTCGCGGACGACGCCCTTGGGGCTCACCGTGTAGTCGCCCACCCAGGGGTGGCCGCGCCGGTAGGTCTCGTACGCGCCGAGCAGCAGGTCGGCGAGCGGCATCGGATAGGTGACCTCGGCCAGGCGCTCCATCCGCTCCTCGTACTCGATGCCGTCGGCCTTCATCAGCGCCACCGCCTCGCCGCGCGCCTTGTTGAGCTGCGCGGACAGGATCTGGCGGGGGTCGTCGAGGATGGACTCGATGATCGAGACCATGTCCAGGGCGTAGTTCGGCGACTCCATGTCGAGGAGTTCGAGGGTGGCGAGCGCGAAGGTGGACAGCGCCTGGTTCAGCGCGAAGTCCTCCTGCAGGTCGACGGTGAGACGGGCCATCCGGCCGTGCTCGTCGGGCTCGCTCAGCTGCTCCACCACGCCTCCGGCCAGCAGCGACCGGTAGATCGCGATGGCCTGGCTGATGTGCCGCCGTTGCCACTTGCGGTCCTCGTGGTTGTCGGTGAGCAGGTGGCGCATGGCCGCGTAGCAGTCGCCCGGCCGGTTGATCACCGCGAGGAGCATGGCGTTGCTGACCTTGAACCGGGAGTTCAGCGGCTCGGGCTCGGCGGCCTGCAGCTTCTCGAAGGTCTCCTCGCTCCAGCCGACGAAGCCCTCCGGCGGCTTCTTGCGGGCGAAACCGCGCCGCCGTTTGGGATCGTCGCCGATCTTGGCCAGGGCCTTCTCGTTCTCCACGACGTGGTCGGGGGCCTGGCAGACGACGTAGCCGATGGTGTCGAATCCGGCGCGCCCGGCCCGCCCGGCGATCTGGTGGAACTCGCGGGCGCGCAGTCGCCGCACCTTGGTGCCGTCGTACTTCGACAGCGCGGTGAACAGCACGGTCCTGATCGGGACGTTGACGCCGACGCCGAGCGTGTCGGTGCCGCAGATGACCTTGAGCAGGCCCGCCTGGGCGAGGCGTTCCACCAGGCGGCGGTACTTCGGGAGCATCCCGGCGTGGTGCACGCCGATGCCGTGCCGCACCAGCCGGGAGAGCGCCTTGCCGAACCGGGTGGTGAACCGGAAGTGGCCGATCATGGAGGCGATCGCCTCCTTCTCGGCCTTGGTCGACATGTTGATGCTCATCAGCGCCTGCGCCCGCTCCATGGCCGCGGCCTGGGTGAAGTGGACGACGTAGACGGGATATTGGTTGGTGGTGAGCATCTCCTCCAGCGTCTCGTGGAGAGGGGTGAGCCGGTAGGAGTAGACGAGCGGGACCGGGCGCTCGGCGTTCTTCACCACCGCGGTGGGCCTGCCGGTGCGCCGGGTCAGGTCCTCCTCGAACCTGGTGACGTCTCCGAGGGTCGCCGACATCAGAATGAACTGGACGTTCGGCAACTCCAGGAGCGGCACCTGCCAGGCCCAGCCGCGGTCCGGCTCGGAGTAGAAGTGGAACTCGTCCATCACCACCTGGCCGATGTCGGCCGCGGCGCCGTCGCGCAGCGCGACGTTGGCGAGGATCTCCGCGGTGCAGCAGATGATCGGCGCCCCGGGGTTCACGCTCGCGTCGCCGGTCATCATCCCGACGTTCTCGGTGCCGAACACCGCGCACAGGTCGAAGAACTTCTCCGACACCAGCGCCTTGATCGGCGCGGTGTAGAAGGTGCGCACGTCCCTGGTGAGCGCGGTGAAATGGGCTCCGGCGGCGACCAGGCTCTTGCCCGAGCCGGTCGGGGTGGCCAGGATCAGGTTGTTTCCCGACACCACCTCGATAAGAGCCTCCTCCTGCGCCGGGTAGAGGGTCAGCCCTCGCTCGGAGTTCCATTCGACGAAGGCGTCGAAGATGGTGTCGGGGTCGGCGTCGATCTCTTCTGGCAGGCGGTCTACAAGGCTCACGGTTCAATACTGCCGAAGAACTTGAGGTGGTCGGACCGGAGGCGGTCGCGGATCGCCTTACATTCCAGGTAAAGTGCGTAACTTTGTGTAGTTATGGCTGCTTTTCCCGACATGAATGCTGATCAAATTAGATGACCACGCCGTCGGCTCGTCGGCCCGGCACACTCGGTACGCCCCGGCGCCCACGAGAGGGGAGGGCGCGGCGGGAGGAGCCGGTGAGCGCCAGACCCGCCACGATCGCGCCCGCCCCGAGCAGGGACGCCGTCCCCGGCACGAAACCGTTCACCGTGAACGTGAGCAGGCCCAGCCCCACCAGCGCGGTGGCCAGCAGGATCCTGACCGTCCCGCCGGTGTACGGCCCCGTCGCGGGAGGCGTCTCGAACCTGGCGAACCCCCGGAGCAGCGGCCACATCGCCAGGGCGAGCATGAGCAGCCAGTGGGGCCAGCCGGACAGCCAGGCCGACGTCCCCGGCTCGGGAGTGGAGATGCCCAGACCCACCACGACCACCGAGACGATGACGAACAGCGCGCTCATGTGCCACAGGTAGAGGGTCATCATCCGGCAGCCGGCCCAGTCCAGAGCCCGAGAGACCCCCGGCCACTCCGCGAAGGAGACGATCCACCGGCGCAGCGCCAACGCGAGCCCGATCTGGCCCACCCCGACCGAGAGCAGCGCGACCGTGGGGGGCGCCATGTTGGAGACGGAGGCCCCCGGCATCCCGATCATGCTGAGCGGGTAGGGGCCGAAGGCCGTGAGCGCCGCGCCCAGACCGTACCCGGCCAGGGCCAGGACCCAGGGACGGCGCAGCCGGCCGTCGACATAGAGGAAGCCGAGCTGGTGCACCGCCAGCCAGACCAGCACGATGTTGGGGAGACCGGCGATGTCCAGGCCGCTGGTGAAGCGCAGGACGTCCACCGCCACGGCCCCCGCCGCCAGCGCGACCGGCACCCGCCAGCCGTACACCATGTTGAGCCTGAGCATCGGCGTCGTCGCCGCCACCGCGACGAGATAGATCGCGAGGAACCAGAGCAGCTGCCCGGCCAGCCGTGAGGCCGTCATGACCGGCTGCTCGGGAACGCCGAGCGCGAGGAGCAGGTGGGGCAACGGCAGCCAGACCGCCGCCAGCGGGACCACCGGCCAGGCCAGGCGGCGCAGGCGTCCCGCCAGCCACGCGGGGGTCGCCTCGCCGCGCCTCGCCGCGCTCCGCCGGCTGATCGCGTTGGCCGCGCCCCCCGCGAAGAACACCAGCGGCATCACCTGGCTGAACCACGTGATCATCCATCCGTTCCCCACGGCCAGCGCGTTACCGGTGGAGATCCGGCCGTCGGCGAAGGAGAGCAGCGGCATGCTCCAGTGCTGGAGCACCACCAGGACCATGCCGAACACGCGGAGCACGTCGATGAACGGGTCGCGCGCGGCGCGCGCGGAGGCCGGGCGAGGCGCCGTACGGGGGAGCGGGACGGCTGTCACGGGCGCGGTCGCCACCGAGTTCGCGGGAGCCGACGCCGCGGTCGCCGCCGCGGTCACGGGTCGCGGCGCCGTCGGAGACACCGACGTAGGCGCTGCGGGAGGCGCTGCCGAACCAGGGATCACGGCGGTCAAGGGGATCTCGATTCTCAGGGAGGAAGATCTCCGAAAGGAGGATCTCGGGGAGGGAGGGCGAAAATCGCGGGTGTGACGAGCGGGTGTGACGAGCAGGTGTGACGATGGGAAAAGCCTCCCGCCAGGAGCCCGGCGGCACAGTGACGCGCGCAGCAGTCTTCTCGCCCGATCTCCCCACCGTCCCGGGTAGTGCTGGCCCCACCCCGGTACGCGGGCACACAGGGTCGATCGACGGGGCCGGCCCTCGTAGCGTTGGCGCCATGAGAACCCTTCTCGGCCGCATCGGCACCGACACCCGCTACCTGATCGTGGGTTTCCCGCTCTCCGTCATCTGGTTCGTCCTGATGGTGGCCGGCTTCGCCGCGGGGATCGGCACGACCGTCGTGTTCGTGGGGTTGCCCATCCTCGCGACGACCCTCCTGGTGGCCAGGGGGTTCGCCGACGTCGAGCGGCGCTGGCTGCCCGAGGTGCTCGGCCGTCCCGTGGCCCGGCCGAGATATCTGCCCGCCCCGGAGAGCGCCGGATGGTTCCGCAGGATGATCAACCCGCTCACCAACGGCCAGTCGTGGCTCGACCTGCTCTACGGCGTCGTGGTCTTCCCGATCTCCATCGTCACCTTCGTGCTGGCGACGGTCTGGTGGGCCGGGACGATCGCCGGTCTCGCCTACCCGCTCTACGGGTGGATCATCTACGCCATCCCCGGCAACGACGGGGGACTGGGCAGGCTCCTCGGCCTGGGTGACAGCCTGTGGGTCGATGTGATCATCAACACCACCATCGGCGTGCTCTTCGCCCTCACCCTCCCGGCGATCGTGCGGGGCGCCGCGCTCGTCCAGGCCGGGCTCGGCAGGGCGATGCTGACCGGGGTGGCCGAGCTGCACGAGCGCATCGACGACCTGGCCGAGGGCCGGGCCGCCGCGGTGTCGGCCGAGGCCAACGCGCTGCGCCGGCTGGAGCGCGACATCCACGACGGGCCGCAGCAGCGCCTGGTCTCCCTGGCGATGGACCTGTCGCGGGCCCAGCGCCAGCTCAGGCGCGACCCGGGGGCCGTCGAACGGATGCTCGGCGAGGCCATCACCTCCACCCGCGACACCCTGGACGAGCTACGCGCCCTGTCGCGCGGCATCGCCCCGCCGATCCTCAGCGACCGCGGCCTGGCCCCGGCGCTCGCCGCGCTCGCCGGCCGGTGCACCGTCCCCGTCGAGCTGGACGTCCAGGTCGTGGGGCGCTTCCCCGCGGCCGTGGAGAACACCGTCTACTTCGTCGTCGCCGAGTCCCTCACCAACGTCGCCAAGCACAGCCAGGCCACGATCTGTACCGTGACGCTGAGCAGGACGGGGGACTTCCTCATGCTGACAATCGGGGATGATGGGGTCGGCGGCGCCCATGTCGCCAAGGGACATGGCCTGTCGGGGCTCGGGGACCGTCTGAAGGCGGTGGACGGCGAGCTGGCGGTCGACTCACCCGTCGGAGGGCCGACGGTCATAGTGGCGGAGGTTCCGTGCGGGTAGTTGTGGCCGATGACGCGGTGCTCATCAGGGAAGGCCTGATCAGGCTCCTGGAGGAGTTCGGCTGCCAGGTGGTCGCGGCGGTGGGCGACGGCGACCGCCTGGTGGAGGCCGTCGCGGAGCACCGGCCCGACGTCTCGGTGGTGGACGTACGAATGCCGCCCGGCTTCACCGACGAGGGGCTGCGGGCGGCGGTGGAGGCGCGCCGGAGGGTTCCCGGCGCGCCGGTGCTGATCCTGTCCCAGTACGTGGAGGTGTCCTATGCCGACGATCTGCTCGCCGACGCCAGGGGCGCGGTGGGATACCTGCTCAAGGACCGCGTCGTGGACGTGGACGACTTCATGGGAGGGCTGCGCACGGTCGCGGCCGGAGGTACGGTCTTCGACCCCCAGGTGGTGGCACAGCTGATGGTGCGACGCCGCCGCGACGATCCTCTCGCCCAGCTCACCCCGCGAGAGCGCGAGGTGCTCGGCCTGATGGCCGAGGGCAGGTCCAACCCGGCCATCGGCCGTCAGCTGGTGGTCAGCGACGGGGCCGTGGAGAAGCACATCCGCAGCATCTTCGCGAAGCTCGGTCTGTACGCCGAGGACGGTGACCAGCACCGCCGTGTCCTCGCGGTCCTGGCCTACCTGCGTTCCTGACACACCTTCCCGCACCCGTGCTCCCGACCGCGAGGAGGAAAAGTGATCTCGGTCTTCGGCAGTGCCAACATGGATCTCGTGGCCTACGTCGACGTCGCCCCCGCGCTCGGCGAGACCGTGACCGGCCGTGCCTTCCGCACGGTGCCCGGTGGCAAGGGCGCCAACCAGGCCGTCGCCGCCGCGCGGGCGGGAGCCGCGGTCGCCTTTCTCGGCGCGGTGGGCGACGACGCCTTCGGGATTGAGATGCGGCGTACGCTCACCGAGGCGGGGGTCGACGCGACCCACCTGCGCACGGTCCCCGGCCCCTCCGGCATCGCCCAGATCGTGGTGGACGGCGACGGCGGCAACTCGATCATCGTGGTCCCCGGCGCCAACGGGACCGTGACCGCTCCCTCGGAGGCCGAGATCGAGGTCATCTCCCGCTCCGACATGCTGCTTCTGCAGCTGGAGCTCCCCATCGAGGCCGTCACCGCGGCCGCCAGAGCCGCTCGCGCGGCCGGAACCACCGTCGTCCTCACCCCCGCGCCCGTCCAGCCGCTCCCCGCGGAGCTGCTGGAGGCCGTGGACATCCTGGTGGCGAACGAGCACGAGGCCTCGGCGATCACCGGCCTGGCCGACCACGAGGCAGCCCTGGAGAAACTGAGGGGCGAGGTCGGATGGGTGATCATCACCCTGGGGGCGCGCGGCGCGCTCACCGCCTCGGGCGACGGGCCCGCGGTGCGCGTCGAGGCCCCCACGGTGGCCGTGGTGGACACCACGGCCGCGGGCGACACCTTCGTGGGAGCCCTCGCCGCGGCTCGCGTCGAGCGGCAGCCCGTCGAGCGGGCCGTCCGCTTCGCCACCGCGGCCGCGGGCCTGTCCGTCCAGCGCGCGGGTGCCAGCACCTCGATGCCCACCCGCGCCGAGATCGACGGAAGCCTAGCCGCTGATGAGGGAGGTCTCTGACAGCGTGAGCAGGAACGCCCCCGCGGCGAGCAGCGCGATCGGCCAGGAGCGGCTGATGGCGGACCAGATCGTGGCGGCCAGGAAACAGACCAGGGCGAGCAGCACGAGAACGTCCACGAGAATCCTCCAAAGGGTCATCCCAGACGATCATCGTCCGGGGCAAGCCCTCACTGCCCCGCGGTCGGCGGAGGTAACACACCGCGCTTCTGTTTCACCGGAATGACGATTTCCGTCGCCCCTTTTTTATTCATATATCCGTTTATGCGCTTTCCCAGAGGGCTGCGGCGGTCTCCGCGCAGACGATGTCCTGGGCAACGGTGCCGCCACTCACGCCGACCGCGCCCACCACCCGGCTCGCCCGGCCCGCCCCGTACCCGTCGCCTGACCCTCCGAGCGGCACACCCCCGCCGAAGCACACGTACCGATCACCCGCCAGACCGTACAACTCGCCTCCCGGCAGGACCAGCGGCGCGAGGTCGGCGGTCGGCATGCGGTGGGCGAGAGCGGTGTACGCCTTGCCGGGGGCGAGGACGGATCCGGTGATCCGCGCGCCGTCCATCCGCTGGAACGCGACCAGGTCCCCGCCCGCGTCGACCACGGCGACCGAGACGAGCGCCCCCTCCCGCGCGGCCTGCCGCACCGCGGCCTCACACATGCGCAGTGCGAGTTCCAGGTTCACCGGTCTCCCCACCGTCTCCAAACCGTCTCGAAGGTCGTCGGCGTGGACGGCCGGGTGCGCGTGCGCCGCCGTTCTGGTGATGTGAGGTGTCATAACGATGCGACGCCCGCGAGGGCCTTTCGGAGGACCGGAGCGGGCCGGGACCGTCGTCCCGTAAGGGAAACGGCACCGCGGGGCGACACCGGAATCTCGGATAGGATCTGGCGTCTCGTGCGCCCGATCCGACCGACGATGGAGGAGCCGATGCGGGTCCACGACCTGTCCGCCGGGGGTGACGTGCTGGCCCGCGTGCACGATGTGGCCCGCGTGGCGACGCGGATCCACGGCCTGCCCGACGCCGAGGTCACCCTGGTCAACGTGTCGGAGAACGCCACCTACCGGGTGGATGATCCGGTCTCGGGCACGCGTTCCATCCTGCGGGTGCACCGGCTCGGCTATCACTCCACCCCGGCGATCCTGTCGGAGCTGTCCTGGCTGGAGGCGCTTCGTGAGCAGGCGGGGATCCGCACCCCCCGGGTGATCCCGGCTCCCGACGGTTCCAGGGTGCTGACCGTCCCGGGCCCCGAGCCGCGCGACTGCGTGATGTTCGAGTTCCTGCCCGGCACAGAGCCGTCCCAGGACGATCCACTGCCCGGCTTCGAGCGGCTCGGCGCCCTCACGGCGCGGATGCACCGGCACGCGCGCGGGTGGTCCCCGCCCGAGGGGTTCACCCGTTTCCACTGGGACTACGAGGCCGCCCTCGGCGCCGAGTCGCGGTGGGGCCGCTGGCAGGACGGCCTGGGGATGGACACCGAGGCGCGGGCCGTGCTGGGGCGGTTGGACAAGGAGTTGCGCGAGCGGCTCCACCGCTTCGGCCGCGGCCTCGGACGCTACGGCCTGATCCACGCCGACCTGCGCGCCGCCAACCTGCTCGTGGAGGGTGAGAACCCGCCCGGCGTCATCGACTTCGACGACTGCGGCTTCGGCTGGTATCTCTACGACCTGGCCGCCGCGGTCAGCTTCGTCGAGCACCGCCCCGAGGTCCCCGAGCTGATCGACGCGTGGGTGCGGGGCTACCGGACCGTCCTGGACCTCCCGGCCGAGGACGAGGCGGAGATCTGGACGTTCGTGATGTTCCGCCGCCTGCTGCTCGTCGCCTGGATCGGCACCCACACCGGTGCCGACATCGCCGCTGAACTCGGCGCCGGCTACACCGAGGGCACCTGCGAGCTGGCGGAACGCCATCTCGGCGGCTCGCTCCGCTGACCCTGCTTGCCGGCTGCCCGTCGGCTGTGCGACTCGCCGGGCGACGCGAGAGCGTCGGTCCGTGCGTCATGAGACGTCGGTGACGCCGGAAGCCCGGCCCGGCGCGAAGCCGCCCTGCCCGGCGGAGTCCAGGCAGGGAATCGACCGGGCGGCATCTGACCTGTGTCGCCGCCCGGCCTGAGGTCCAGGTGCCGGTTTCAGCCCGAGACGAAAGCGGCGCTGTGATCGGCCGCCCAGGTGAGGAACGTACGGGGAGTACGCCCCAGCACCCGCTCGACGTCCCGGGTGAGCCGCGCGTTGCCGTCCCGCGCCACCTTCCGGGAGCCGTCGACCGCGAAGGCGGCGAACTCGGGATCCACCCCGGCGGCGATCATCCGCTCGTGGTAGACCTCCAGCGGCACGTCCACCGTCTCGACGGCCCGCCCGAGCGTCTCGCCCAGCGCCTTCGCCATGTCCGGGACGCTGAGCAACTCGGGTCCGGTCAGTGTGAGGACGGTTCGTACGTGCTCGCCGGACGTCAGCGCCGTCACCGCCACCTCGGCCACGTCACGCGGATCGACGACCCCCTGCCTGCCGTTGCCCGTCGTGTTCGGCACCGGTCGCCCCTGCCGAACCTGGGGAGCCCACCTCAAGGTGTTGGAGGCGAAGCTGGACGGTCGCAACACCGTCCATTCCAGCTCACTCGAGCTCAGCGCCCGCTCTCCGGCCAGATGCCAGTCCCCGACCTCGGCGTCCTCGTGATCCTCCCCCGTGCCGATCGCCGAGACCTTCACCACCCTCCGCACTCCCGCGGCCCGCGCCGTCGCGACCATCGCCTCGTCGTGCCGGGCGAGCCACGGGCCCGGGGCACTCAGCAGGAACAGGGCGTCGGCACCGCGGGCCGCCTCGGCCAACGACCCTGGATCGTCGAAATCCCCCCGTACGACTTCCACACCCGGCGACGTCGCGCCCTTCGACGGTTCCCGGGTCATCGCCCGAACACGCTCACCCAGGTCCGCCAGCAACCGGACCACCTCACCGCCGACCGTGCCCGTGGCACCCGTGACCAGAATCATGCGCTCACCCTGTCAGCCCGCCCACCAGCCCTTATAGGAATTTTCGGCACGCATGCGCAGCCTGCGGTCCGGCTAACGTTGTGGTCATGAGCATCGAGGTCCCGATGGCCGTGCCGGACGGCCTGCGGCCGCTGATCAAGGCGGTGAGCGTGCTCAGGGCGGACGATCCCGCGGCGGGTGGGCGGCAGCCGCTCGTGCACGTCCCCGACGCCGACACGTCCCTCGTCTTCCGTGCGGCCGCTGCGGGGCAGAGCGACCTGCTCGTGATCGGCCCGCGCACGCGCGCCTCGTACCACGTCGGCAAGGACATCCCGCTCTGCCTGCGGCTGCGGTTGCGTTCCGGCGCCGCCCGACCGTTGCTCGGCGTCCCGGTGAGCGAGCTCACCGACCGGGTGGTCCGCCTCGAGGAACTGTGGGGCTCCTCCTACGACCGGCTGAAAGCCATGCTGAGGCAGGCGGGCGGGGACGACGGCCTGATACTCGAACATCTGGAGGCGGCGCTGTCGGCCAGGTCCTCATCGGACGGGGCGCGAGGCGAACTGGTCCAGGCCGCCGTCCAGGCGCTGCGCGGTCGCACGGGAAAGCGGCGCAAACCGCTGCCCGCCATCGCCCGCCACCTCGCCGTCAGCGAACGCCACCTGCGCACCGTGTTCGCCGAGGCCGTCGGCTTGCCGCCCAAACGCTTCGAACGCATCGAACGCGTCCGCGAGATCCTCACCCTCGCCCGTGTCGGCGGCCCCCGTTGGGCCGACCTGGCCGTGGCCGCCGGCTACTACGATCAGTCCCACATGACAGCCGAGTTCCGTACGCTGATGGGCGTCACCCCTGGCGCCTTCTTCGAGGGCCGCCTGCCCGCCCCCCAGCCCTGCTGACATGCTCGCTGCGTAGGACTTGGGCTGCGCCGTCCGGTTTGCGGCCCGCTGACACTCTCGTGCCACCTGACACGACCCCCGGTCGCCCGGTCCGCTCGTCGTCCACCGCCCGCGCTCGTCCGGCCCTCGAATCCGTCATCACCCGTCCCTCGCGGACGCGGCACTCGCGCACGGGGTGTCCGGCGGCGTGGCGCACGGTGACCGCGCGTCCGGAATCGGGAAATCGCCCCTACCCGCCGCCGATCCCGGGAATACCGGAGGTGAATACGAGACGGCACACGCACATCACCGTGTGTGCGATGGATATTCGGATAGCGGGATTCTCCCGTACGGGCACGACACCTTACCGAACGTGACTTTCTGCTTCCAGTCTCCGAATCCGGAATGTTTTCCGGCGCCTTCGCCGTGCCTCGGTCAGGGGCCGTACGGGGTCAGGACTTCAGTTCGCGCCTGATGTCCTCGTCGTCCGGGGCGAGTTCCAGCGCGCGGGTGAGATCGGCGACCGCCTCCCGGTCGCGTCCGGCGGCGCGCAGCGCCATCGCCCGGTTGAACAGCAGGGCGGGATCGTCACCGGCGTCGAGCGCCCGGGTGAAGTCCGCGACGGCCCCCTCGGGATCGCCGGTCTCGAACGCCAGCAGTCCTCGGTTCGCCCAGGCGGCGGCGAGCGAGGGGGCGAGTTCCAGAGCACGGTCGAAGGCGGTGCGTGCCCTGTCGTAGCGGCCCTCGGCGGTCTCCACCTGGCCCAGCGCGCACAACAGGTACGGGTTGGCGGGATCGATGGCGAGCCCGGTCTCGGTGTCAGCCCTGGCCGCGGCGTACTCGCCGAGCGCGGCCAGCAGCCCCGCCCGGTTGGCCAGGCCGTCCACGAACTCCGGGTCCAGCTCCAGCGCGTGGTTCAGGTCGGTGAGCGAGCCTCGATGGTCACCCGCAGAGAAGCGGATCTCGGCCCGGTTGTAGTAGGGCTCGGGGAAAGGAGGGCCGACCCGCATCGCCGTCTCGTAGTCGGCGACCGCCTCGTCCATCCGGCCCAGGCGGTGCAGCAGGTTGCCCCGGTCGATGTAGTAGTCGGGATAGCCGGGGTCGGCCGCGATCACCGCGTTCAGGTCGCCGAGCGCGTCCTCGGGACGGCCCAGCATCACGGCGAGTTGCGCCCTGTTGGCCAGCAGCACCAGCCGGTGTATCGGGTGCTCGCCGGGCAGCAGGTCTCGATCGGCCAGGGCGACGGCCTCCTGGACCAGCTCCAGGGCCTTGGCGGGACGGCCGCGCCGCACCTCCACCAGCGCCCGGCCGTTGAGGTCGAACCCCAGTTTGAACGCCCGCTCGCGAGGATCGGGCAGCAGCGAGGAGATGGCGATCGCCTGGTTCACCAGCGCCAGCGCGGCGTCGGGGTCGCGCTGTGCCGGGTCGCGACGGCGGACCTTCAGCATTCCGGTGGCGTAGGCGGCGGAGGCGTGGACGACGGGGGAGAGGCTCTCGCGCCTGGCCACATCGAACAGGGCCTCCGAGTCGTCCTCGCGGCCGAGTGCGGCCAGCGCGGTCGCCGTGCTGTGCAGGAGCCGCCACCACGTCGCGGGGTCGTCGTCGGGGTGGGCGAGGCGCAGGGCACGCTCGCCGAGATCCACCACGGCGTCGTGGTAGCCCTCGTCCAAGCACCACTGCACCGCGAACAGGAACGCCTCCACCGCCTTCGACGGGTCACCGCCGCGCTCGCGGTGGTACGGGATCGCTCCGAGTCGCGCGCCGAGTGTCCCCTTCCTCTCCAGTTCGTCGGCGAGGGCGTCGTGCCGCTCCGCGTCGAGGCTCTCCTCGGGAACGGCACGTTCCCGGGTCAGCACGGTGAGCAGCTTCCCGGGGACACGGCGCCGCAGCACCGTCAGGAGCTCGAGGTCGGTGGGGTCGGCCAGGTCGATGTTCTCGACGACGAACGTGCGGGCGCCGGTTTCCGACAGGTGCTCACGGACGAACTCGGCCAGACCGTTGGCCAGGCGCAGCGTGCGGCGCGGGGCGTGCACCAGGATCCGTTCCGCGGCCGGCAGGCTCGCGGCCACCGACCGGCGCCGGGCGGGGATCCGATCGCGCAGGTCGGGCGCGACGGCGCGTAACTCGATGTCGTAGCGGGAGACGAGTTCGGGCCGGGCGGCGGGTAGCAGGGCGGAGACGATCGCGCTCCCGGCGGTGTACGGCCCGCGCAGGCGCCGATCCGCGTCCACCGTGTCCACGGTGGGGGGCGGCGGGTCTCCTTGCGGTTGCTGTCCCCGACTCACCGGACTCCTTTAACTCGATTAGTCGATATTTGGTGATATGACTCTACCGGGGAGCCGGCGCCCATCGCTGGACGCCGGTTCTGCGATTCCGCCTCAGCCGATGTGTTTAGGGCTGGCGGTGCCACTGAGTGCGATGGTGCCAGGCTTGTGAACAATAACACGCTTCATTGCGGGCCTTCCTCACGAATAATAACAAATTGCAAGTATTCGCAGTAATCGCCCATATTGACAAGAAGTATTTCTTATCGTGGCCTGATCCGGACAGTCCTATGGACAGGTGCCGCGTGGTGGTCTCGCTGAGACCGGCCTGTCCGCGATCCGCGCAGGGAGCCGCTGACGTGCCGCATCGGCTCGCCTCGTGGTCTCGTACGCGTGACGGGGGACCGTGGAGAGCCGCGACGCCCTCCGGGTCCGGCCGTCGCGGCGGGCTCCCCCCGCGGGTGAGACCCTGGTGCGATGAGAGAACCGAGGAGTCGCTGGACGGACATCGCCGGGGGCGACGCCGGGGAGCGGTACGCGGAGAGGTTCGCCCGGCTGGCCGAGTCGGGAGCGGACATGCACGGTGAGGCGCGGCTGTGCGCGGAGTTGCTGCCGCCGCCGGCCCGGGTGCTGGACGCCGGGTGCGGCACCGGGCGGGTGGCGATCCGGCTCGCCGAGCTGGGATACGACTGCGTGGGCGTCGATCTCGACGCGTCCATGCTCGCCGTCGCCCGGAGGGTCGCGCCGCGCCTGCCCTGGATACTGGCCGACCTCGCCGACCTCGGCGATCCCGTGGCGCTCGCGGACCGTACGGGTCAGGAGAACCGGATCGTACGGGATGAACGGGGTAATTACATTCAGAGCGGCGAGAAGGGCGGGAGCTTCGACATGGTCGTCGCCGCGGGAAACGTCATCCCCCTGCTCGCCCCAGGGACCGAGGCGCGGACCGTCGCGGGCCTCGCGGCGCTGCTGCGGCCCGGCGGGCTGCTGGTGAGCGGGTTCGGGCTGGACGCCGCCCACCTCCCGCTCGCCTCGGCGACGGTCACCCTGGCCGACTACGACGGCTGGTGCCGCGACTCGGGGCTCTCCCCGCTGAGGCGCCTCGCCACGTGGGAGGGCGCGCCCTACGACGGCGGCGGATACGCGGTGAGCGTTCACACGCGCACCCCGGACCGACGGGGCCCGCGGGGGTAGTAACTTCGTCCCATGCGACTGGGCGTTCTCGACATCGGTTCCAACACGGTCCATCTGCTGGTGATGGACGCGCACCGGGGGGCCCGGCCGCTGCCGGCGTACTCCCACAAGGTGGACCTGAGGCTCGCCGAGCACATGGAGGACGGCGATCGCCTGTCCGCGCGAGGGGCCGCGCGGCTTCAGGGGTTCGTCGAGGAGGCGCTGCGGCTCGCCGAGGACAAGGGGGTCGAGGACCTCATGGCCTTCGCGACCTCCGCGGTCAGGGAGTCGGTGAACGGCGAGGAGGTCCTCGCCAGGATCAAGGCCGACACGCAGGTCGACATCGAGGTGCTGTCCGGCCAGGACGAGGCGAGGCTGACGTTCCTGGCCGTGCGCCGCTGGTTCGGGTGGTCGTCCGGGCGGCTGCTGGTGCTGGACATCGGCGGGGGATCACTGGAGATCGCCTCGGGCATCGACGAACAGCCCGATGTGGCGGTGTCGCTCCCGCTGGGGGCGGGCCGGCTCACCCGTAACTGCTTCACCGCCGACCCGCCACCCGCCGAGGAGGTGCGGGCGCTGCGCAGGCACGTACGGACCGAGATCGCCCGCACGGTGGGCAACGTGTCCCGATACGGTCAGGCCGACCACGCGGTGGCGACGTCCAAGACGTTCAGACAGCTCGCCAGGATCGCCGGGGCCGCGCCCTCGAACGAGGGGCCGTCCGTGCGCCGGGTGCTCAGGCACACCGACCTCGTCGGGTGGACCGACCGGCTCGTCAAGATGACCACCGGGCAGCGTGCCGAGCTGCCCGGGGTCTCCGAGGCGCGGGCGCCGCAACTGCCGGCCGGGGCGATCGTCGCCGACGCCGCGATGGACCTGTTCGGGGTGAGCCAGCTGGAGGTGTGCCCCTGGGCGCTGCGCGAGGGAGTGATCCTGCGGCGGTTGGACGCGATGCCCGAACGGTAAGGTTTGCCGGGGCGCTCACAGGTAAGAGCGGGTGGTTATGAACACCCCTCAGGCTCATGTGGAAGGTGCCGCTCGTAAAGCGGCCAACAGTCAGACACTGGACAGGCTGGCGCGCGTCGGCATAGCGGGCCGCGGTGTCCTCTACGGCTTGATCGGTTTCCTCGCCCTGCAGATCGCCTTCGGCGGTGGCAGCGGAGGCAAGGAAGCCGACAACAGCGGCGCGATCGAGACGGTGGCCGAGCAGCCGTTCGGGACGTTCCTGCTCTGGCTCATGGTGATCGGGTTCGTCGCGCTGGTCGCCTGGCAGCTGTCGGAGGCCGTCATCGGCCGCGGCCAGACCAAGGACAGGGTGGAGGCCGCCGCACGGGTGGTCGTCTACTCGCTGGTGGTGGCGACGCTGCTCAACGTGCTGCTGCGCGGGGACTCGGGCTCCTCGTCGGACAGCCAGTCGAAGGACATCACGGCGATGCTGATGGACCTGCCCGCCGGGCAGTTCCTGGTGGGCCTGATGGGGCTGGGGCTGATCGCTCTGGGAGGCTACTGGATCCACAAGGGCTGGAAGAAGAAGTTCCTTGAGGACCTGCGCACCGGAGAGATGCCCGCGAAGGCGCGGAACCTCGCCGAGAAGTTCGGCATGGCCGGTTTCATCGCCCGAGGCGCGATCGCCGTGGCCGCAGGTGTCTTCATCATCCAGGCCGCGATCACCTACGACCCCGACAAGGCCAAGGGCGTCGACTCCACGCTGCGCTCGCTCGCCGACACCCCTGTCGGTCCGTGGCTGCTCGGTCTCATCGCGATCGGTCTGCTGCTGTTCGCGGCCTACTGTTTCTTCGAGGCTCGCTGGCGCCGTCTGTGACGGATGGAACCGCACGGTACGCCAGGTGCGGACACGCAGGTGAAAGCCGCTTTGGCAAGCCTCACCTGGCTATCCGGTAAGTGATCACATTCCTACTTTTCCGCGACATCTTCCCCGCCGACCTCCGCGTCTTCCCAGAAGTGAAACGTCATCGGAGGGGGCGGTATGGACTCGTCGGAGTACGACGGCAGTGAATGGGTTCTCCGCCTGGCGGGGTCCCCGGACCAGGTGGCGAGAGCGCGCCGCCTGGTCTCGGTGATTCTGGGGCGAGACCACCCCCTCCACGACGACTGCGTCCTGCTGACGAGTGAGATCGCCACCAACGCGGTGATCCACTCCAGGTCGGGGGACGGCGGGGCGTTCACCGTCACGGTGGTCCACTCACCGGCGGGAGTGCGCGTCTCGGTCCAGGACGAAGGCTCCTGCCAGGCCCCCACCGCGAGCCGAGCCTCGGCCGACGCGACAGGGGGCCGGGGCCTGCCCATGCTGGAGACGCTGGCCCACCGCTGGGGCATGATCAGGGAGGCGGGCTCCAACAGGGTCTGGTTCGAGCTGGAGATGGCCGACCTGCGCACGGGCGACCTCGCCGCCGCCCGGTAGACCCGCCGCGTACCGGGCGGGAGCGCCTCCTCGCTCAGCCGGGCCGACGCGGCGTCGTGAAGGGCCGCGTGGCCGGGCGGACGTCCAGGTCGGCCAGCAGCCCGGCGATGCGGGCGGCGCGGAGCGGGTCGACGGGCAGGACGTGACCGGTCCACCAGCGGGCGACCTGTGGGGTCGGCCCCGAGGGAACCCGGTCCAGATAGTCGTCCAGCGGCGGGTCGTAGATGAAGCCGGGCACCACGCCGCGGCTCTCCAGCCGGGCGACGACCTCGTCGCGGTTCTCGACCAGCAGGGGCACCCGCAGCAGCGGCAGCGGCGCCGCCTCGCGGACGCCGTCGGCCGCCCAGGGCAGGGCGCGGAGCAGCTCGACCCCGGCCACCCGGCGCTCCCGTTCGCGGTCGATCACCCGGAACCGGGAGCGGTGGTATCCGCGGAGCAGCGCCCCCTGGCGCATCCGCCAGTCGTCGAGGTCGATCCGTAGCCAGTGGTCCATGGCGCGCGGGTCGACCGGGTCGGCGGCGACGACCGCGCGCAACTCCTCCTCGCGGGGCGGGCAGCGGTGGCCGGTCCAGCGCACGAGACCCAGCGCCTTGAGGGCGTGCCACATCGGCCTGACCAGCCCGGTGCGGTAGATCGTCTCGCGCAGCACGGGCCGCAGCGTGCCGAGCAACTGGGCGCGCGCCCCTCCGGGGAGCAGCAGCTCGTCCCTGGCACGCGCCAGCTCGGGCAGCACGGCCGGGTCCTCCGCGGTGAGGAACCCGCCGGACATCGCCCGCCCGTGCTTGGCGAGGCTGAACACCCCGGCCGTACCGAACGTGCCCGCGGGGCGGCCCTCCACGGTCGTCTGCATGGCGTGCGCCGCGTCGTCGAGGAGGATCACGCCGCGCCGGTCGCACTCTGCGCGCAGCTCGGTCACCCGGTCGGGCTGACCGTACAGGTGGGTGGTGACGACACCGGCGAGTCCGGCCCAGTCGACGGCGGGGACGTCGATGTTGCCGTCGCGCCAGGAGACCGGCGCCATCACCGGCTCAAGTCCGGCGGCCAGCACGACGAACAGCACCGTCTCACAGTTGGTCGGCGAGATCAGCACCCTGTCGCCGCGCTTGAACCAGTGGCGCAGCGCGAGGAGCAGGCCGAACCTGGCGGACGGCACGTGGAGGCACTCCTGGCCGATCCGGTCACGCATGACCGCCTCAAGCGCGCGGCGGCCGTCCGCGGGGCCGGAGGTGGCAAGGCGGGCGCTCATCGGGCCTCCTTCCGAGGGCTCATCGACTCTTCCTGCCGGTGCGCAGCCGACCGTATCGCTTCATGGCCCGGTCGGCGGCGCCGTACAGGACCGGGCTGTCGAGGATGAACCGCCGCACCCGGCGGACCGGCTCGGTACGCAGCCAGTGCGCCGCCGCGCCCATCGACCGGCGGCGCACGATGCCCTCGGTGACCGGGACGGTCCTGCTGCACAGCGCGTCCTTGTACTCCGAGCCGTTGCTGATGCCCAGGTCCAGCGAGGTGATCCCGAGCTTCGCGGCGGACTCGACCATGCGCAGGTGCTGGATCAGGCCGGGGGAGTATCTGGCGTACTCGGGATCGTACGCGGGGAACCAGCCGATCATCGTCGTGCCGGTGCGCAGCCCGAAATGACCCGCGACAGGCCTGCCGTCGGCGTACAGCATCGACAGCGGCCCCGCGAAGTCGTCGGTGTCGACGGCGTGCAGGCGTTCGACCAGCTCCACGACCCACGCCTTGCCGAAGCGGTCGGCGCGGCCCATCCGCTGGTACTGGGCGGACTTCCACCGGCGCAGCAGCCGGAAGCTCTCGGGGTCGTCCACCGTGAACTCGGAGGTGACCTCGCCCACGTCGCGGCTCAGCTTCCGCTCCTTGTACAGGGTGGACTTGAGGAACTTCGGGGAGCGTCCGCGCAGCTCGTCGAGGAAGGCGTGGTAGCCGTCGGAGAAGTCGAGGACCACGGCCTCCTGCCTGAGCGTCTCGAACGGCTTGAACCACGGCTGGTGGTCGACCAGACAGCCGAACTCCCACACGCTCAGCCCGCACGCCCGAAGCAGGGCGTCGGAGTCGAACTCGGCGCCCGGCCGGTGGACGACCCCCTGGGAGAGCGACACCCACCCGCCCAGAGCGGCACTCACCCCGCCGCCGTGCAGTTCGAAGGGGAAGAACCCCACGGGCCCGTCGGACTCGCTGATCACCGCTACCCGCGCTTCCGGGCGGACCTCGCCCATCGCGATCGTGAAGTCCGGACTGAGGAAGGGATTGTCCAGGTGTGAGGTGGAACATTGCATTCCGCGCCATGCCGAGATCTCGGCCGGGCCCAACTCCGCGGGCCGGATGACGCTGATTCTCATGCGCCGTCCCCCGTCGCGCCGGGGCGACCGGCGGTGTGCGCGAACCTACCGTTCACGAGGCCGATGGTCCTTTCTCGAAGCCTGGGACCAGGCAATCGGACGTCGTTGGAGCAGGGGAGGTCCGGACGGTGGGCATGGGGACGTGCGTCACGGCACGTGGAAACCGTCCCAGAACCAGGCGGCGGCTGATCCCCCGATCACGAACCGCCGATCCCCCGACTTCCCGGGTGGCGAATCCCCCGATCCGCTCTTCCCTCGAATCGCCACCCGATGCGCTGAATCTATCGGGATATCGCCCTATTCGCTTAGTAACGAGATAGTTCGCTTGGTAATACGGCAGGCTCGCTACGCGACGTCGAAGGAGGCCGGTCCCGAGGGCGTCCTGGGTGGCAGCGGAGGGACCGCGGGGATGAGCCGCTCGATGACCGGCAGGGCGCGATGGGCGTACAGCGGGTCGATCGGCAGCACGTGCCGGGCCCACCAGCGCGCCACCTCGGGCTCGGGTGAGGGGTCGGTGAACTCGGGCAGGTAACCGTCGTACGGCGGGTCGTAGAGGTATCCGGTGGCGACCCCGTGCCGCTCCAGCTCGGCGATGGCCGCGTCGCGGCCGTAGACCAGCAGCGGAACCCGGAAAAGCGGCTGGTCCAGGTGGCGGCGTACGGCCGGGGCGACGGTGGGCAGCGCGGCCAGCGTCGAGACACCGGCGATCCGCCGCGACCGCTGGCGGGGCAGCGCGTGCAGGCGCCTCGACTGGTACCAGCGAGAAAGGTGGCCCCGCCTGGCCCGGTAGTCGTGCAGGTCGGCCCGGACCCAGGAGTCGAACGCCGGCAACTGCTGGGGTGCGTACTCCATCGCCTTGAGCAGATCCTCGGGGCGTGGCGCGATGCGGTATCCCTCGCGCTCCTCCTCCATACCGAGGGCACGCATCGCCTTCAGCGCCGGGCGGACCATGTTCAGGCGCAGCGCGGCGTGCCGGCCCGCGGAGGTCAGCACACTGTGGATCTCTTTCTTGAAGACACCGGGCTGCAGCAGCCGGTCGCGGTCACGCTCCAGGGCGCGCAGATCCGAGAGGTGCTCGACCGCGATCACTCCGCCGGAGCCCGCTCCCGCGTGCTTGGACAGGCTGAACACGCCGGCCACCCCGAAGGTGCCGATCGGCCTGCCGTTCACGCTCGTCTCGATCGCGTGTGCGACGTCCTCGATCAGGATCTTGCCGCCGAACGCGGCCACCCGGTCCGGCAGGCCGTACAGGTTGGTGGTGAGCACCGCGTCGACCGTGTCGAGGTCGACGGCGTCGACGTCGATGTTGCCGTCGTCGAGGGAGAGGGGGGCGATGACCGGGCGCAGCCCGGCCGCGAGCACGAGGAAGAGGATCTCGTCCGCCGACAGCGGTGACATCAGCAGCCGCTGACCGGGGCTGCACCAGTGCCGCAGGGCCAGATACAGGCCAAGGCGGTTGGAAGGCAGCGGAAGACAGAGGCGATGAGTCCGCTTCGCCACTATGTGCTCAGGAGTCACCGGAGACCAGATATCACGTACGACATCGCGACCGCAAACCGGAAGGGCCGTGTCGCCCTAACCGGTCGCCACCTGGGATGTTTTGCCATGTTTCATCACTCTGCGCATGTTTGGGAAGATCAGCAGCGCGACCAGGAGCTGGCTGCCGAGCATGGCGTAGCCCACCGCGGCGATTCCGAAGTGGGGGAAGAGCACCGCTATCGAGGTGAGGACCAGGACGGCCATCCCGATCTGGACGAGGGCGAGCTTGCGTGCCTCGCTCTGGGCGCGCAGCATGCTGAGGCAGATCTCGATCACCGTCTGGGGGAGCACGGCGATCGCCATCAGGCGCAGCAGCGGCGTGCCCGCCTCGGCGAACCCCGGGCCGAACACGCCCAGGATCAGCGGCGCGCCGATCACGACCACCGCGACGACCGGCCCGACGATCAGGAAGGTGCGCCGCAGCGCGTTGCGCACGCTCTGTCCCAGCTGGGCGGCGTTGAAGGAGCCCTCGACGGTGAGCGAGACCGCCATGTTGGCCGCGAGCAGCCCGACCATGGAGCCCAGGGTGTGCGCTATCGAGAAATAGCCGAACGTCGGGGCGTCGTCGAGCCAGCCCGCGACGATGACCGGGACGAGATAGAGGATCAGCAGGATGGAGAACGCGCCGGGGAAGTCTCCGGCGAGGAAACGCCCCACCTCGCGCAGGCGCGGCGGGTTCGCCGCGGTCACCTCGGTGTTCTTGACGTGCTTGGGGATGATGACCCCGAAGATGAGCCAGCTGATCGGGATCAGCGCTATGGCCGTCGGCACGATCCACGAGACGAAGATGCCGCCGAAGACGCCGCCCTGCGGCAGCGCGTGCGCCAGCGCGATGAGCAGGCCCATCTTGACCAGGCCGAACGCCAGGCTGTTGACCGGCACCCAGACGGCGTTGCGTAGCCCGGCCAGCGTCACGTCCTGGAGGGTGAAGATCGTCCACACGAGCACCGAGGCGAGGAAGAACAGGCCGGGACCGAGCCCGCCGAGGTCGGCGTAGACCGATCCCCACAGCGGTAAGGTCAGCAGGAACCCCAGCGCCGCCACCAGGCCGGTGGCTCCGGCGACCGCGTAGCCGCGCAGGATGAACTCGGCGGTGCGGCGCCCGGCCACCGGGATGAACCTGGCCATGGCGCCCGCGAAGGCGAGCCCGGTCAGGGAGGAGAACAGCCGCATCGCGCTGATCTGGGCCTGTCCCTCACCGAACGCGGTGGCGCTGTACAGGTGCGTGGCGAGGAACCAGTAGCCGAGCCCCAGCACGGCGGTGATCCCCGTGTTGATCATCAGCGCGTAGCCCTGCAGGAACAGTGGGTTCCTGAGGTCCTTGCGGAGGCGGTCCATCAGGCCGGTCCCGCGTGCCTCGGTGGCCGTCCCGCCCGTCGCCCGCTCGCCTCCGTCGCGCGTCACGCCGCCATCGTCGGCCGGGCCGCTTGCATCGACCTTGCCGCCGGCTGTACGGAGACCGGAGGCCGTGTTCGCGCCGGGGCGGAGAATGTCCGGCCCGCTGCCCGGCGTGGGGGCGCCGCTCCCCGGCCTGGCGTGCCGGCCGGTGCCGTGCTCACTCACGCCGGTCTCTCCGATCCGCGCCGTCCCCGAAGGCGGCGCGGGAGCGCCGCGGATCGCTCGGGCGGGGTGGGGCGGTGGTCTCGTCGACGGTGTCGGAAGGGCGCGTCACCGGCCTTCGCGTCTCGTCGCGAGATCTGCCGGTCACCGGGGGGTACATGAGAATCGGCACGTGAGTCATGATGCCCCAGTTTCCGGCGGGCCGTGTCCGGCATGTATACGGAAGTCCCAGGCAGGGCTTGATTGTGATAGAGGCTGCCCCGTTTTCATGGGGATTGGGATGAGCGGGAGTGGCCGAGATCACCTCAGCGGGAGGTGAGGAGGCGGTCCAGGACGCGGACGCCGAACTCCAGGCCCTCGACGGGGACACGCTCGTCCACCCCGTGGAACATGCCGAAGTAGTCGAGGTCCGGGGTGAGCATCAGCGGGGCGAAGCCATAGCCCCTGATGCCGAGCCCGGCGAAGGACTTCGCGTCGGTGCCGCCCGACATCACGTACGGCACCGGTCGCGCCGACGGGTCCTCGGCCACCAGGGCGGCGCGGAGCCGGTCGAAGAACGGCGAGTCCATCGGGGCGGAGGGGGCGTCCTCGATGTTGACGAACTCCCGGGTCACCCGGGGGCCGAGCAGACGGTCGATCGTCTCCAGGAACTCCTCCCGATGCCCTGGCAGGAACCGCCCGTCCACGTGTCCCTCGGCGGTGCCGGGGACCACGTTGACCTTGTAGCCCGCCTGGAGCATCGTCGGGTTCGCCGAGTTGCGGATCTGCGCCCCGAACAGGTCGCCGATCCTGCCGAGCCGCCGAGCCTCCTCCTCCAGCCGGTCGAGATCGATGCGCTCGCCGAGAACGGCCGACAGGTCCTCGATCAGCGCCGCCACTCCGGGCGTCAGCCGCACCGGCCAGCGGTGGGAGGCGATCCTGGACATGGCGTGGCAGAGTTCGGCCACCGCGTTGTCCACCGGCGGGCGGGAGCCGTGGCCCGCGACGCCGGTCGCGGTGAGCCGCATCCAGGCGGTACCGCGCTCGCCCACCGCGACGGGGTAGATCCGCGCGCCCCCGGCCTCGACGCTGTAGCCGCCGGACTCGCTGATCGCGTCGGTGCAGCCGTCGAACAGCTCGCGGTGGCGCCGTACCGCGTAACGCGCTCCGTACTCGCCGGTGGCCTCCTCGTCGGCGAGGAAGGCGAGGACGATGTCCCGATCCGGCCGCACCCCGCGCCGGGCCCAGTCGCGGACCAGGGTGAGCGTCATGGCGAGGGTGCCCTTCATGTCGATCGCGCCCCGGCCCCAGACGCATCCGCCGAAGACCTCGCCGGAGAAGGGGGGGATCCGCCAGTCGGACGGCCTCGCGGGGACCACGTCGAGGTGGCCGTGGATCAGCAGGGCCTCGGGCGAGTCGCCGGGGATCCTGGCGATCACGCTGGTCCTGCGGCTGGCCGACTCGAACACCACGGGCTCGATCCCGGCGTCGGACAGCAGGGTGGCGACGTGCTCGGCCGCCGGACGTTCACCGGTGCCGGGATTGGTGGTGTCGAATCTGATCAGATCCGAACAGATCTGTGCGACCTCGCTCATCAAAGAACGCCCCCGGAGCCAGATTCCCAAAGCTTTTCATCAAAAGGTGCATACCCCTCCGGGTTGGAAGTAGCACCCCATGTGGTCATTATGTGGTCGTTTTGAGCACTCCCGGTCGGCTATGACGCCGCCACCCCTGCAGGGTCCGGGAGCCCGGCCTCACTCGCTGTGCGTGGTCTGCGGGGTTTTTTTGGTCGAGCCCTTCGCCACGCTGGGGTCGCCCGCGGCGAACGCCTCGGCGACCTTTCCTCCGATGCGTCCGCGCTCGCTCACCTCGATCCCGTGGGACTTCGCCCACGCCCGGATCTCGGCGCTCCGCTCACGGTTGCCGCCGGAACCCTTCGACCTGCCCTTGCGGCCCATGGAGGTGCTCGCCTTGCGGGCGGCGGACTGGAACGGTCTGAGGGCCTCGCGAAGTTTCGTGGCGTTCTTCGAGCTCAGGTCGATCTCGTAGGCGGTGCCGTCGAGGCCGAACGAGACGGTCTCGTCGGCCTTCTTACCGGTGATGTCATCGGTGAACGTGACGACTTGCTGACGTGCCATTGTGTGACTCCTTAATCTTGGCGCCGGAGCGTGCGGCCGTGAACCCGGCCGACGATGGTCCCGCGTCTCTTCCCCGCGCGTAAAACTCTAGTCCCTCCTTTCGTTGTCGCGCCCAGGAAACCCCTGTTCGCCGGAGATCCACTCTCTCAGGTTAATTACTCGAGGTCGAACTCCGGCGTCTCCACGTCATTGGTAAATGCTTCCCGTTCGCGGGGCATTAAAAACGACGACGACACCGGGACCCCTTGGCGGCTTGTATGCCGGGCTCTGTCGGCTGCCCCGGCGGGCTTTACCGAAGGAGGGCCGGGGCGCTTTGGAGTTTCGTGACCTCCGGGTGGTTTCCATCCTGGCCGCCCGGAAAAAAATCGACTTCCACCACTTCGGGCACTCCGGTGCGTCGTTCGGCCGCGGTTCGTTTCCCTGGCTCCGTGGCGCCGGAGGCGCCGGCCTGCCGCGGCGGTCCTCTCGGCCGGCAGACAGGTTCTTTCGCTCCCTTTTCGCTGCTCACGGTACTTGTCACACCGAGACCGTACGGAAGGGACGAGGGGTGGGCCAGGTCGGGAGAGGTGGAAGGAGAGGCTTCGCGCGGGTCGCGCCGGACGCTCGGCGGACAATTCGCGCACGCCGGAAGTTCGTAACCGAGCGCGTTCCGGGATTCCGGAGGACAAATGGCTTCCCCGCCCCCCGGAATGCGCGCCGCCCGTGCACGGGTTTCAGGTGTCCGGTATCGGGCGCCTTCGAAGGCGCCGCCGGTACGTTGCCGATCACATTGAGGTGTGATCTCGACACTCTCCGGTAAGGCAAGACTCGCCTTGCGGACCGTATGATTCCGGGCGTCTCGCATTGCGGGAGAGGGGGGACGGCGGTGGTCGTTTGCTCCTTGGCCGACATTGGCCCGTTCCATCACCCGGATCAATCGCGCGGCCTTCCCCGAATTGTTCGCGAACCGATCGGAGATCGGATAGGCGTATTGACCGGATCCCGGCGTTCCCGGTTCGGCCGGACCTCCGGGGTCCGGGGCCCGGCCGTCCGGCCCGATCACCGGATCGCCCGGACGTGCTCACCGGGGACTCCCCTCCGGCCCGCCCGGCGGCCGGGAGGTCCGCCGGTCCCGGGCCTCGGACGGGCTCCCGAACCCTCGGCCCTTCGCTCCGGAGTCCCGGGAACTCCAGGAGCCCGAACAGTCCCGGCGGCTTCGGCAGGAGTCCTCGGCGTCGGTGGCCGTCGCCTGCCGTGCGGACGAGAGCGGATTTGTCGGTAGCGATCTCTACCGTCCGGCTCATGACGAACGCAGTGCAGGCCTACGCCTATGCCGGCCCCTCCACACTCGCCGACGGACATCTGGGCCTGTCGACATCCGGTGGCCGGACCACGTCGGGGTTTCTCGACCATCCCCGCTTCTTCAGCGGAGTGCTCACCCAGGCCGCACCGGCCGCGACCGGCCTGCTCGCGGTCGCCGACGTGGCATTGGCCCGCTACCACCGGCCGCAGCCGGGATTCACCCGCGATCCGGTCGTGACCTGTGGTGGCGACCGTCTTCGATTCGAGTCCTTCTCCGCCTGCGGTGGCGTCTACGCCCGGCTGGACGTGCTCGGCCCCGCCCTCGACGGTGAGATCTTCGACCGGGGCACCACCAACGTGGACGTCAACAACCCGCTGCGTGAGGCACTGGCCAGGGTCGGCGCCCGTGACCCGCTGCACGTCGGGGTCGGCCCCGACGAGCTCACCGTGACCACCCTGGACGGCGCGGTCGTGGAGAAGAAGGTGCCGCTGCCCGACCGGTGGCTGCGCGGTTTCGCGGAGGTCCAGGTGATCGCCTCCGGATTCGACCTGCGTGCCGAACTCGCCGGGCCGCAGGCCGTCAGGTTCCTGCGCGGCCTGCCGAAGCGGGCGACGGCCGAGGTGTGGGCGGTCCCCGCGGGCAGGGAACTGAGACTTTCGGAGCGGGCCGTACCCGGTGGGGTCCATCTGGCCGGGGCCGGCAGGCTGGCGACGATGATGCCGTTGTTGCGCTTCGCCAAGGCTCTGCGGGTGTACGGGCCGACGGACGGCTCGGGGGCGAGCGCCTGGGAGCTGGAACTGCCCGGTATGCGGTACACGCTGGTGCTTTCTCCGCAGGCTTGGCGCGGTTTCTCCGGGGAGGGAGCCGTCCTGGACGATCTTTCCTCGGACGTGGTGGCCGGCGACGCCGACCTGGTCGGCGTCCTGCTCGACTTCGAGCCCACCCTGGAACTCGGCCTGCTCGCCGAACGCTCCGGGCTCGCGCCGGAGCGGGTCCGGGCCGCGCTCACCCAGCTCGGCACGGCGGGCCGGGTCGGCTACGACCTCTTCGAGGCCGCGCACTTCCACCGCGAGCTGCCCTACGACCGCGACCACGTCGCGGCGCTGAACCCCAGGCTCGGCTCCGCCCGCGCCCTGGTGGCCTCCGGCGCCGTCCGCCTCACCGGTGCCGATTCGGCCGAGGTGACCACCGGAGGCGGTGTCCGCCTGGTGCGGATGGCGGAGGGGTCGTGCACCTGCCCGTGGTGGTACGACCACCGGGGCTCGCGAGGCCCCTGCAAGCACGTGCTCGCCGCCCGGATGGCCGCCGGCACCCCGGACGCCTCTCCGGTGGCGCCGCTCTCCCACGTCGGGGAGGACTCCCGATGACGGTCTGGGACGAGGTCCGCGACCTCATCGACAACGGTGGCCTCGACGAACTCGCGGCCCGGATGGCGGGGCTCGACGCCGCCGGGCGCAAGGAGGTCGCGAAGGAACTGCCGGGACACCTCAGGTCGGTGCGTCTCGGGACGGACGACTTCGAGCGGTGGGAAAGCCGGGGCGCGCGGAGAGAACGCCTGCGGGTGGCGGGCGCGGGCTCGCTCGGTGGCGCGGCGGCCGTGGCCACCTGGCTGAACCGCCGCGAATTCGCGTTCTTCAGCTGGGAGAGGCCGGGCGACACCGACGCCCTCATGACGGTGATCTCCGCACGGGAGCCCGAGTGGCAGGCCGATCTGGTCACCCGGCTCACGCTCCGGATCCGCGACCGGACCTCACCGGGGGTGCCGCTGGCGCTGAACCTGCTCCGCCGTACCGGCGTGACCCCGCCCGAGCACGACCCGCTCGTGCTCGGCTGGCTCGCCACGCCGCCCAGTGCGAGCAGGCTCCGCAGGGATCCGCTCTTCGACACCCTGCTGCCGAGGATCTTCGAGGCGCAGGGCGTGGGCCGCGCCCTGCGCGAGGAGCGAAGCACCCCGCTGCGCTCCGACTCCTGGCTCGGTGCCCTGGCCATGCTGGGCGGCGAAGGGCGGGCGAGCCGCGAGATGCTCGTGAACGGCTGCGTGAGCCGGTTCCTGCGCGGAGGGGACGCCGTCGACCTGCGGTTCTTCGTCCGCCTCCACGAGCTGCTCGATCCCACGTACGCGGAGGTGGAGGCCCGCGCCCGCGACTACCTGCGCCTGCTGCCGGCCGCGCCGGGGCCGGTCGCGGAACTCGCGCTCAGGCACCTGCGCCGCCTCGACCACCTCGACCCGGCCGACGTGACCGAGGCGCTGGAGGGCGTGCTGTTCCGCGCCGAGAGCGGGCTGGTGCGCACCGGGCTGACCTGGCTCGACCAGACTCTGCGGCGGTCGCCGGAACGGGCCGACGAGCTGGCTCCGGCTCTCGCGTCCGCGTTCGGACACGAGGCGTACGCCGTACAGGAACGCGCCACGCGTCTCGCGGCCAAGCACGCGGCACACCTCACCCCGCTCGGCGCGGAGACGCTGCGCTCGGCGCTGGACGCGCTCCCACCCGACCTGAGACGGCTCCTCGCCGAGACGGTCGGGGGAGAGCCGGAGCCCGAGGCCGAGCCGGAGGTCCTCGTCCCGCCGCCGCTCATCCCACCCGATCCGGTAGGAGCCTTCCCCGACCCGCCGGGCACGGTCGCCGAACTGGTCCGCGCGGGCTCGTCTCGCGACTGGCAGGAGGCCGAGCGGTGGCTCGCGGGCTTCGTCCTGCTCGCGGCGGAGGACCGCGAGGCGCTGCGCGCCGCGCTCAGCGAGAGCGTCGACCGGATTCACGAGCTCTACCGGAGGGAGGACTGGTACGCGCCGCACGACTGGTTCACTGCGATCGCCGCCGAACTCGTCATCCCCGGCGCCGACCCCGGACCGGCGGTTCGGGAGGATCCCGAGGTTTCCGAGGGGTGGACCTTCGGGAACGTCACGACCGGTTCGGGGAGCCTGGGCGGCTGGGAGATGTTCCTCGGTGATTTTCTCGCCGGAGCGCGCGACCAGATCATGCGGGTCCTCGCCGGAGTCGGCGAGGGCGGCGGGGCGGCAGGACCGGGGGAGGCGTACGGCGCCGCCCGGGAGCTCAGACCCGACCGGCTCCCCGGTGAGCACGACGTCTCCGCGCCGCACCGGTTCGTGCTCCGGCGGTGCGCGGAGGTGCTCGCCGCGCTCAGGGCGGGAACGCTGCCGCCGGTCCTGCTCGCGACCCCGACCGCCGCCACCGGTCACCTCGATCCCGCCGTCTTCCTCACCCGGCTGGAGGCGATCGAGGCCACCGGGGCCGAGCCGCTGCCCGCCGACTTCCAGCAGGCGCTGCTGCGGTTGCCGGCGACCGTGGAGCCCGAGGCGGTCGTCCGGGCCGGAGGGCTCACCTCCGAGGCCGGGCGCCGGGCGGCGCGGTGGCTGGCGGAGGGGCCGGTCGAGGTGGAGACGCGCGTCCGCTGGACGTTCAGCGAGAACGGGGTTCGCTACACCGACGAACACGAGCCGCCTCCGGGCGCCCGCCTGAATCCGGTCCCCCGGGTGCGGGCCGAAACGACCGGCCTGCCCTTCGTCGACGAGCTGCTCGGCGAGGTGCCGAGCAGCCACGGGGAGATGCATGGCCAGTGCCTGGGCTGGTGGCCCGCCGTCCTGCCCTCGCACCGCGACGTGGTCGCCGCCGGCTATCTCCCTCATCTGCTCCACTCCTGGTACCGGCCCGGGGTCCAGTCGGAAGACGTCGAGGCGCTCACCGCCGGTGAGGGGCCGGCCGGTGAGCCGATCGCGCTGCTGCTCGCCTTCTTCCTCGCCCAACGGGATCCGGACCGTGGCGTGCGGCTGGTACTGCGGATGGCGGCGAGGGGGGACCTGCCCGCGGACGCGCTCGGCAGGCAGCTCGCCCTGCTCACGGAGCGGACCTGGGTGAAGCTGCCGCACGCGGTGGCCGGGCTTGGGCGGGCGGCCGGGCAGGGAGCCCACCGAGAGGTCTGGCAGGTGATCCGGGCGGCACTGCCGCACGTGTTGCCGGGGGAGGGGGAGCGGCCGCGCTCGGGCGCGACCGAGCTCGTCGCCCTGGGCGTGGAGGTGGCAGGCCGGGCCGGGGCGCGAGGAGAGATCACCGGGCTCGCCCCGTCGTCACGCCGTTCCTCGTCGGGGTTCGGCCGCCAGTGCCGCCGCCTGCACGACTATCTCGTACGGTCCTGAGTCCGTCCGCTCGGGGCGGGGGTGGCGGGACGGTGGCCGGGCGGACGCCGTCCCGTCGCGTGTGCGGAGAACGCCGAGAACGCCGTGGCGACGAGCTTGCGGATCAGCACCGTGAGCGCCGCGGTGATGATCGCCGCCCAGGTCTGGGCCTGGGAGAGGCGCAGGAGCCCGGCCGCGAGGAGGAAGTCGAGCAGCACTCCCAGAGCGGTGCCGGCGGCGGCTCCGGAGAGGAGGACGGCGAGCGCCGCGGCCAGTCCCATGACGACGATGAGGGGGACGAGCGTGCGGGCGAGGTCAGTCATTCCCCGCACCGGGCGGGACGCGCCCGCCGGGGTCGTCCGGCGAATCCCGCCCGCCGGGGACGGCCTGCGAGGCGCCCCCGCGTGCCTCGCTCATCGTGCGTCCCTCCCGCTGGATCTCCTTGTTCAGGAAGAAGTTCAGGGCGGTGCGGATGGCCGCGATCGCCGCGAGCTGTCCGATCTGCGGGAAACTCGGCGCGATCGCCGTGCGCAGCACGTCGCTCGCCAGTTGGAACTCCAGGCCGAGCGCGAGGAAGCGTCCCAGGAACAGCCGCACCGCGATGAACCCGTCCTCGTGCCGCCGTACGGCCACCAGCACGAACCGCACGAACGCGATCGCGGCGCCGACGAAGATGACGGCCGCCCCGGCCGCCTCGACGAGGCGTACCAGCAGGTCGACGAGCCGCCGGAGGGTCTCCTCCGGTAGAAGATCGGGCATGCGCTGCTGGTACCCCGCCGGATCCCGGCCCATGCACCCGCGGTCGCCGCCCGGTTCGCGCCGCCCGGAGGCGGAGAGTGGCGCGAACCGGACGCTCGCGTCGCCCTCCCCCAGACTCCCTCCGGCCGATCGGCGGCGCTCGGCCCGCCGTGTCCGTCGAGTGCCCGTCAGAGGTAGAGGCCGGTGTTCTCCTGGGGGGCCGGTGCGTGGTTGATGACGCCGTCGCGGAGGGCGAAGAGCTCGGCGAGGGTCGCACCGGAGGGGGAGAGTCCTTCGCCGGTGCCGAGCCAGCGGGCGGCCTCGTCGTGGGGGAAGGCGCCGACCTCGATCTGGGCGAGGCAGCGGCCGGGACGGGTGACGGCAGGGTGGAGGTGGGCGAGGTCCTCGTTGGTGGTGATGGCCACCAGGACGTCGCGGCCCTGGCCGAGGAGCCCGTCGGTCAGGTTGAGAAGGCGCGACAGGCCCTGTCCGGTGGCCTCCTTGGCGCCGGACCTGATCAGTTCGTCACAGTCCTCCAGCACCAGGAGCCGCCACCGATCTCCGCTGTCGCCTCCGCCGTCGTGGTCATGGTCGTCGGAGCCGACAGCGACCTCCATGAGGTATCCGGGGGAGTGGAACAGCTGCTCGGGGTCCAGCACGCAGTCGACCTGGCACCACGACCGCCACTCGTGGGCGAGCGTGCGCAGCAGCGTCGTCTTGCCGGTGCCCGGCGGCCCGTGCAGCAGGATCAGCCGGCCGTGTGCCTCCGAGGGGGTGACGGACATCAGCCGAGACAGCGGTTCGCTCACGGACCTGGCGTAGTTGCCGGCGACCTCCGCCCAGGGAGCGGCGGTGATCGGCTTCTCCGAGCGGCGGCTGCCCCGGGGACCCTGCCACCAGAAGCCCATCGTGACGTGGTCGCTCTCGGGGGCGGGCTCCTCTGCGTCCCTCGTGATCTCCTCGATCACCGAGCGGGCCAGGCCCTCGTCGACCGCGGTCACGCTGACCGTGGCGGCGCGGTTGCGGTAGCGGATCACGCGCAGGGTCCAGCCCTCTCCGCACAGCAGCCGCGAGTCGCGGCCGTCCTTCTCCGAGGCCGCCCTGACGAGCCTTCCCGAGGCGGGGGCGAGAGAGGCGTCGGGACGGACCCGCTCCAGGTTCGCGGTGCGCGACCAGGGCTGGGCCCCGGTCGCGAAGGGGGACAACGCGAGGGCGTCGATCACGTCCACCGCCGCGTCGCCGTCGTCGAGCCAGATCTTCATCGGCAGCTCGACCGGGCGCGGCTCCGGCTGGAAGTCGACCTCCTTGAGTACGGACATGGCGCCAATGATCCTCGCGGGACGCTCTGCGGTCGAAGGGTTTTCGCGCCGGACTCAGGAGGCCGCCGAGGAAGCGGGGACCTCGGGGGCGGTGCGGAGCAGGGCGTCGACCAGAGGGCTCGGCGGGCGGGTGAGCGGACCGGTGAGGACGAGGGCGCGGGTCAGGGACGGCTTCAGCGGGATCATGACGAGCCCGGGGGTGAGGAGGCCGCGGCCGAGGTCGGGAACCGTCGAGACGCCGATACCGGCGGCGATCATTCCGATGAGTGTGCCGAGCTCGCGCACATGCTGGGCAGGGGCGTAGGGGACACCCGCCATGGAGCACAGCAGTCGGGTCTGCGGCTCGCAGCCCCCCTTGGAGACGAGCAGCGGATCCTCCGTCAACTCGGCCATCGTGATGTGTTCCTGACCGGCGAGGGGGTGATCGGTGCGGACCACGGCGTGGAAGGCGTCGCGGCCCACCACCACATGCGCGGGAGGAGGGGGCAGCGGATCGACGAGGACGGCGGCGTCGACGACCCCGGTCTCCAGCCAGGGAGACAGCTCGTCGTCGTCACCCTCGAAGACCTGCACCTCGACACCGGGGAGTTCCGCGCGCCACGTCCGCATGAGCTGGGGGAGCAGCCCGCAGCAGACCGTGGGCGGGGCGGCGACGCGGACGACTCCGGTGTGCTGTCCCAGGTGTGCGGAGACGGCCTCGTCGATGGCGGACACCGAGGCGAGCGCCGCCTGGGCGTGCGGCAGGATCGTCGTCCCCAGGGCGGTGGGTCCCACGCCTCCGTGCCGCAGCACCAGCGGTGCGCCGAGAGCGCGCTCAAGTGCGGCGAGCGCGTGGGAGACCGCCGACTGGGACATGCCCAGCTCCTCGGCGGCCGCGCCGAAGCCGCCGTTCGCGATCACGGCGGCGAAGACTCGGAGTTGCGCGACCGTGGCCCTCATGAGGACATCTCATCACACCGCCGGGGCAACTCATTGGACACATGCTCAGCGCCTGATGAGACTGCTCCGGTGACCCGTGAAAGAACCTTCCCGGCAGCTCCGCGGGTGCGGGCGGCCGACGCCGCGCCGCTCCCGGCGAGCAGGTCGGTGCTCGCCCGATATCTCGCGCTCGCCCTGACCTGGGGGGCGAGCTTCCTGTTCATCAAGGTCGCTCTCACCGGCCTGTCTCCCGTCCAGACGGTGCTGGGCCGTCTCACGCTGGGAGCGCTCACCCTCAACGCGATCATGCTGGTCACCCGCCGGAGCTGGCCGAGGCAGCCGAGACTCTGGGCGCACCTGGGGGTGGTCGCGCTGCTGCTGTGCGTGGTGCCGTTCCTGCTGTTCGCCTGGGCCGGGCAGCACATCCCCTCGGGGCTCTCCAGCATCTACAACGCCACGACGCCGCTGATGACGATGTTCGTGACCCTGGCCGCGCTCCGCCAGGAACGCCTGGACGCGGCGGGGGTGCTCGGCCTGCTGCTGGGCGCGGCCGGTGTCGTCGTCGTCCTCGCCCCGTGGAACCTGAGCGAGGCCGGCCCCGGATGGGCGCAGGCGGCCTGCCTGGGGGCGACGTTCTGCTACGGCCTGGCCTTCGCCTACACGCGGCGCTTCGTGGTCTCCTACGGCTACGACGCCCCCACGATCGCCGCCGCCCAGATCAGCGTGGCGGCCCTGGTCATGCTCGCGCTGAGCCCGCTGCTGGCAGGCGGTCCGGTGCGCCTGGACCTGCCCGTCGTGGCGAGCATGGCCGCCCTGGGCGTCCTGGGTACGGGGCTCGCCTACATCTGGAACACCACGGTCATCGCCCGTTGGGGGGCGACGGCCGCCTCGACGGTGACGTACCTGACCCCGCTGGTGGGGGTCGTCCTCGGGGTGCTCGTCCTGGGTGAGACGCTGACGTGGAACCAGCCGCTCGGCGCGGTGATCGTCGTCATCGGCATCATGACCGGTCAGGGCCTCATCGGTTCCTGGTCAGGTCGCCGGTCTCGGTGACCAGCTCGGGGCCGGGAACGTCCTTCCAGGTGTAGGTCAGGGCGTCACCTTTGCGCCTGAGCCACACCGTCCCGGGGACGCAGCCGGTGCCGGAGCCGAGGGTGAAGGTCAACTCCTCGGCGGTGACCTTGGCCAGGGTGATCCGCCCCTTGCAGCCGTTGACCGGTTCCGCCCATTCGGCTCCGTCGTCGCCCTTTCTGAGCGTGACCTCGATCCGCTTCTCGCCGGGGGAGAACGGGTTGGTGGAGGTGACGCCGTCACCGGCCCACGCTCCGGCGAAGGAGGCGGGGATCTCGACCCCGTTCCCCGGCGGGGCCGACCTCTCGGTGCCGGAGGGTTCCGGAGTGGACGGGGCCTCGCCTCCGGACGGCGACGACGGCGACGACGGGGACGGCGGGGGGGACGGTGTCGCCCGGCCGGAACCGTTGACGCCGGTCTCGGGGATGCCCGGAATGAGCCAGGCGGCGACCCCCGCGGCGATCAGCAGCGACACCGTGACGAGGGCCGCGCCGGTGACGGCGCCCCGCCGGCCACGGCGGGATTCCCGGGTCGTGAGCGCCGACCGTCCCGGAGGGGCGGCGATCCGGCTGCCGATCCTGGCCAGATCCTCGGTGGACTCGGCGGAGGGGTCGGCGGCGACCGGGTCGACGAGGCCGACCATCAGCGCGCGGGCCGTCGGACGGCGGGCGGGATCCTTGTCCAGGCAGGAGGCGATCAACCCGGCGAAGGCGGGGGGCAGGGGCGACAGGTCCGGGTGGTGGTTGAGGATCCGGTTCAGCACGGCCGGCACGGTGTCGGCGCCGAAGGGAGGGCTGCCGCTCGCCGCGCAGAGCATGGTGGCCGCCCAGCCGAACACGTCGGAGGCGGGTGAGGCGGGAGCCCCGCCGATCTGCTCGGGGGACAGGTAGGCGGGGGTGCCGATCAGGCCGGAGGCGGTCGTGGCCGCGCCCTCCGCCCTCGCGATGCCGAAGTCGACCACCCTGGGGCCGTCGGGGCCGAGCAGCACGTTGGCGGGCTTGAAGTCGCGGTGCACCACCCCGGCGGCGTGGATGGCCGTCAGCGCGGTCGCCGTACCGACCACCAGGCGTTCCAGTTCGCCGCCCCGCAGTGGGCCCCGCTCGCGGATCCTCTCCTCCAGCGAGGGGCCGTCGACGAACTCGCTGACCACGTACGGGAGGGGGCCGTCCACGGAGGCGGTCAGCACGCGCGCCGTGCAGAAGGGCGCGACGCTCTCCAGGGCGGACAGTTCGCGGGCGAGTCGCGCCCGCGACGCGGTGTCGCCGCGGAACAGCACCTTCACCGCAACCCGCTCGCCGCTGGGAGCGTGCGCGAGGTAGACGACGCCCTGGCCGCCCTCACCGACTCTCCCGGCGAGCTGGAACGCGCCGAGCCGAGCCGGGTCGTCAGGGGTGAGGGGGGTCACGACCATGGGGGAAGGCTATCCGTCTTGTCGGTGATGTGAAGTGTGATGGGTGAACGGGGGACACGGAGGAGAAAGGAGAACCACCCGGTTCGGGGCGGCGTGCCGGATGCCTGGCTCGCCGGTGCCCCACGGCGTTCGCGCCGAGGGGAGAGGAACCTGGAAAAGGGGAAGCGCGCTCCCACCTCGACGGGGCTCGCCGAGCCTCGCGGACCGGGGGAGGGTGCGGTTTAGAGGGCCCGGCAGGGGTTAGGAGAACGGCTGTTTCGCTACCCGACGACCATCCGGAGTGCTTCCCCCATCACACCGCGGCAAGGGACCAATTGCTTTAACGGCCTTATTGGTGCCGTGTCAGCCATTACGCTCCGGTAGGGCAATATCACTCAGACAGTGGAGACGTTTCGTGGCCATCGATCTCGTTACTCGCCGTGAGTGGGGCGCCCGCCAGCCGCGCGGTTCCTACAGCAAGCTCAACTCCACCAAGGGAGTGAAGGTCCATTACACGGGTGGCCAGGTCAGCCCGGACATCGTGAACGACCACGCCAAGTGTGTCGCGTTGGTGAAGTCCATCCAGAGCCACCACATGGACGGCAACGGCTGGATCGATGTCGGATACTCCATGCTGGTCTGTCCGCATCGGAAGGTCTTCGAGGGGCGCGGCGTGCGCAACGTCCCGGCCGCCAACGGCGCCGGGCTCAACAGCGACCACTACGCGGTGCTCGGGCTGGTCGGCTCCTCGGGATTCACCAAGCCGACCGACGACATCCTGCACGGCATCCTCGACGCCATCGAATACCTCAGGGACAAGGGCGGGGCGGGCAGGGAGATCAAGGGGCACCGCGACGGCTACTCGACCAGTTGCCCCGGCGAGCCCCTGTACGCGTGGGTCAAGCGCGGCGCCCCACGCCCCGGCGGGGCTCCCAACCCGCCCGAACCTCACCCCTCCTTCCCCGGCCGCATACTCAAGCAGCCGCCGGTCATGCAGGGGGAGGACGTCCGCACCTGGCAGCGGCGGATGCGCGACCGGGGCTGGGCGATCGACGTCGACGGCCTGTACGGCCCCGCCTCCAGTGAGGTCTGCAGGAAGTTCCAGAAGGAGAAGGGCCTCGCCGTCACCGGCGCCGTCGACCGGACCACCTGGGACGCCGCCTGGCAGGAGCCCGTCACCTGACCGTCGCGTGACCGGCTCCCCGGTGGCGCGCCTCGCCGTCGCCACCGGGGGCGGATCCCGAGATCGGCCTCCTTGCCCGCACCCCCTGTCGACGCCACACCGGCGCGGATCACGCCGGTCACGAGTCACGCCGAACCCCCTGCCCGAACCCCCTGTTGACCCCAGTGTTGGTATTCGTCCGGGGGGCGGGGGAAGTTCTCGGTGGCGCGACGCTTAGGATCCGGTGCATGACCGTGCCGCCTGAGGAGTCTCGATCGGCCGCCGAGTTCCCACCGGTCACCCGTGACCGGTGGCGGGAGCTCGCGCTCGGGGTGCTGCGCAAGTCCGGGGTCGAGACCGACTCCCCGGAGGAGGCGCTGGCCTTCACCACCTACGACGGCGTGACGATCGCGCCGATCTACGACGCGTCCGACCTGCCAGGTGATCCCGGCCTTCCCGGAGCCGCGCCCTACGTCCGCGGCTCCCGTCCCGAGGGCGGCTGGGAGGTACGGCAACGCCACGAGATACCCGATCCCGAGGCGATCCTCGCGGATCTGGAGAACGGCGTCGACTCGCTGTGGCTCGCCCTCGACCCGGAGGATCTGCCACGCGCGCTGGAGCGGGTCCACCTGAACCTGATCTCGGTCACGCTCGACGCGGGCAAGCGGACCCGCGAGGCGGCAGCGGCGCTTTTCGCGCTGGCCGGGGAGCGGGAGGCCGCGGCGCCCGGCGGCGGGCCGGGAACGCCGGTGTCCGGCGACGGACCGGGTGCTACCTCCGGTGCCACCGGCCGCGCGGCCGATGACGGACCGGGGAGGCTCACCGGGAACCTGGGCGCCGACGTCCTCGCCGACGCGGACACGGCGATCGAGCTGGCCCGCCGCTGCGTCGCGGACCATCCGGGCCTTCGGGCGGTGGTCGTGGACGCCACGCCGTACCACGACGCGGGGGGCGGCGACGCAGAGGAGCTCGGCTGCTCCGTCGCGGCGGGGGTCGCCGCGCTGCGTGCCCTGACCGGCGTGGGTCTGACGATGGAGCAGGCGTTCGGGCAGCTGGAGTTCCGCTACGCCGCCACCGCCGACCAGTTCCTCACCATCGCCAAGCTCAGGGCCGCCCGCAGGCTCTGGGCGCGCGTCGCCGAGGTGTGCGGCGTCTCCGGCGTCTCCGGCGTCTCCGGTGTCTCCGGCGCGGCGCAGCGGCAGCACGCGGTGACCGGTTCGGCGATGATGACCGCCCGCGACCCGTGGGTGAACATGCTCCGCACCACGCTCGCCTGCTTCGCGGCCGGTACCGGCGGGGCCGACGCGGTGACGGTGCAGCCCTTCGACGCCCGCCTCGGCCTGCCGGACGCCTTCGCCCGCCGCATCGCGCGCAACACCCAGTCGCTGCTCGTGGAGGAGGCCGGGGTGGCCCGGGTGATCGACCCGGCCGGGGGCTCCTGGTACGTCGAGCGGCTCACCGAGGACCTCGCGGTCAGGGCCTGGGAGTGGTTCCAGGAGATCGAGCGCGCCGGGGGGATGGCCGACGCGCTCGCCTCCGGGTTCGTCGCGGGACGGCTCGCGGCCACCTGGGAGCGGCGCGCGGCCGGAATCGCGAGGCGCCGCGACCCGATCACCGGCGTCAGCGAGTTCCCCGACCTGGCCGAGCGGCCTCTCAGCAGGCAGGCCAGGCCCGGCGAAAGCACCGGGGTGCACTACGCGCAGGAGTTCGAGGCGCTGCGCGACCTGGCGGACGCCCAGGAGACCCGGCCCAAGGTCTTCCTGGCGACCATCGGTCCGGTGGCCTCGCACACCGCGAGGGCGTCGTTCGCGGCCAACCTCTTCCAGGCGGGCGGTATCGCCACCGTGACCGGCGGCGCCGTCACGGATCCCGGCGAGATCGCCGCCGCGTTCGCCGCCTCCGGGGCGAGGATCGCCTGCCTGTGCTCCAGTGACCGGCTGTACGCCGGGCACGCCGAGGCGGTGGCCGCCGCGCTGAGGGGCGCGGGGGCGGTAAAGGTGTGGCTGGCGGGGAAGGGAGATTACGAGGGTGTGGACGGCTGTCTCTACGCGGGATGTGACGCGCTCGGCGTGCTCCGGACGACCTTCGACGATCTGGGGGTGGCTCGATGATTCCCGACTTCTCCGGCATTGAGCTCGGTGCGCGACCGGCGGCCCCCGGCGAGCACCCGGCGGACCCCGCGGCTCCTGATCCCGGCCTGGAGGACTGGGCGCGATCCGTTCGGGAGGCCACCGGGAGCGATCCGGGGGACCTGCTGTGGGAGACGCCGGAGGGCATCGGCGTCAAGCCCCTCTACACCGCCGCCGACCTGACCGGGCTCGACTTCCTGGAGACCTACCCCGGCGCGGTCCCCTACCTGCGCGGCCCGTACCCGACCATGTACGTCAACCAGCCGTGGACCATCCGCCAGTACGCCGGATTCTCCACCGCGGCCGAGTCCAACGCCTTCTACCGGCGCAACCTGGCCGCCGGGCAGAAGGGCCTGTCGGTCGCCTTCGACCTGGCCACCCACCGGGGCTACGACTCCGACCACCCCCGGGTGGCGGGGGACGTCGGCATGGCGGGCGTGGCCATCGACTCCATCTACGACATGCGGCAGCTGTTCGACGGGATCCCCCTCGACAGGATGAGCGTGTCGATGACCATGAACGGCGCGGTGCTCCCCGTGCTCGCGCTCTACGTCGTGGCCGCCGAGGAGCAGGGGGTGGCCCCCGAGCAGCTCGCGGGGACCATCCAGAACGACATCCTCAAGGAGTTCATGGTCCGCAACACCTACATCTACCCGCCGGGCCCCTCGATGCGGATCATCTCCGACATCTTCGCGTACACCAGCGAGAAGATGCCGAAGTTCAACTCGATCTCGATCTCCGGATACCACATCCAGGAGGCCGGGGCCACGTGTGACCTGGAGCTCGCCTACACCCTCGCCGACGGGGTGGAGTATCTCCGGGCCGGCGTCGAGGCGGGCCTGGACATCGACAGGTTCGCGCCGCGCCTCTCGTTCTTCTGGTGCATCGGCATGAACTTCTTCATGGAGGTCGCCAAGCTGCGGGCGGCGCGGCTGCTCTGGGCGCGGCTGGTGTCCGGGTTCGGGGCGAAGAATCCCAGGTCGCTCTCGCTGCGGACCCACTCGCAGACCTCCGGCTGGTCGCTCACCGCCCAGGACGTCTACAACAACGTCGTCCGCACCTGCGTGGAGGCGATGGCCGCCACCCAGGGGCACACCCAGTCGCTGCACACCAACGCCCTCGACGAGGCGCTCGCCCTGCCCACCGACTTCTCCGCCAGGATCGCCCGCAACACCCAGCTGCTGCTCCAGCAGGAGTCGGGCACCTGCCGGGTGATCGACCCCTGGGGCGGCTCCTACTACGTCGAGCGGCTCACCCACGAGCTGGCCACCAGGGCGTGGGGCCACATCGAGGAGGTCGAGGCCGCCGGGGGCATGGCGAGGGCGATCGACCAGGGCCTGCCGAAGCTGCGCATCGAGGAGGCCGCCGCCCGCACCCAGGCGCGCATCGACTCCGGGCGCCAGCCGGTCATCGGCGTGAACAAGTACCGGCCGGACGCCGACGAGCCCATCGAGGTGCTCAAGGTCGACAACACCTCGGTACGCGCCCAGCAGCTGGAGAAGCTGCGCCGCCTGCGCGAGGAGCGCGATCCCATCCGGGTGGAGGAGGCTCTCACCGCGCTGACCAAGGGCGCGGCGAGCGACGGGAACCTCCTCGCGCTGTCGATCGAGGCGGCCCGCGCCATGGCCACGGTCGGGGAGATCTCCGACGCGCTGGAGCGGGTCTTCGGGCGGCACGCGGCGCAGATCCGTACGATCACCGGGGTCTATCGCGAGGAGGTGGGATCCGGCGTGGACGGAGTTCGCGCGGCCTGCGCCGAGTTCGAGCGGCTGGAGGGCCGCCGTCCCCGCATCCTGGTGGCGAAGATGGGCCAGGACGGTCACGACCGGGGCCAGAAGGTGATCGCGACGGCCTTCGCCGACCTCGGCTTCGACGTGGACGTCGGCCCGCTGTTCCAGACGCCCGACGAGGTCGCCCGTCAGGCGGTCGAGGCCGACGTGCACGTGGTCGGCGTGAACTCGCTCGCCGCCGGGCACCTCACGCTCGTGCCCGCACTCCGCGAGGCGCTGGCCGCGCTGGGCGCGGAGGACGTCATGATCGTGGTCGGCGGGGTCATCCCGCCCGGTGACTTCGACGCGCTGCGCGCGGCGGGGGCGAGCGCGATCTTCCCGCCCGGCACCGTGATCGCCGACGCCGCCCGGGGACTGCTGGCGGACCTGCTCACCCGGCTGGGCCATGACGCGGACGCTTGACGACTACGTTCAGGGAGTGAAGGAGGGGTCCAGGGTCTGGATCGCGCGGGCGATCACGCTGGTGGAGTCCTCCAGGGCCGATCACAGGGACCTGGCCCAGCGGCTGCTCGCCGAGCTGACGCCGCTCTCCGGCGCCGCGCGCAGGGTCGGCATCACCGGCGTGCCCGGTGTCGGCAAGTCCACGTTCATCGACGCGCTCGGCACCCGGCTGACCGGGGAGGGGCATCGGGTGGCGGTGCTCGCCGTCGACCCGTCCTCGACGCGTACGGGGGGGAGCATCCTGGGCGACAAGACAAGGATGTCCCGCCTGGCGGTCGACCCGGCCGCCTTCATCCGCCCTTCGCCCACCTCGGGCACCCTGGGCGGGGTCACCAGGGCGACCCGCGAGGCGATGGTCGTGGTCGAGGCCGCCGGATACGACATCGTTCTCGTGGAGACCGTCGGCGTCGGCCAGTCGGAGACCGCCGTGGCCGACATGGTCGACACCTTCCTGCTGCTCACCCTGGCCAGGACGGGCGACCAGCTCCAGGGCATCAAGAAGGGGGTGCTGGAGCTGGCCGACGTGATCGCGATCAACAAGGCCGACGGCACCGAGGGCAGCTCCCACGAGCTGGACGCGCGCAAGGCCGCCAGAGAGCTCGCGGGAGCGCTCCGCCTGCTGGGCGCGGGGCGGACGCCCCCGGTGCTCACCTGCAGCGGGCTGACCGGCAAGGGGCTGGACGAGCTGTGGCGGCAGGTCGTCCACCATCGCGACGCCCTGGAGGCCTCGGGGGAGCTCGCCGAGCGCCGTCGCCGCCAGCAGGTCCGATGGACCTGGGCACTGATCACCGACAGGTTGCTCACCCGGCTCCGCGAGCACCCCGAGGTCGCGGCGATCGTCGGCCAGGTGGAGCGCGACGTCCAGGAGGGTGTCCTCACCCCGTCGCTGGCCGCCGACCGCATCCTCGCGGCCTTCGCCAAGGGCGCCTGAGCGCTCGGGGAGCCTGACAGCTCGGAGCTGAGGACCCGCGGTCACACTGAGTAATGCCAGGTCATCGCATGATTAGCGGCTGATCCACTAATTAAGGCGCTCATGTTAAGCGCATGTTAACGAGGATCATGCCGGAAAGTGGTGGGCTTTATATGCTATACACCCTTGATCACTTCTGGTGAGTCATGTGATACTTTGTGCGAAGATTAACTAATGTTGTGATGTGATGCGCTTTAGCGTGTAAAACACAGAATGAGACAGGCGAGGAGGCTCGGAGCGTCCCAGGTGGATTGTCGGCCGAGCGGTCCTGTTCCGTTGGCTGACCAGTCCTGATTCGCGCCCCGGGTGGGAACGGGACACGTGGGGTGTCCCCGTTTTCGAACACCGCCGCGCTCACCCGCGCGGGCGGTTGTCTCGTGCTGCGCGAATTCACGTCACGCGAGGTGGGAGATGTTTGCCTATGTCCATGGACGTGCACGTCCGTGCCGGTCGCCGGGCGAGATCCGTTCCGATGCGCCGAGCCCTGCCCAAGCTTCTCCGCGAACCGGCGGGGGCGCTCGCCGGGTTCGCACGGGAGGCGCGAGGTGAGATCGTCCGGCTGGAGTTGGGGCCCTTTCGCCCCTATCTGATCACGCACCCCGACCACGTCCAGCAGGTGATGCGCGTCGAATGGACGAAGCACCAGCGCCTGGGAATGTTCTGGCGCCCGCTGGAGCGGCTTTTCGGGCACAGCATCATGAGCGACGGCGAGCACTGGCAGAACAGTAGGAAGGTCCTGCAACCCCTGTTCACCACGCGGTACATCGCCACGATCGCCGATGAGGTGTCCAGGCGCGTCGCGGGGCGCGTCGAGGAATGGGACGAGTACGTGCGGTCGGGGCAGGACTTCGACGCGGCCACGGAGATGTCCAGCATCCTCAGCTACATCGTCAACCGGGTGCTGTTCGGGGACAAGCTGAACCGGGAGGACGGGGAACGCATCATCCCCGCTTTCGAACAGGCGTCCTATTCGCTCGTCTACCGGATTCTCATGCCTTTCATGCCGTATTTCATGCGGATCCCCGGCGACAGGACCTTTCTGCGGGCCGTCCAGTCGATCGACGACGTGGTGTTTCCCGTGGTGAGAAAGGCGATGGCCCGACCCGACGACAGCGTCGACGTCATCTCCGTGCTCTGCCGGTCCGTCGACGAGAACGGTGACAGACTCACCGAGAAGCAGATCCGCGACGCGCTGGTCAGCGTGTACGCCGCCTCGTCGGAGACCACCGCGATGGTCCTCACCTGGCTGTGGCTCCTCCTCGAGGAGCACCCGGACGTGGAGGCCAGGCTCCGGGCGGAGATCGACGAGGTGGTGGGCGAGGGGCCGGCCGTCCCCGAGGACATCCCCCATCTCGTCTACACGCGCATGGTCCTGCAGGAGACACTCCGCCTGTACCCGGCGGGCTGGTTTCTCCCCCGCAGGGTCATGGAGGACACGGAGATCGGCGGCATCCGGATCAAGGCCGGATCGTCGGTGCTGGTCACCCCGTACGCCACGCAGCGACTGGAGGAGTTCTGGGAGCGCCCGGACGAGTTCGACCCCGAGCGGTTCGCGCCCAGCAGGTCCGGGGGCGAGGAGCGCAGGCACAGATACTCCTACTTCCCCTTCGGGGGCGGACCGCACAGGTGCCTGGGCGAGCCCCTGTTCTACGTCGAGGCACCGCTCCTCGTCGCGAGCATCCTCAGCCGGTTCCGCATGTCGGTGCGCACCCCGGGCCCGTTCGACACCGGCTGGGCCGCCTCGCTGCGTCCCCGGAAGAAGGTCTCGCTGGGCGTGTCCTTCAACGGACGTGACCGGAGCGGGGCCCTGCGATGACGCTCCCGCCCGATCCGGCTGTCCGGCCCGATTCCGGGCTCCGCTCCGATCCGGACGTCCGGCCCGTCCCCGGTGCACGGCCCGATTCCGGCGTCCTGGGGAACGCCAGGGAGGCGGGGGCGATCTGCGCCCGCGCCGGGCGGTCGCAGCGGGACATGCGCGAGTGGGCGGAGACCTATCCCGGCCTGTTCTCCGCCAAGCCGTTCGACGCGGCCCTGTACAGCACGCTCTCACTGGCCATGGCGTTCGGCGGCCCCTGGTTCGGCGCCGAGCAGTTGCGGATGGCGAACAAGGTCTCCCTCTGGGCGTTCGGCCTGGACTGGCTCGTCGACTACGTCGCCACCTCGCTGCCCGAGGTGCGGGCCATCGCCAGGAGGTGCCTGGACGTGGCGGACGGGGCCTCGCCGGTCCCCGACGACGACCTGACCCGCATGCTCGGCGACATCCGCGACGAGCTCGCGGCCTCGCCCGCGTTCCCCGAACTCGGGCCGGTCTGGCGCGACGAGCTGGAGCGCATGCTGGACGGGATGCTCACGGAGTGGCGCTGGAAGACCGACAAGGTCACGCCGACCTACGAGGAGTACCTCGGCAACGCCGACAACCTCGGCTTCTCCTACGCGTTCGCGGCCCACTGGATCCACGTCACGGGCCCCGGCGCGGTCGCGGACGTCGACGCGCTGCGCGAGGCGGGCTGGGCGGTGCAACGGGTCATCCGCCTTCTCAACGACCTGGGCACCTACGAGCGGGACGTCGCCTGGGGAGATCTCAACGTCCTGCTGCTCGGTGTCGGCCGCGCCGAGGTGGAACAGCGGATCGCCGGGCTCGCCGCCCGCAGCCGGGAGCTCATCGCCCCGCTACGGACCGCCCATCCGGAGCTGGCGGGCTACATGGAACGCCAGATGGACTTCTGCGCGGGTTTCTACCAGGTCGGCGACTACTGGGGGACGTTGTGAGCGTGGACGGCCTGCTGACCATCACGGAATCGGGCACGGAACCAGGCACGAAGGCGGGCACCGGGATCCGTACGGAGGATCACGCCGGGATCGACGTGGTCGCCGAGGCGCGCGAGCTGGTCGCCGGACTGTCGGCCGAGCCCTGGGGGCAGGTGTCCGCCTCCCCGTACGAGACCGGCCGGGTGGTGAGCCTGGCGCCGTGGCTGGCAGGGCACACCGCACGGGTCGAGTTCCTGCTCGACACCCAGCGGCCGGACGGTGGCTGGGGGTGTTCCGGCGACCACGCCCTCGTCCCCACGCTGAGCGCGGTCGAGGCGCTCCTGGTCGAACTCGGGCGCGAAGGCTCCTCCGACCGCGCCCTCCTCGCCAAGGCCGTGGAACGCGGGCTGGAGGCCATCGGGGACCGGTCCTTCCAGGTCGGCTGGCCACCGGACACGCCCGCGGTCGAACTCATCGTCGCCTCCCTGTTCGCCCTGATCGACGGTCACCTCGACGGGGAGGGGCCGCAACCGCCCCTGGGCACGGGCGGCGCCAAACTGACGGCCGTCAGGGCGTGGCTGATGTCGGGCGCGCCGATCCCGCAGAAACTGGTCCATGCCCTCGAGGTCGCGGGCCCGGAGGCGATAGCCGCCTCGGGAATCCTTCCCACGCCGATGCCCGGCGGGATGGCGGCCGTGGGAGCCTCGCCCGGGGCGAGCGCGGCCTGGCTGGCCTCGCCGCCCGAGGCCGGACCCGGAGCCGAGGATCGCGCGGCACGCAGGACGCGTGACGAGACGGCCGTCCGGCGGTATCTGGAGGCCGTCGTGGCCTCCTCCGGCGGTCCCATGCCGTGCACCCTCCCCATCGCCGTGTTCGAGCGCGGCTGGACGCTGAGCTGGCTGCGGCGTGCGGGGATCCCGCTGGACGTGCCGCCGCGACTGGTCGCGAGCCTGCGGGACGGCCTCGGCCCCGAAGGGATCGCCACGGGGCCGGGTCTGCCCGCGGACGCCGACACCACCTCCGTCGCCCTGTACGCGCTCGCGCTGCTCGACGAGCCGCGCGAGCCGGAGGGGCTGTGGCCGTTCGAGCTGGAGACCCACTTCTGCACCTGGCGGGGGGAGGAGGGGATGTCCCCGACGACCAACGCGCATGTGCTCGACGCCTTCGGTGAATACCTGCGCCGCCGTGGGGGAGAGCCCCGCCACGCGGCCGTCGTCGCGAAGCTGTCGGCATGGCTGCGTGACCGCCAGGAGGCGGACGGCAGCTGGACGGACCGCTGGCACGTCTCTCCGTACTACGCCACGGCCTGCTGCGCGATCGCGCTGCGCGAGTTCGGCGGCGGGGAGTCGGCGGGCGCGGTGGGCGGTGCCGTGGACTGGGTGCTCGCCACCCAGCGCGGGGACGGGTCGTGGGGCCGATGGGAGGGCACCGCGGAGGAGACCGCCTACGCGCTGCAGATCCTGCTGCTGACCGACGCCACGCGGGACGGGCGATGGAGACAGGCCGTGGAACGTGGATACCGGCACCTGCTGGCCGCCCGTGGCGGCGAGGCGCCGTCGCTCTGGGTCGACAAGGACCTGTATCTGCCGATGGCGATCGTCAGGGCGGCAGTTCTGGGCGCGCTTCACCTGGCGCGACGTGCGCTCGCCATTCCCGAGGACGACTCGTATTGAGAATTGACCGTGAATTCAAAACAGGACACAAGGGCGCATCCACTCTGTCCGTCTTGAGGGTTTTTAGGGACATTGCTAAGGTTCGGCGGGTGTGATGCGGGATGCCCCGCTGATCCCAGCGATGTGGCGACCGTTTGACCTGTTTGACCAGGATGTGTCAACTGCCACGAAAAATGCCGTCTATTTTTTCTGTTTCCCGGGGTGGATACCATGCGCTTGCGTAACGCGAGCTTGCGGACCAAGGTCACGGCACTTCTGGTGTCGCTCACCGCGCTCTGGGCGTTCACGGCATGGGTGACGGTCCGTGACGGTTTGAACATGCTGGGCGTGGCGACCCTCAACACCGAGGTGGCCGACCCGAGTGAGCGGCTCATCGTCGAACTGCAGGCCGAGCGGCGGCTGATCGCGATCACCCTGGGCTCGGTCAGCGCGGAACGCCAACGGCGCGAGGCGATGGCCGCCCAGCGAAAGCGCACCGACGCCGCCGACGCGAACTTCCGGCAACTCACCGGCGGCAGCGGAGTGGAACTGCTGGGAAGTCCCGCCCTGCACCGACGCATCGGCGAGACCCAGCGGTTGCTGGACGGGTTGCCCGCCGCGCGCAAGGCGATCGACGCCGGCCGGGTCAACCGGACCTGGGCGGCCGCGGAGATCACCGGCATCATCGACTCGATCTTCCGTGTCTACGACTCGCTGGCCACGCTGGACGACGAGGAACTCGCCAACGACACCCGCACGCTCATCGCGATGAACCGGGCCAGGGACCTGCTCTCCCAGGAGGACGCCCTGGTGATGGGCGCCCTGACCGGGGGCAGGTTCTCCGAAGGGGAGCAGGTCAGGTTCACGCAGCTGGTCGGCACGCGGCGCTTCCTCACCGACCAGGCGGTGGCCGAGCTGCCCCCGGCCGACCAGGAGGCCCACAAGCGGATGGTCTCCGGCGAGCAGTTCGTCCGGCTGCGCGCCATGGAGAACCAGCTGATCGAGGACCCGAACGTGGTGGCGGCCGGAGTGATCGACGTCACGCGGTGGAGCTCCGACGCCCAGCCCGCACAGGTCAAGTTCACGCAGGCCGTGCTCACGGCCGGCAGCGGAGTGGTCGAGCGGTCGGGGCCGGTCGCCGTCGGCGTCATCGTGCGGCTCGCGCTCGCCGGCGGCCTGGGCCTGGTGGCGGTCATCGCCTCGGTCGTCCTGGCGATCACCACGGCCCGCGCCCTGGTACAGCAGCTGGAGAAGCTGCGGGCCGCCGCCTGGGAACTCGCCAACGAGCGGCTGCCCGCCGTGGTCGAGCGGATCGGCCACGGCCAGATGGTGGACGTCGCGGCGGAGGCGCCCCCCCTCAAGTTCGGAGACGACCAGATCGGGCAGGTCGGCCAGGCGTTCAACGCCGTGCAGCGGACCGCCATCAAGGTCGCCGCGGAGCAGGCCCAGCTGCGCCGCGACATCGCCGACATCCTGCGCAACCTCGCCCGCCGCACCCAGTCGCTGGTGCACCGTCAGCTGAGTGTGCTCGACGTGATGGAACGGCGCGAGAACGATCCTCAGGAACTGCGCGACCTGTTCAGGCTCGACCACCTGGCGACCCGGATGCGGCGCTACGCGGAGAACCTCCTCGTGCTCTCCGGCGCGGCTCCGGGCCGTGCCTGGCGCGACGCGGTCCCGATGATCGACGTGGTCCGCGGCTCCCTCGCCGAGATCGAGGACTACACCCGGGTCGACGTGATGCCCCTGGGCGAGGTCTCGCTGGACGGCAGGGCCGTGAGCGACGTCATCCACCTGATCGCCGAGCTCGTCGAGAACGCGGCCTCCTTCTCTCCGCCCTACACGACGGTGCAGGTCGGCGGATACCTCGTCGCCCACGGCTACGCGCTGGAGATCGAGGACCGGGGCCTGGGCATGAGCGCCGCGGACATCGCGGAGGCGAACGAGCGGATCGCGAACCCGCCGGAGCTCAAGCTCTCCGGCAACGCCCGCCTGGGCCTGTACGTCGTCAGCCGCCTGGCCGAACGGCACGACATCCGGGTGACCTTCAAGTCCTCCCCGTACGGCGGCACCACCGTCGTCGTCCTCATCCCGCAGGACCTGATCAACGAGGAGGACCAGGGGACCTCCGTCGGCGTCGGCGTGCCGCAGGCGCGCCCGGCGAGCAGCGCCGAGATGAACGGCACCACCTCCGCGGTCGCCGCGGTCCGCGGCCGGGTGGGCGACCCCCTGGGCATCGCCGGAGTCCCCGCGCAGGCCGAGCAGGCGCCTTCCGGACGGCATTCCGCGGGACCCACGCCCGGGGAGGACCTCGCCGACCCGACGTTTCCCGGCCGCTTCGCCGATCCCTCGGCACTGAGGCGGGCGCCGGAGACCGGAACGCCCGGGCGTCTGCCCGACTTCGCCGACCCCGGAACTCCGGTCTCGCAGGGCGCCTCCACGGGCGAAGGCCCCGACGACTCCGGCGCCCACGCGCGTCCCGGCGGCTCCGGGACCCCGCTGCCTCCCGTGCTGCCCCCGCCCGACAGCAGCCACACGCCGGGCGGTCTCCCGAGGCGCGTTCCCCAGACCCACCTCGCCGCACCCCTGCAGGAGGACGAGCCCGTGGTCCCGCCGTCTCCGGCCGACGAGGCCGACGACGAGCGCTCGCCGGAGATGATCCGCGCGGCCATGTCGTCCTTCCAGGCGGGTACGCGACGAGGCCGCGACGACGCCGCCCACCTGCTCGATCGCGAAGGCGATCCCGTGGGCGAAGGCGGGTCCGCCGTGTGACCCCAGTGAACGATCATCAGGTCGCGGGTGCCGGGCAGGCGCCGACGAGCTGCCCCGAACCGGCGAGAGAACGCCGGCGGGCGGAAGGAGAGGACAACGAAGTGGTGCAGGGAACAGGGTCTTTCACGGACCTGGCCTGGTTGCTGGACGACCTGGTCTCGCGGGTGGAGGAAGCTCAGCACGGCATCGTGTTCTCCACCGACGGCCTGCTGCTGGCCGCCTCGGCGGGCTTCTCCCCGGCCGACGCCGAGCATCTGGCCGCCGTCGGATCGGCGATCCAGAGCCTGGGCAGGGGAGTCAGCGACCGGGTCGGTGGCGGGCCGATGCGCCAGACCATCATCGAGATGCGGACGGCGTACCTGATCGTCACCGCCGCGGGGCAGGGAGCCTGCCTCGCGGTGTTCTGCAGCGCCGAGGCCGACGTCGGCCTGGTGGCCTACGAGATGGCCATGCTCGTCACCCGCGTCGGCCAGTACCTCACCTCGCCGACCAGAACGGCCGACTCCTCCAGGGCCGACTCCTTCAGGGGCGACGGCCTACGATGAGCATCTTCGACGAGCAGCCAGAGTCCCAGTGGGTCGGCGACGAGGCGGGGCCGATCGTCAGGCCGTACGTCCTGACGCGCGGCAGGACCGAACCGAGTCGCGGCAGGTTCGACCTCATCACCCTGGTGGTGACCATTCGGCAGGTCTCGTCGAGGGAGCCGGGCCTGGAACCGGAAAGTCAGGCCATCGTCCGGCTCTGCCTGCAGGCCCAGTCGGTCGCGGAGATCGCGGCCCATATGAACCTTCCGGCAGGCACGGTCCGTGTCCTGCTCAGCGACCTGCTCGATCAGGGATTCATCGCCATGCAAGAACCGCATTCGGAGACGGACATGCACGACGAGAGGCTGTACAGGGCGGTGCTCGATGGACTCCGTGCGCTCTAGCCGTGACGCCGGGCGCGTGAAGCTGCCCAAGGCGATCAAGATCCTGGTCGCCGGTGGATTCGGCGCCGGCAAGACGACGCTGGTCGGCGCGGTCTCCGAGATAGAGCCGCTGCGCACCGAGGAGACCCTGAGCAACCGGGGTATCGGTGTCGACGACCTGCTGGGCGTGGAGGCCAAGCAGACCACCACGGTCGCGATGGACTTCGGCCGCATCACCATCGGTGACGACTACCGCCTCTACCTGTTCGGCACGCCCGGCCAGGAGCGTTTCTGGTTCCTCTGGGACGAGCTCGCGCTGGGCGCGCTGGGCGCGGTGGTGCTCGCCGACACCCGCAGGCTCGCCGACTGCTTTCCCTCGCTCGACTACTTCGAGCGGCGCGAGACGCCCTTCATCGTCGCGGTCAACTGCTTCGACGGGGCCCGCAAGTACGAACTCGACGAGGTCAGGCTCGGGCTCACCCTCCACCAGGACATCCCGATCGTGCTGTGCGACGCCAGGCAGCGCGAGTCGGGCAAGAAAGTGCTCATCACCCTTGTCGAGCACGCGATGCGGATGCGGCTGGGCGCGGTCTCCTCACCGGCGGACGCCGAACCCGCCACGGGTCAGGCGGCGGCCCGCTGACAGCGGCGGATCCTTCCGGGGACCGCCTGGCCTGACGACAGGCGGCGGGACCCGGGCGGCCTCCCCGGATCGTGGGTCGGCGGGAACATGCGAGGCTTGTCGGCATGAACCGCCTCTCCCAGGTCGACCTGTCCCAGAAGCTCTCCAAGAAGGACGCCTCCGAGCGCCTCGACGCCGCTCTGGACCACCTGCTCCGTCTGCGCCTCACACTCGGCGGCCAGGTCGGCGAACAGCGCATCGGCCCGCCGCTGTGCGTGGTCTTCGAGGGGTGGGACGCCTCGGGCAAGGGAGGGGCGATCAAACGGCTGGTGCGCCCACTCGACCCGCGCCACGTTCGCGTCGCCCAGTTCGCCGCGCCGACGTACGACGAGAAGCGCCACCACTTCTTGTGGCGGTTCTGGCCGGTCCTGCCCGGCTGGGGCGGGATGGCGGTGCTCGACCGCTCCTGGTACGGCCGGGTGCTGGTGGAACGCGTCGAGGGTTTCGCGACCGAGGAGCAGTGGTCCCGCGCGTACGGGGAGATCGTGGAGTTCGAGCGGACCCTCGCCGCCGAAGGCATGATCATGGTCAAGTTCTGGATGCACGTCTCCGAGGAGGAGCAGCTCAGGCGTTTCCAGGACCGGGCCGACGACCCGTTGCGGGCGTGGAAACTCACCGACGAGGACTGGCGCAACCGCGAGAAGCGCCCGCAGTACGAGGCCGCGGTGGAGGAGATGCTCGCCCGCACCGACCACCCCAAGGCGCCGTGGCACGTGGTCCCCGGCGACGACAAGCGCCTGGCCCGTGTCACGGTCGTGGAGACCGTCTGCGCCGCGATCGAGGCCGAACTCGCCGCCAGAGGCCACAAGCCGGTGATCTCCTCCGCGGTGGGGGTAGCCGCGGACGAATGACGTGCGAGAAGTACGGGAGCGGCGTAGACGCCCCGGACCCCGGACACCGGGCAGAATCGAATGGCCGTCCGCTCGTTCGTCATCGCCGCTCGTCGTGAGCGGTTCGTCGTGACGGGTGGGTCGTGGCGGTTCGTCATGGTTTTCGTCATCGCAGGAGGGGGCGGCGCATGCGGTTGGGGTCGCGGCTGAGCAGGCTGGACCGGCGGGTGTTCGCCATGGTGGCGGGCGCGAGGTTGCCCGGTCTCGAACGCGTCGTCCCCGCGTTGTCGCGCGCGGCCGACAACTCGCTCCTGTGGGCCGGCGTGGCAGGTGCGCTGGCGGTCAGCGGGCGACGGCCACTGCGCCGGGCCGCGACCAGGGGACTGCTCGCGGTCAGCCTCGCCAGTCCGTTGGTCAACCTGGTCGGCAAGCAGGCCTTCGGCAGGAACCGGCCGTCGGCGGAAGGGCTCCCGCTCGCCCGGCTGATCAAGATGCCCGCGTCGGCGTCGTTCCCCTCGGGTCACTCCGCCACGGCCGGCGCCTTCGCCGCGGCCGTGGCGCTGGAGGCACCCCGCGTGGTCGCGGTCCCTGTCGCGCTCCTCGCGGCGGCCGTCTGCTTCTCCCGCGTCTACACCGGAGTGCACTACCCCGGCGACGTGCTCGCCGGAGCCGGGATCGGCGTGGCGGCGGGGCTGCTCACCCGCCGCATCTGGCCCGACGCCGGTGAGGCGGGGCAGGCGCGCGCCGCCCTCACGGCGCCGTCCGCGCGGCTCGACCCCGACGGTGAGGGGGCGATCGCCGTGGTCGACGGTTCCGCCGACGCCGTCGCGGGAACGGCCGAGGCGTTGCGCGTGGCCTTCCCCCGGGCCGAGGTCGTCGAGGTGGCGCCGGGCGACGACCTCGGGGCCGCCGTGCGGGACGCCGCCTCGCGGGCCAAGGTGCTCGCGGTGGCCGGGGGAGACACCGTGGTCAACCTGGCGGCCCAGGAGGCGGTGGGCGGGGCGACCCCGCTGCTGGTCGTCCCCGCGAGCGCGCACGGTCACTTCGCCCGCGCGCTCGGGGTGGAGAGTTCGGAGGAGGCCGTGATGGCCTACCACAGCGGCGACCTCGTCGCCGTCGACGTCGGCGAGGTCGCGGGCCGGACGTTCGTCAACACCGCGAGCGTGGGCGTCTACCCGGCGCTGGTGGAGCGCGGGGAGCGAAGGCAGAGCCGGATCGGTAAGTGGCCCGCGCTGTTCTGGGCGATGGCCGAGGCACTCGGGCCGGGGGGCGCGCGCCCCGTCGAACTCGTCGTGGACGGGGTGCCCCGGCGCGTCTGGATGGTGTTCGTGGGCAACTGCCGCTACGAGGAGCGCGGCGGAGCCCCCTCCAGACGGCAGCGTCTGGAGGACGGCCTGCTGGACATCCGCGTGCTCGCCGCCGCCGACCGGCTGCCCAGGCTGCGGGTGTTCCTCAGCCTGCTGGCGGGGCGGGTGAAGCTGTCGCGCCACTACCAGCAGTGGCAGGCCGACACGCTGCGCGTCTCCGCCCCCTCCGGACGGCTGCCGCTGGCGTGCGACGGCGAGACGTTCACGGTCACGGGCGAGGTGGAGTTCACCAAGCGCCCGCGGTCGCTTCTCGTGATCCGGCCGTCCGGCTGATCTCCGTGACGTACCGGCTCGGGGGCGGGACGGCCTCGGCCGTGATCCGCCGTCGCCGGGATCGACCCTCCTCAGCCGATGGCCGGTGGCGAACCGGGAGGTGCCCCCGTCGGGGATCGCCGATTCCCGGACACCGTTTGACGCACAGTGATCGATCCGGCAATAGTTGTGCGGGTGACTTCCCCCCGTTTGCTCGCCTGTGCCGTGGTCACCGTGCTGACCCTCACCGCCTGCACTTCGCCCTCGGATGATCCCGTGGTCGGCCCGGCCACCGCGGGTGGCACCGTGGGAGCGGGAACGGCGGAAACGGGACAGGGAGCCGGCGGCCAGACCTCCCCGCCCGCCGCCGTGACGCTCACGCCCGACGAATACCGGGCCGAGCTGGAGCAGGCGCGCGGCCCGGTGCGTGACGCGGTGAAGAAGCTCGCCGCGACCGGCGGGCTGAAGACCCTCGGCAAGCAGTTGCAGAAGACCTCCGGAGCGGTGGAGGCCGCGGTGACCCGGCTCTCCGCCCTCGCCCCTCCCGCCGAGGTGAAGGCCCAGCACGACAGCTATGTCGAAGCCCTGGGCCGGCTGCGCGCCTCCTTCGACACCGCCCGCCAGGATGCGGAGGACCAGCGGGTGTGCACCGGCCCTGCCGTGCTGACCGGCATGGCCCAGGCGAACCAGCTGTCCGACGTGGAAGACGTCGCCAAGGAGCTGAGCGGGTATCCGGCGAGCGTCATCCCGGTCAAGGCGGCCAAGAAGCGTAACCGCCGGCTGTCCAACGGCAGGTTCATCGCCTCAGAGGGACGTCCTGGCCGCGCCTACCTCGAACTGCGCAACGGCACCAGGCAGGACGCCGTCGTGGTCCTGGTACGCGGGAAGAAGAAGGCCGTCACCGTGTACGTCCGCAGGAAGTCCAACTTCAAGATCCAGGGTGTGCGGGACGGCAGCTACAAGATCTACTACACCCTCGGCGAGGACTGGGACGCGAAGGCCAAGACCTTCACCCGGTCGTGCGACTTCGAGCAGTTCGGCAAGTCCGTGCGGTTCAGGACCGTCAACACCGGGACCCAGATCCGCTGGACCAACTGGACGATCACCCTGCACGCCGTGACCGGGGGCACCGTGAAGCCCAAGAAGGTCAAGCCGGGCGACTTCCCCTCCTGACGCGCTTCCCCTCACCGCCCCGACGCGTCTTGCTTCGGCGGCCGGCGGCGTCCTTCTCCACGGGACGCGAGAACTCAGGGAACCGAGAGCCCGGAGCCGTGAAGACCGCGACCTCGTGACGAGGTCGCGGTGTCGCCTCGGCGGATCAGGTCGAGAAGAGCATCCCGACCCAGCTGCGCTGGCGGTGGTGGCCGTAGTGGCCGTGACGCTGTGCGCCCCAGGCGGGAGCGCCGTAGCCGGGGGGAGCACCGTGCATGGGAGGCGGCGGGGGCGGCGGCGGAGCCGCGTGAGACTGCGACCACTGGCTTTCCATCCGGGTCAGCGTCTCGAGCTCGCCGTAGTCCAGGAAGATTCCGCGACAGCTCTCACACTGGTCGATGTGGACGCCGTTGCGCTCATAGGTGCGCATGGCGCCCCGACACTTGGGGCACTGCATCTGGCTGGTCTCCTTGTTCTGGCGTGGTAACGAGTAACCACAACCTACTGCGGCACACTATTGCAGGCGCTTCGATGCCGGACAATCCTCAGGCAGGACTCGACGAGCACCTCCTCCACCTCGTCCAGCGGACGCCCCGCCCGCCCCGCGGCGGCCACCGCGGTGGCCGCGAGTTGCACGGTCATCGCCTGCGCCGGTGTCTCCAGCCGTTCCCACGGGTCGCCGTCCGGTCCGGCGGCGACCCCGCCCGCGGCGCGGTAGGCCCCGAGAAAGCGATGCCACACGTCGGGCTCCAGCAGTCCGGCCGCGAACCAGGCGGCGGGCCTGGACAGATCCCAGGCCTGGTCACCGAGGCCGAGGTCGTCGATGTCGATGAGGATCCACTCGTCCGGCGCGCGGACCATCTGGCCCATGTGCCAGTCGCCGTGGGTCAGACCGGGAGCCGTCGTATCGGGGAGGTACGCGCCGGGTGAGGGGAGAGAGGGCAGGCAGGTGAAGGCGCGGCGCACCGCCAGCTCGGCGGCCGAGCGGTCGCCCAGTCGGGCGACGGTCGAGGCCACCCGCGCCGGTCCGCCCGCGGCCCGCAGCGGGGGCAGCGCCCGCGCCGGTACGGCGTGCAGCCGCGCCAGCAGCCGGGCGGCGGCCTCCCAGGGGGCCGCGTCCGGATCCGTGTGGTCCACCGGCGTACCGGCCGGCCAGACGGTGACCAGCCGGTCCCCGGCGGTCATGACCTCCTCGGTCACCGGTTGGAGGACGATCCCGCGCAGTGCCGGGTGCGCGGTGGCCCGCATCCGTTCCACCAGCGGTTCCCGCTCCGCGCCCGGCGCGTGCGCCTTGACCACGACGGAACCGGCCCGCACGATGACCACGTCCGGTCTGGTCGGCAGGACCGTGCCGGGCACACCGCCGTATCCGGCGGCGATCCCGAGTAGTTCGTCGATCGGATCCTCGCTGTCCACCCGGCAAGTGAACCACCGGTCAACGGTCCCGCGCACCGGCGGAATAAAGTGCGAGGCATGAGGATTGGTTTCGCGGTGCCGGTCTCGGGGTCCTGGGCGACGCCGGACAACATGGCGCGGGTCGCCGGGGAGGCCGAGGGGCTCGGCTATCACGAGCTGTGGACCTTCCAGCGCCTGCTCTACCCGCGGGGTCACACCATGGGCCCGACCTATCGCAGCGTGCACGACCCGGTGGTCACACTCGCCTACCTGGCGGGCCTGACGAGCCGCGTCCGGCTGGGGGTGGCGGTGCTCAACCTGCCGTTCGCCTCGCCCGCGCTGATGGCGAAGCAGCTGGCGAGCCTGCAGGCGGTCTCCGGCGGGCGGCTGGACGCGGGGTTCGGCCTGGGGTGGCTGCCCGAGGAGTTCGCCGCCTCGGGGGTGTCGATGGAACGGCGCGGCCGTCGCGCGGAGGAGTACGTCCCGCTGCTGCGGCGCCTGTGGACGGAGGAGACCGTGGCGCACAGGGGCGAGTTCTACGAGGTGCCCCCGGCGCACCAGGATCCGAAACCGCCCGTGGTGCCGCCGATCCTGCTGGGCGGTTCCGCGGAGGTGGCGCTGAGGCGTGCGGGGCGGCTGGCGGACGGCTGGATCAGTTCGAGCCGCGAGGACCTCGGCGGCATCGGGGAGAGGATCGCCGTCGTCAAGGAGGCGGCGCGTGCCGCCGGGCGCGATCCCGAGGCGCTGCGCTTCGTCACCCGGGGCGTCACCCGGGTCCGTCCCGCGGGAGCGTCCGGCCGTGAGCCGCTGACCGGCTCGTTCGAGGAGATCAGGCGGGACGTCGAGGAACTCGAGGCCAAGGGGGTCACCGAGGTCTTCCACGATCTCAACTTCGATCCGGAGATCGGATCGCCCGACGCCGACCCCGAGGAGTCGATGCGCAGGGCGCTGGAGGCGCTGGAGGCACTCGCACCCTGAGCGGAAGGCGGGGAGCCGGGCCGGTCTCGTGTACGGGGAGCCGGGTGGCGAACGGAGCCGGTGGGCCGGGTCGCGACGGCCGCGGTGGGCCGCGTGGCGGCCGGAGGTCTCGCATGGCCGGTCTTTTCACCTCCGAGATGCCCGGATGTACGGGTCTGGTGACGCGGGATCGGCCCGGTCCTGTCATCCTTGGTTCCGATACGTACCCGGCGGGAACACGGGAACAGAGGAGAACGGTGGACGAGCGCAAGCAGATCGAGTGCTGGCTGTCGGACATGGACGGGGTCCTTGTCCACGAGGGACATCCGGTGCCCGGCGCCGACGAGTTCATCCGACGCCTGCGCGAGTCGGGCAAGCGGTTTCTCGTGCTGACCAACAACTCGATATACACCCCGCGCGACCTGGCCGTACGGCTGCGCGCGGCCGGTCTGGAGATCCCGCCGGAGTCGATCTGGACCTCCGCGCTGGCCACGGCGAGGTTCCTGGACGGCCAGCGTCCCGGCGGCTCGGCGTACGTGGTGGGGGAGGCGGGGCTGACCACCGCCCTGCACGAGGTCGGCTACGTCCTGACCGACATCGCCCCCGACTACGTGGTCCTCGGCGAGACCCGCACGTACAGCTTCACCCAGATCACCCGGGCGATCCGCCTCATCGAGGGCGGTGCCCGGTTCATCGCCACCAACCCCGACCCGGTCGGTCCCTCGAACGAGGGGTCGCTGCCCGCGTGCGGCGCGGTCGCCGCGATGATCACCAAGGCGACGGGGGTGGAGCCCTACTTCGTGGGCAAGCCCAACCCGATGATGATGCGCAGCGCGCTGCGGGCCATCGACGGCCACAGCGAGAGCACCGCCATGATCGGCGATCGGATGGACACCGACATCGTCTCCGGCATGGAGGCGGGGCTGCACACGATCCTGGTGCTCAGCGGGGTCGTCAGCAGGGACCAGATCGATCGTTACCCGTTCCGTCCGTCCATGGTGGTCGACTCGGTCGCCGACCTGATCGACCTGATCGACTAGGGATCGACCGGGAGCCGCCGGGCCGACACGGCAGTGCCCACCTCATCCGCAATGCCGGAAATATCGGTATAAGGGGGATCGTCGTTAGGCTTGGTGCCCCCACCCGCGGCCGGGTCCGGCCGTACCGTCGCGTTGATCGCCTTCATGGTGTGAAATAGCGCGATGTGATGGGTGTTGCGGAGAAGGGCAGGGTCCGGCGTCGTCTGCCGGAGGCGATCCCCGCGGTGGCGGCGATGCTGATCGGGCTGTGGGGCATCACCACGCCCTCGTTCTGGCGCGACGAGTCGGTCAGCGTCCTGGCCGCCTCGATGCCCATCGACGACCTGTGGCACCTGCTCGGCAGCATCGACCGGGTGCACGCGCTCTACTATCTCCTGCTCCGGCCGTTCGCCGCGTTCTCGACCGGCGAGCTGGCCATGCGCCTGCCCTCGGCCATCGCCACGGCCGCCGCCGCGTACGGCATCGCGGTCCTGGGCAGGAGGCTCGCCACCCCGGGGGCCGGTCTTCTCGCGGGATCGCTCTACGCCGTGCTGCCGATGGTGAGCCGGTACGCCCAGGAGGCGCGCAGCTACGCGATCGTGACGGCGGTCGCCGTCCTGGCCACCTGGGTGCTCATCGAGGCGGCGAGGCGGTCGAGCCGCCGATGGTACGCGGCCTACGGGGCCTGCCTGGTGTTGCTCGGCTGGTTTCACGTCTACGCCCTCCTCCTGGTCGTCGCGCACGCGGTGACGGTGCTGTGGTGGCGTCAGGCGCCCCGGTCGGCGCCCTCCTCCCCGTCCCTGTCCGCGTCGGAGTCCCCGTCCGCGTCGGTGCCGGTGTCCCGGTCCGAGATCGCGAGGTTCGCCGGTGCGCTCGCCGTGGCCGCGGCCGGGATCGTCCCGCTCGCGCTCCTGGCGGCAGGTCAGCGCGAGGCTCAGCTGTCGTGGTTGAAGCCGTCGAAGCTCACCGACGTCGTCTGGTTCGGGGAGGAGGTGGCGGGCACCGGATGGGCCGCGCTGCTCCTGATCGCCCTCATGCTCATCGGCGCGTTCTCCGGTGGGCGGCTGACGGCGGTCGCGCTGCCCTGGGCGCTGCTGCCGTTCGTGTCCATGGCGATCTCCGTGGTCTACCCCGTCTTCCAGCCCAGATACGTGCTTTTCGCCGTCCCCGCGACGGCGCTGCTCGCCGGGGCCGGCCTGAACGCCCTGCGGCCCCGGGCGCTGGGCTGGATCGGAGTGCTCCTGGTCGCGGCGCTGACCGTTCCGACGCACCTCACGATCCGCGAGCCGGACACACGGCCGGACGATCTGCGTGACATGGCGGCCACGCTGCTGGCCAGGCAGCGTCCCGGCGACGCCGTGCTCTACGTGACGAAAAACAGGCGCCTGTTCGTCGCCGTCTACGAGGACGCCTACCGTGACCTGCGCGACCTCACCTACGCTCCCGGCCGACGCGAGCCCAGGACCGCCGCGCAGTTCACGGCCGCGCTGGAGGGGGTCGAGCGTGTCTGGCTGGTCAGCGGCGGCAGGAAGCGCAAGGACAGGTCCTTCGTGGAGGACGACGAGCGCTATCTGGCCCTCATGGCCGACCGCGACTTCACCCTGAAGTCCACCGACGACTTCGGGTATTCCTGGTTCGCCCTGTACGTCCGCGAACGGCGCTGACCACGCGAGCCCGGCGAAAGCGCGTGAGGCCCTCGTGCGCGGAGGACGCGGAAGGTCAGGCGATCAGGGCGGGCAGGTGGGTGACGGTGCCGGTGAGGTAGACGCCGAGCTCCGGGGGGACGAGATTGATGGCGGAGATCTCGGCCGGATCCAGCGGGAGCCGCACCACCTCGTACTCGCCGCGGGCGGGATCGTCGAACTCCGGGCCGCAGCGCAGCGCGGGGTCCATGGAGACGAGGCGGCAGCCGTAGACGTGCTGGGTCTTGATCCCCCCGTCGCGAAGGCACTCCAGGGTCGTGAGCGGGGTGACAGCGGAGACCACGGCGCCCAGTTCCTCCATGACCTCGCGGTGCAGGGTGTGCTCAAGGGAGGCGTCCTCGGGCTCGACGTGGCCGCCCGGAACGGACCAGTACGGCTCCCTGCCGGGAACCGTGCGCCGGAACACCACCAGACGGTCCTCGTCGAGAAGTACGGCGCGGACGCTCGGCACGACGGACATGCGGCCATTCTGTCACCGCCCCGGCGACACGGTCCGCATCCGAGCCGGGGAGGTGGGATTTCTTCACGACCCGGGTGGCCGACCACCTCCTGAAAACGGGGTCGGCCGATCCTGTGTTCCGCACCCGCCCCCGACCTGCCTGGGGCGATCGCTCACCGCGTCGGATCGGACATGGCCGCCCGCGGCGTGTGCGAAGAGCGGGTCAGTAGCGGTCCCCACGCAGGCGCTTGAGGTCGGAACGTTGCTTCTTGGCGGTGATCCGCCGCTCGATCGCGCCCCTGCTCGGCTTGGTCGGGCGGCGCTTCTTGGGCGGCGGGGCGATCGCCTCGCGCAGGATCTGGGCCAGACGCATCTCGGCGGCCTCGCGGTTGCGCAGCTGGGAGCGGAACTCCGAGGCGGCGACGGTGATCACCCCGTTCACCAGGCGGGGAGCGAGGCGTTCGAGGGCGCGGGCCTTGAAGACGGGCCCCAGCGCCTCGGTGGCGGCGAGGTCGAAGCTGAGCTCGACCCGGCTGTCGGTGGTGTTGACCCCCTGGCCGCCGGGGCCGGAGGAACGGGAGAACCGCCAGCCGAGCTCGGCCTCGGGGACCGAGACCGAGCCGCTGATCTGGAGCGGACCGGGCATGACGGTGACTTCCTTCTCATGGTGGGGCGTGATCTCAGGGTACCGAGGAGTGACAAGCATGGATCAACTGCTTTTATGCCCCGTTTCTCGATGGTCGATGAGTCGTGAAGCGGTGCACGGTCCCTGCGGCCGGTGATCTTCCGGTCCTTCGTCCTGGCCTGGCTCGGCTCGCCGCTGCCGGGACGAGGGTTTTCGGACGGGGAAGGCGCAGGTGGGCGCGGACGTCGATGACCGTGGCCTGGAGATTCTCGTCCGGCATCGCCCTGGCCGCCCTCACACCGGCCTGCTTCGAATGTGAGGGCGACGTGGCACGAGCGGCCGTTCTTTTTCGCCGGGAACGTTCCGCCGCAAATGCTTGTCAGTGCAGCTGACTCCTATGTAATGTCTCAGCTCTCGGTGCCCGAAAGGTCACCTTTAGGAAGGAGTGAGCCGTGCCGGTCGCTAAAACAGTGCAAATCGCAAAACGTGGTTCGGTGCGCGCCCTGGTGGCGTGTTCCGCCACGGTCGCCCTGGCAGTGGGCGCCGGGGGTTGCGGGAGCGACTCATCCGAGGGCGGACCGGCACAGGCCTCGGCGTCGTCCACGACCCCGGAGTCGTCCGCGGCCTCGGCGTTCGACCAGGCGCTGCACGATCAGTTGCCCGACCGGATCAAGCAGAGCAAGCAGATCGTGTTCGGCGCGCTGTGGGAGACACCGCCGATCATCGGGATCGAGCCCGGTGACACCTCCAAGCCGGTCGGGATCACCCCGGACCTCGCGGTCGCGCTCGGCGAGATCCTGGGCGTGACGCCGGTGTGGAAGAACCTGCAGTGGCCGGCGCAGCTGCCCGGACTGCAGAGCGGCAACGTCGACGCACTGTTCGGGCAGGTCAGCGACGGCAAGGAACGCGAGCAGGTGATCGACCTCGTTGGCTTCTACCGCTCCCCGATGTCCGTGCTCGTCAAGGAGGGCAACCCGCACGGGATCAAGAGCCTCTCGGACGCCTGCGGCCTGAAGATCGGCGTGCCGAGCGGCAGCCAGCAGGAGGCCGTGGTCAAGGGCAACAGCGAGAAGTTCTGCGTCGGGCAGGGCAAACCCGCGATCACACCGATCGGCTACCCGGGCGCGCAGGGCGCGATCGTCGCGATCAAGGGTGGCACCGTGGACGCCTGGATGGATGTGACGGTCTCCGTCCGGGTCATCGCCAAGGAGTCGGGCACCGCCTTCGAGAACGTGTCCCTGCCGGACGACCAGATCGACCCGTACATGGAGCGCGACGTGGCGATCGCGATCTCCAAGGAGCAACCCGGGTTGTCGAACGCGCTGGCCGGAGCGCTCGGCGAACTCGCGCGATCAGGGGAGTACCGGAAGGTGATGGACAGGTGGGACTCCGGTGACGCCGCGCTGCCCGCCGAGGACATCAAGGTGAACAGCTACACCGGCCTGCCCGCCGGGCAGGGCGCCTCGGCCACCCCCGCGTCCTGAGCGGTCGTGATGACAGAGCAGGCATCCCGGGCTCCCGGCCTCGCGGACGGCGTCTCGCCGCTCGCCCGCCAGGACGCCGTGCCGGTGCGGCACTACGGGCGCGGCGCGGTCGCCGTGCTGGTGGTGGCGGTCGTCGCGATGACGGCCTACGCCTTCGCCGCGAACCCCAAGATCGAGTGGCCGGTCGTCGGCGAGTACCTCTTCCACCCCGACATCATGGCCGGCCTGACGCGCACGCTGCTGATGACCGCGATGGGCATGGCGTTCTCCGTGATCGGCGCGGTGGTGGTCGCGCTGATGCGGATGTCACCGAGCAGGATCATCAGCGCGACCGCGGCGGCGTACATCTTCGTCTTCCGCGGTATCCCGCTGATCCTGCTGCTCATCTTCGTCGGCAACCTCGGACTGTTCGTGGACCGGATCACCGTCGGTATCCCGTTCACCGACCTGCAGGTGTTCAGCCGCCCGGTGCAGGAGGTGCTGACGCCGTTCGCGGCCTCGGTCATCGGGCTGACGCTCGCGGGTTCCGGCTACATGGCCGAGATCGTACGCGGCGGCCTGCTCGCGATCGGCCGAGGCCAGCGCGAGGCCGCCAAGGCGCTCGGGCTCAACTCGCTGAGGACCACCCGCTTCATCGTCCTGCCGCAGGCGCTGCGGGTGATCGTGCCCCCGATGGGAAACGAGCTGATCAGCATGCTCAAGGCGACCGCGATCGTGTCGGTGATCGGCGGCGGCGACCTGCTCACCGTCGCGCAGGCCATCTCCGGCTCCAACTACCGCACGATCGAGATGCTGCTGGTCGCGACCGTCTGGTACTTCGCCGTGATCGCCCTGCTCACGGCCGGTCAGTACATCCTCGAACGAAGGATCGCGGAACGATGACCGCCGAACCGGAGCCGCGCGACGCGCGGCCGATGGTCTCGATCGAGAACATCAGCAAGTCGTACGGGCACCGCCAGGTCCTGTTCGACATCGACCTCACCGTCGCCGCGGGCGAGACGGTGTGCCTGATCGGGCCCTCGGGATGCGGCAAGAGCACCCTGCTGCGCTGCGTCAACAACCTGGAGGACATCGACCGCGGCCTGGTGCTGGTGGACGGCTCGCTCGTCGGCTACCGCGTGCACCGCGGCAGGCTGCGCGAGCTGCGGGAGAACGCGGCCTGCCGCCAGCGTACGCAGGTCGGCATGGTGTTCCAGCACTTCAACCTGTTCCCGCACCTCACCGCGCTGGAGAACGTCGCCTTCGCGCCCGTGCGGGTACGCGGCGAGGACAAGGCCGCCGCCCGTACCCACGCGCTGGAGCTGCTGGAGAGCGTCGGGCTGGCCGACAAGGCCGGCGACTATCCCTCGCGCCTGTCCGGCGGTCAGCAGCAGCGCGTGGCCATCGCGCGGGCGCTGGCGATGCGCCCGAAGGTGATGCTGTTCGACGAGCCGACCAGCGCGCTCGATCCGGAACTGGTCGGCGAGGTGCTCAACGTGATGCGAGATCTCGCGACGCGCGGGATGACGATGATCGTCGTGACGCACGAGATGGGTTTCGCCCGCGAGGTCGCGAGCCGCGTGGTGTTCATGGACGGCGGCCGGATCGTCGAGCAGGGCCCGCCGCACGAGGTGCTGCGCAACCCCCGGCACGAACGCAGCCGCGCGTTCCTGTCGGCCGTGCTGCGATGACCGCGCGTCCTGACCGCCGAGAACCGAAGAAGAAGGCCGATGGGGCCGATAGGAGAATCATGACCACCACCAACGAACTGCCCGCCGGGAGTGTGTTGCGTGCGCCGGTGGCCGCGGAGGCGGTGTCGGCCAACGCGGACGCGGTGCTCGACCTCGTCGCGGAGGAGGCCGCCGACGGCGACGCCAAGGGGCGGCTCAGCGAGCGGGCGGCGCTGGCGCTGCGCCGGGCGGGCCTGTTCGAGATGGGCTTTCCCGCGCGCCTCGGCGGAATGGAGGTGCCCCTCGCCGACCAGGTGGCCGTCGTCGCCAAAATCGCCAGGGTGGACGCGGGCACGGCCTGGAACGTCGCGGTGCTCAACGCCACCGGTTTCTACGCCGGGCGGCTCGGCGACGAGGCGTACCACGAGCTGTACCCGACCCGCGACATGCCCACCAGTGGCGCGTTCCATCCCAAGGGCCGGGCGCAGGTGACCGAAGGCGGCTACCTGGTCACCGGGCGGTGGGACTGGGGCAGCGGCAGCTACGTCGCCGAGCACATCATCGGCGGCTGCCTGGTCTTCGACGGCGACGAGCCGGTGATCGGGCCGAACGGCAAGCAGCTCACTCTCGGCCTGTGGCTGCCGCGCGAGGCGGTGGTGCACGCCCACAACTGGCACACGCTCGGCGTGCGCGGCTCGGGGAGCTCGTCCTACTCGATCACCGAGCCGGTGTTCGTTCCCGAGCGGTACTCCTTCGACAGGGAGGCGCTCGCCAACCCCGACGCCGACCCGCTCAACAAGCACGTCACGCTCGCGTTCTTCGGCCTGACCGGGGTCTGCGTCGGTGTGGCGCAGCACGCGCTGGACCTGGCGCTGACGGCCGTACGCCGCAGGCTCGGGCCCGCGGGCGTGGCCGACGTGACGACCAGGCGCGTGCTCGGCCAGGCGTGCGCCGAGGTGGACATGCTGCTCGCCGGGATCACCGACATCGCCAAGCGCACCGACGAGATCGTCTTCACCCCCGGCAGGGTGCTCACCCCGACGCAGGAGCACCGGCTGATCGCGACCAACACCATGGCCGCCGAGACGCTGCGCCGCGTGCTCGATCTGTGCCTGGAGCTGTACGGATCGCACTATCTCTTCGACGACGATCCCATGCAGCGCGTGCTGCGCGACGCCTGGAGCGCGCTCGCGCACGTCGGGGCCAAGCGCGTGCACTGGGGCTCCCTGGCGGAGAAGGTGCTGCACGACCCGGCCGGCGGGCCGACCCTGTTCGGCGCCGCGCCGTGACCGCGCCGCCGCGGGTGCGGGTCGTGGTCGAGCGGGCGGACTCTCCGCGGTGCGGCCTGGCCATCGGTGATCACTTCGAGGTCGAGGGCACCGCGCTGACCCTGCCCCAGGGCAGGCCCTTCTGCCTGCAGGCCATGGCCGCGGTCTTCCCGATCCTGGAGTCCCGGCTGTCGGACCTGCCCGCCGACCACTGGCTGGAGCGCAAGCCCTTCATCTGCTGTCCCGACCCGGCCGACGCCGTCGTCATGCGTCTGGAGCGGGTGGACCGGGCGGCAGGGACGGAAGGAGCACAGTGAGCGCGGGCCGCGGGGTGCGCTGCACCGTTGAGTTCATGAACTACTCGGCGTGCGGGCTGCGCGTCGGCGACTACTTCGAGGTCGGCCCCGAGGGGGTGTCGCTGCCGCTGGGCGGGCACTTCTGCTTCTACGCCATCGCCTCGGCCACCTCACTGCTCAACGGGCGGCTCGCCGCGCCGGGCGGGGACGCCTGGCTGGCCGGGCGCCCGCTCGCCGCGTGCCCCGACCCGCCGGAGAACCTGATCATGCGTCTGGAAAAGGTGGACGACGATGACCGAGCATGAGGGACCGATCTTCAGCGTACGGGTCGGCGGGGGTGGCATCGCGGAGATCACCGAGCACGCGGTGCGCGCCGAGGCGATGGGCTTCGACCAGGTGTGGACCGGCAACGATCTGTTCGGCGGACCGGGGATCGCGACTCTGGCCGCGATGCTCGGGGCGACGAACCGGATCAAGGTCGGCTCCGCGGTGCTCGACCCGGTGTCGATCCATCCCGTCCAGCTCGCCCAGCTCGCCTCCGGCTATCAGGAGCTGTCGGGTGGCCGGTTCATCCTCGGCCTGGGCGCCGGCTCCGACGTCTTCTTCCGCCGCGCCGGAATCGTGGCGCCGCGTCCGGTGCCGCGCACGCGTACGGCGATCGTGGCGATCCGCGCGCTCACCGAGGGCCACAGCCCCGCCGGACTGCCGGGCGCGGGCGAGGGCTGGCACGAGCAGGCCCGCATCGAGTCGCCGCGACCGGTGCCGATCTACATCGGCGCGATGGGTCCGAAGATGCTGGAGCTGGCCGGGCGGCACGCGGACGGCGCGCTGCCGCTGTGCCTGCCGCCGGGCCAGGTCCTCGACGCGATGGAGCAGATCGGACGCGGGGCACAGGCGCAGGGCCGCGATGTGGCCGCACTGGACATCGCCGCGTGTGTCTGGTGCTCGCTCGACGAGGATCGTGAACAGGCCCGCCACGCCCTGGCCAGGTTCATCGCCCGTTACAGCGGCTCGCTGTCGGCCGACGCGCTCGCCGCCCACGGTCTGGACCCCGAGGAGTTCGCCCGGACCCAGGCGCTCGTGGACGACGGGCGCCTGGACGAGGCGGCCGGGGCGGTGCTCTCCTCGTCGTCGATGCTCAGCCTGGGCATCGTCGGCGGGGCCCGTGACGTGCTGGAGCAGTGCGAGGCGCTGCTCGCCGCGGGAGCCCGGCACATCTCCTTCGGGCCGCCGCTCGGCCCCGACCTCACCCACGCGATGCGGATCTTCGGTGAGAGCGTGCTGCCCACCCTGCGCGCCCGGGGGGCGGGATGACCGCGGGGCCGCTGGCGGGACGGGTGGCGCTCGTCGCGGGAGGGACCGGTGCGATCGGGAGACACGTCGCCACCGGGCTCGCCGCGGCGGGCGCGGCGGTGGCCGTGCACTGCCACCGCTCCGCGGGCCAGGCCGCCGAGATCGTGCGGGAGTGCGGCGGTGGCCTGGCCGTGTGCGCGGCACTGCCGGGGCCGCGATCCGCCGACCGGCTTGTGTCCACCGTGGAGGCCGAACTGGGACCGGTGACGATCCTCGTCAACGCCGCGGAACCGGCCGGAGCGGCGGGCGTCGCGGCGGTGGCCGACATCGAGCCGGGCACGCTGGAACGTCATCTCGACGGCGTGCGCGCCCACCACGAACTGTGCCGGCGGGTCCTGCCCGGTATGCGGGCGGCGGGTTTCGGCCGCATCGTGTTCGTCTCCGGGGCACTGATGGCCCGCCCCATGCCGGGCATGGGGGCGTACGCGGCGGCGAAGGCGGCGGCGTCGGTGCTGACGCGCTACGTCGCCGCCGAGGAGGGACGGTACGGGATCACGGCCAACGTGGTGGCCCCGGGCCGGGTGGCCGAGCCGGACGCCGGGGAACCGGACGATCCCGCGCTGCGGGAGCTGTCGGAGGCGTTGCGCCGGCGGATGGCGCTGCCGCGCTTTCCGGCGCCGCGTGAGGTCGCGCGTACCGTCGTGGCGCTGGTCTCACCGGAGTTCGACCAGGTCACCGGGCAGACGGTCTGGATGACCGGCGGCGAGTTCACCGGCTGAGCCACGCGGAGGGCCCGCGGGTGTAGACGCGTGTCTCGCCCGCCGGGTCTGCCGGAGCCGACCAGAGCGCGAAGTCCACCCCCCACGTGCGCAGCCGGGCCTCGCCGTCCGCGAGGCCGGGGCCGGGATGCGCGCCGCCTGTCAGGTCCCAGCCGATCGCGCAGCCGGCGCCCCTGGCCGCGACCGTGACGGAGGCGAGGTCGGCCTCGTCGGCGGGCGCGGGCAGCCACACGGTGGCGTACTCGTGGCCGTACCTGCGCAGGAAGTCCGCGATGTCGGCCGGGCGGGTGTCGGGCTCTCCCGGGCGCGGGTGCAACCGCGCGAGCCGGCGCGGGGGTGGCTGGCCGTGTGCGGCGAGGGTGTCGGCGGCGGCGGTGACGTCCTCGTCGGCGCACCCGCTCGACAGCACGATGCCCAGGCGGAGTCCTTCCGGCCGGTAGTACGCCGCGAGCAGCCGTCGTAGCGAGGCGATGCGGGGATCTGGCACATTCCGCAGCCTAGCCACGATGGTAGACAGTGCACAATGCTGACTTGTAATCTATTGACGCGCCCCCCGAGGGGCCACTGCGAAAGGAGGCGCGGATGGGCATGCCGCCCCCCGGGCTCGGCTCCGTCCCCGTCGATTCGGCCCTGCTGCGCGAGGTGATGCGCCGCTTCGCCACCGGTGTGGCGATCGTGGCCACGGTGGACCAGGGGCGGCCCTATGCCGCGTCGGTCAACTCGCTGACGTCGGTGTCGCTGGAACCGCCACTGATCCTCGTCTGCCTCAAGATCGGCTCGAACACCTGCGCGGCCATCGAGCGCAACGGCCGGTTCAGCGTGTGCGTGCTCGCCGAGCAGCACGAGGAGCACTCCCGGCGCTTCGCCGGATCGCAGCCGACCATGGACGACCCCGCCTTCGAGCTGGTGGACGGCCTGCCCGTGATCCGCGGCGCGCTCGCGGGCATGCTGTGCGAGGTCGAGTCCACCCAGCGCAAGGGCGACCATGTGATCGTCATCGGCCAGGTCGTGCGCACCCACCACGAGCACGACACGCCGCTGCTGTTCTTCAACAGCCGCTACCACCGGCTGGCGTCCGGCGAGCCCGCCTGAGCGGACACGCCCGGTCCGCCCGCCTCAGGTGCGGGTCAGCTCGCGAAAGTGGGTCGCGGCCGGCTCCCTGAGCCGGCCCAGCGCCTCCCAGTAGACCGCGATCGCCTCCTCGCGCGCCCCCGCGTGGGTCGCCCACTCCTCGGGCAGCTCGGGGTCGATGTCGGCGAACGAGCGGAAGGACTGCATCATCTCGGTGCAGGTGACGAACGCCTCCCGCGGCGACATCCGCGGCGGCCGGGTCAGCGGGGCGTATCTGGAGGCGAAGTGGCGATAGCGCTCGGCGACCTGGTCGAGCTGCCACAGATGCCCGAGCAGCGGCCCCGAGGCGACGTCTCCCGAGGGCGAGGCCCGGAAGATCGTGACGGCGTCGGCGATGCCGAGCTTGTCGACCAGGTCGGTCACCTCCGCCACGTAGTCGCGTGGCGAGACCCACATACCGTCCTGCAGAAGCCCGAAACCGTGGAAGCGGAGCTGGCGCACGAAGTTGGACCGCTCGGCCTTGCGGCTGTCGGGCAGCGTGTGCCAGACGAGCGTCCAGGTCGAGGCAGCGCCGGGGCGCTTACCGAGCGAGGAGATCCGCTCGTCGCCGTCCTCCAGCAGATGCACGCTCCGCCTGGTCAGCGTGTAGTAGACGTGCCGCCCCTTACGGTGCCGCTCGGCGAGCTCGCGCTGGACGAGGCGCGCCAACGCGATGCGGGCCGCCGCGGTGGTGATCCCGAAATAGTCGAGCAAAGTGACCAGGCCGCCCGACCACACCGGCGCCGTGCGGGGCTCCAGGAAGGCCCCGAAAGTCGTCATCAGCAGGCTCTGCGGCTGCACGTCGAAGAGATCATCACCGTCTGTACGCAAGCTTTGATGCTAGCATGCGCTCCCTCTCTCCCCGGGGCGACGCGAGCGATCACGGCCTCCTCCGGCGGGTGCCGCCGCGGCCTTGTGGCGCGGTGCTCGCTTCCGCCACAGTTGCCCGGGGGCGTACGACACCCGGGAAACAGGGCTTCAGAGGGCGGGGAGCATGGACACGATCGTCGGCGTGCACGGTATCGGCAAGTACCGCTACTACCGTGACGCGGGTAACTCGGTCAGCGGCGCGGCCGTCGCGATGCGCGACAAGTGGGACCGTTACCTGCACAAGGGCCTCACCGGCGGCAAGCCGCACGCCAAGGAGCGCTACGTCACCGAGATCGCCTACTACGCCCACCTGCTGGGCGAGAGCAAGGACGAGTCCGTACGCGCGGTGCGGACCATGGACGTCGGCGCCCAGGAGGTCTTCGTCGCCTGGGCCAGGCAGATCGACGCGGTGGGGGAGGGGCTGACCGGCGCCCTGTACCGGATGACCGGCTGGCTGCTGGACCGGCTGGAGGTCAACGCCGCCGAGTTCGCCAGGCTGTTCTGCCCCGAGGTCGCCGCCTACATGGCCGCCGGGGGCGAGGCCAGGGCGAAGGCCCGGGCGGCCGTGGCCGAGGTGATCAGGCGCAACCGCCCCAAGGTGGTGATCGCCCACTCGCTGGGCAGTGTGGTGACGTACGAGACGCTCTGGGCCAACCCCGACCTGGAGGTCGACCTGCTCATCACCCTCGGCAGCCCGCTCGGCATGCGCAACGTGATCTTCGAGCGCCTGGTGCCCGCCCCGGTCAACAACTGGGGCGAGCGACCCCGCAAGGTCAAGCGGTGGGTCAACATCGCCGACAAGGACGACATCGCGGCGATCCCTCCAGCGCTGCGGACCTGCTTCACCGGGGTCGACCAGGAGGTCATCGTCAACCTCGACTGGATCGACTTCCACACCGTGGAGAAATACCTGGGCTGCGGTGCCCTCACCCCCCACCTCAAGCCCTACCTGCACTGACGGCGGGCATCCCCGCTCTGACCGGCCGCGGTGCCTTTGACGGGATCCGTCGGCTCCGTTCTGAAGGCGTTCGCCCGCGCTCACCGGACGCGTCGGTCACCGTGGGTTCCGATCCTTCGCGGTCACGGGCCGTCGTCGCCGTCCGTGCCGCGCGGCCACCGGCGCGAGGTCGGCTCTTCGCCGTGATGTCGTCCCAAGGTCGGCCGTCGTTCAATCACGGTGGGTAAGGCGTCTTTCTGTGCGACGGCTGTTCATCTCGCCTTGATTCGCAGGTCACAGCGGAGAAAGCCGAAAAGGCTGCACTGGTGGGGTGGAGCAGAAGCCGTCACGCAGAGTGTTTCTTTCCTTCGCCGCCGCGGGTGCGGGCGGCCTGTTGCTGACCGGGGCGGGGCTCGGCCCCTCCCGGGCCCTCGCCGGTGATCCCTTCACCCTCGGCATCGCCTCCGGCGACCCGTCCAAGGACGGGATCGTGCTGTGGACCAGGCTCGCCCTCGACCCGCTCGGCCTGAACGGCCGGGGCGGCATGCCGGTGAGGGACGTGGACGTCGAATGGCAGCTCGCCACCGACGAGCGGTTCTCCAAGGTGGTCCGCGAGGGCACCGAGACCGCGCGCTGGAAGCAGGCGCACAGCGTCCATGTCGAGGTCGACGGCCTGGAGCCGGGGCGGGAGTATTTCTACCGCTTCCGCGCCGAGGGCCACCTGTCGCCGACCGGCCGCACCCGTACGGCACCGTCCGCGGTGCCCTCGTCGTCCTCGTCGTCCCCGCTCACCTTCGCCGTCGCCGCCTGCGCCCACTACGAGCACGGTTTCTACACGGCGTACAGAAGGCTGGCCGAGCAGGACCCCGAGCTGGTCGTGCATCTGGGCGACTACATGTACGAGTACGCCCCCAGGGGATACACGACGCTGGGCGGGAGCGTCCGGCAGCACACCTGGGGCAAGTGCGCCACGCTGGCCGACTACCGGATGCGCCACGCGCAGTACAAGAGCGACACCGACCTGCAGGCGGCGCACGCGGTCGCGCCGTGGCTGGTCGCCTTCGACGATCACGAGATCGAGAACAACTGGGCGGGGGACGTCTCCAGCACCGGCGCCCCGGCCTTCGCCCGGCGCAGGGCGAACGCCTTCCAGGCGTACTACGAGAACATGCCGCTGCGCAGGACGAGCGTGCCGGGAGGCGCGTCGATGCGGGTCCACCGCCGGGTGGACTGGGGGCCGCTCGCCCGTTTCCACCTGCTCGACACCCGGCAGTTCCGTGACGACCAGGCGTGCGAGGACGGGCTCAGGTCCGGCTGCGACGAGCGGCTCGCGACCGGACGCACCCTGCTCGGCGAGGACCAGCGGCGCTGGCTGCTGGACGGTCTCGCGAGTTCCGGCGCCCGCTGGAACCTGGTCGGCCAGCAGATCCTGATGGCCCAGCGCGACTCCAAGGTCGGGCCGGGAGTCGAGGTCAACATGGACTCCTGGGACGGCTATGCCGCAGAGCGCACCCGCCTGCTCACCGGGTTTCGCGACTCGGGCGCGTCCAACCCGGTCGTGCTGACCGGCGACGCGCACATGCACCACGCGGCGGACCTGAAGCTCGACTTCGACGACCCCGACTCTCCCCGCGTGGCGGTGGAACTCGTCACCTCCTCGATCGCGAGTGACGGCGACGGCTACCGCGACGAGGGCCGGATCTCCGGGACGATCGCGGAAAATCCGCATATCTCCTACCTTGACCAGCGGCGCGGCTACATCGTCTGCCGGGTCACCCCGGAGGAACTGCAGGCGGACTTCCGCACGCTCGACTACATCAGCAGGCGTGGCGCCCCCGCGAAGACCGGCGCACGGTTCACCGTGCCGTCAGGACAGTCGGCACTAACCTGAAACGTGAGAGGAATTCGGACTGATTTATTGGATGATGCCGCTTATGAGTCCCCTCACCACGAGGCTCACCGCCGCGGCTCTCGCCGCAGCGGTGGGCGGCGCCCTCCTGTCCCCGACCCCCGCCACAGCCTCATCAGCCCTGTCAGCGTTACCCGCGTTACCAGCCGCGCCCGCGGTCGCGCCCGCCGCCGCGGCGCCCTCCGCCTTCGGGTACGTGATCACCTTCCCCAAGCACGTCAAACGGGGCGGATCCCTCGTCTACTCCGTCAAGGTCCGCAACAGGAAGGCCAAGGGCCAGCACTACGTGGCACTCACCGGAGACTTCTCCAAACGTTTCCGTAAGATCCGGGTGGTCTCCAAGCCGCGCAGCGTCAAATGCTCCGTCAAGGGCCGTAGCCTGTCGTGCTGGATCACCTCCCTGGACAAGGGCGACTCGACGACCGTGCGGATCCGCGCCTGGGCCGGCTCACGCCGGGGCGTCGCCACCGCCGCGTTCGGCGTTATCGCCACATCCAACGCGGACGCCGACATCCGCAAGCTCCGCAAGGAGATCGGCCGCAAGATCAAGGCCAGCACGCGCATCCGCTGAACCCGCGTCCTCTTTCCGGCGCCGGGCGCGGGGGCACCCCCGGTCCGGCGCAGAAGACGCGCGGACTCCTTTCGGCCTCACGATCGGTCTCGGCCGTCAGGCCGGCCGGTCCGCCACCCAGGTGGGTGACGGTCTCGCCGACGATCGGGGGCCCGCCACCACCCGTGCGGCCCGCTCCCTCGCAGGCGTCTACCGCGAGGAGGACGGGCTCGCGAAGGTGTAGCCGAACAGGGTGTCCTTGGGGGCGCCGACGAGGGGTTTCGCCGTCGACGGGCGGATGCCCGGGTAGGAGCCCTTCCGCACGCTTCCGCGCAGCAGGGTGAGCCTGCCGCTGCCCGGGGCGGCGACGACGAGGCGGCGCCCGGCGACCGTGGCCAGGGCCGCGCCGAAGTCGCCGCCCGCACCGGTGATCAACAGGTTGTGGTTCCTGGTGAGGCCGCCTGAACGGGTTCCCGCGAGCACGTGGACGGCGTTCTCACCCGGCGCCCCGATCACCAGCTCGTCGTCGCCGTCGCCGTTGAGGTCCCCGGCGGCGAGGGCGGCGCCGAAGCGGTCGAAGTAGCGCGGCTCGCCCTTCAGGGAGCGCTGCGACCAGGCCTCGGAGACCGCCGTCCGCAGTCCTGAGCGGGAACCGTAGACGACGTGCACGGTGCCGTCGCCGTAGTCCATCGCCCGCTGGTTCTCGCTCAGTCCCTCGCCGGGCACCCCGATCGCCAGGTCGTCGCGTCCGTCGGCGTTGAAGTCACCGGCGGCGAGGGCGCTGCCGAAGAAGTCCCAGGCCTCGGCGAGGCCGCTGATCCAGGGACTGTCCTGGGTGAGCATGGTCGCCTTCCGGCGCCGGACGTCGAGGACGGTGACCGAGCCCTGGCCGTTCTTCAGCACCGTGTCCGCGGGCGCGCCCACGGCGATCTCGGCCCGGCCGTCGCCGTCGAAGTCGCCGGTGGCGAGCGCCGCGCCGAACTGGTCGGTCTCCCGCTCACGCTGCCCCACCCAGCGGGTCTCCTGCGTGATCATGTACGGTTTGCGGCCCTTGAGGCCGTACACCCCGACCGCGCCACCGCCCAGCCCGGGGGCGCCGATCACCAGTTCGTCGTCGCCGTCGCCGTCCAGGTCCCCCGCCGCGAGCGCGGCACCGAACCGGCCGGGATCACCTTCGCGGCCCAGGTCGTCGGCGTCGATCGCCTTGCCGGGCCGCAGGCCGTCAGGCGAGCCGTGGAACAGTTGCACGACACCGTGGCCCTCCTCTCCCGGCCGGGAGCGGTTCTTCTCGGAGACGCCCACGGCGAGGTCGGCGCAGCCGTCGCCGTCGAGGTCACCGGTCGCGAGCGCCGAGCCGAACGAGTCCCCGGTCTGGCTCTCGCCGGGCACCCCGGGCGTGTCCTGGGTGAGTTCCACGGGGTCGCGCAGGTCGTACAGGACGGTGACCGATCCCGCGCGGGCGTGGCCGCCGGAGCGGGTGTAGGGCGCGGCGACCGCGAGATCGGCCCGTCCGTCGCCGTCGAAGTCGGAGGGTACGCCGGAGCAGGCGGCGGCCGAGGCGTGGACGGGGGGAGGGGAGGCGGAGACCAACAGGGGGACCAGCAGGGAGGTGAGGACTGCGGAGGTGAGGAGCGCGGCTCTCATACCTGTGATGGTTTCCGGTGATTCGGACACGCGGCCCACCGGGACATGAAATTCACGTGGCCGGTACGCGTAAAGAACATGCCAGGATTGACGCCATGGAAATCGACCTGGCCGACCTGGGATTCTGGCGGCGGCCGCTCAAGGAGCGGCATGAGGCGTTCGCGCGGCTTCGGGATCTCGACAAGCCGGTGTTCTTCGAGGAGAAGCGGGTCCCGCTGCTCCGCTCGGGCAAGGGTTTCTACGCACTGGTCCGCCACGCCGACGTGGTGGAGGCGAGCCGCAACGCCAAGGTGTTCTCCAGCGAGCCCGGCGTGACCAGCCCCGAGCCGCCCGGCTGGGTCAAGCACGTGTTCGGCGAGTCCATGGTCAACATGGACGACCCCAGGCACGCCAGGCTGCGCCGCATCGTCTCCCGCGCGTTCAGCCCGAAGATGCTGGCCGGTCTGCAGGGCGACATCGACGCCGCGTGCGCGCGCATCGTCGACGACGTGACGGCCGCAGGACCCGGTGACTTCGTCGGTCAGGTGGCCGCCAAGCTTCCCATCCACGTCATCTGCGACATGATGGGCGTCCCCGACGACGTGCGGGCCAAGGTCCACCAGCACGTCGACATCTCCACCGCCTACTCCGGCGTGCGGCCCAGCCTGGCGCACACCGTGAGGATGGCCGCCCAGAACACGCTCGCGCTGCTCGCCCTGCAGCGGCTGGTGATCAACCTGGGCAAGGAGCGTGCCCAGACGCCGCGCGGCGACCTCGTCTCGGCGCTCGTCACCGCGAACGTCGACGGTGAGAGGCTGACCGACCGCGAGCTGGGATCGTTCTTCACGCTGCTGCTCGTGGCGGGCAACGAGACGGCCCGCAACACCATGGCGCACGGCATCAAGCTGCTGACCGACAACCCCGAGCAGCGGCGCCTGCTGGCGGACGACTTCGACGCCCACATCGGCGGCGCGATCGAGGAGATGGTCCGTTACGTCTCACCCATCATGCAGTTCCGCCGCACCGTCACCGAGGACTACGACCTGCGCGGCCTGCACCTGAAGGCCGGTGACAAGGTCGTGCTCTTCTACGGTTCGGCGAACCGCGACGAGACGGTCTTCCCCGACGCCGACCGGTTCGACATCACCCGTGACACCAAGCCCCACGTGGGCTTCGGCGGTCCGGGGCCGCACTTCTGCCTGGGCGCGAACCTCGCCAGGCAGGAGATCAGGGCGATGTTCCGCGAGCTGTTCACCCGGCTGCCGGAGATCCGCTCGGTCGGCGAGCCCGAGCTGCTGGTGTCCAACTTCGACAACAGCGTCCGCAGCCAGGCGTTCACCTTCTGAGGCCCTCCTGAGTCACGGTCACTTGCCGGGCTGGGGGGTCGTCACCGGGCAGCTCAGCTTCGGCTCGTCCGGGACGAGGACGTTCTCCCTGATGGTGAGGAAGGTGATCAGCGCCGCGAATCCCATCATCACCGCGCTCACCAGCATCGTGGTGTGGAATCCCGAGGTGAAGATCACGGGGGAGGCGAAGGCGTCGCCGGTCAGCCCGGCGAGCGGGGGGATCGCGGCCACCGCGAGCAGCCCGCCGGTCCTGGCGACGGCGTTGTTCACCCCGCTCGCCACCCCCGCGTGGCGTTCGGCGGCGGTGGCGAGCACCGTCGCGGTGAGCGGCGCGACCGCGGCCGACAGGCCCAGCCCGAACAGGGTCGCCGGAAGCAGCACGTCCACCACGTACGACGAGCCGGGGCCGATCCGCGACATCAGCAGCAGGGCGCCGGCGCAGACCAGGATGCCGGTCGTCATCGGCAGCCGGGGCCCCAGGCGCCTGGCCAGCTCACCCGCGCGCGCCGACAGCAGCAGCATCAGGATCGTCACCGGGATCATCGCGGTCCCGGCCACCAGCGGGGAGAAGCCCGCCGACACCTGCAACTGGACGACGAGGAGGAAGAACACCACGCCCATCGCGGCGTACATGATGAAGGTGACGACGTTGACCGCGCTGAACACCTTTGAGGAGAAGACCTCGACCGGTACGAGCGCCTCGGGCGAGCGCCTGATCTCCAGCCAGACGAATGCCGCGCCCAGCAGCACGCCCACCGCGATCGGGACGATCGCGAGGTCGATCAGGCCGTAGGTGATCCCGGCGAGCGCGAACGCCGCGAGCGCCGCGCCCAGGACGTCGAACCTTCCGGTGGCAGAGGGGTTTCTGCTCTCGGGGACGTGCCGTAGGGCGACCGCCACGACGAGGACCGCGAGCGGCAGGTTGATCAGGAACACCCAGCGCCACCCGGCCGTCTCCACCAGCCAGCCGCCCAGCAGCGGGCCGATGGCCGCGGCCACCCCGCCCAGGCCCGACCACGCTCCGATCGCCCTGGGCCGGTCGTCGCGGTCGAAGGACGCCTGGATGATGGCGAGGGATCCCGGGGTGAGCAGTGCCCCGCCGGCGCCCTGCAGGGCACGGGCGGCGATCAGCGTCTCCACGTTGGGCGCGAGGCCGCACAGGGCGGAGGCGAGGGCGAACCAGACGACGCCGATCAGGAAGACCTTGCGCCTGCCGTACCGGTCGCCGAGCGATCCGCCCAGCAGGATCAGGCCCGCCAGTGTGAGGGTGTAGGCGTTGACCGTCCACTGCAGGCCCGCCATGTCGGCGCCGAGATCGGCGCCGAGGGCGGGCAGGGCCACGTTGACGACCGTGCCGTCCAGCATGGCCATGCCGGAGCCGAGTACGGTGGTCAGGAGGACCCAGCGACCCGTCGCCGAGGTGAAGCGAATGTGACCGTTGTCCATGCCGCTCATCATCGCCGACCTTTCCCACCTGTCCGACCGCGTCCTCGACCCCGGGAGCGAGGTCCGAAGTGTCGCGCGCCTCTGATAGGACGGTCCTTGTCACAGCCGAGCCTGACGGGGAGCCTCCGATGGACTACAGCGAGTTCAACGACGACGTCGACGGTCTTTACCGAGGAGACTACGCGGGCCTGCCCATCGTGGGCCTGCGCCCCCCGGGAGCGCCCATGCCTGCCGCGGGGGAGGCCGCGTGGCGTGTCTCGGTCCGCGTCTACGACGCCAAGGAGACCTTCGAGGAGCACTTCGCGCGCTTCACCGAGACCGTCGACACCACCGAGGTGAGGGCGCTCATCATCGGTGGCTGGGCCGACGCCTACGAAAAGGACGCCTCGGAGCCCATCCGGCTGCTGGCGGAGAACGCGGAGCGTTTCCCCGCCTTGCGCTCGCTCTTCTTCGCCGCGATGCCGCAGGAGGAGTGCGAGATCTCCTGGATCCAGCAGAGCGACGTCACCCCGCTGCTGGAGTCCTTCCCGCTGCTGGAGCGGCTGGAGGTCCGGGGCGGGACGGGGCTGGAGTTGCGGCCGGTCAGGCACGAGCACCTCAAGATACTGCGCTTCGAGACCGGCGGGCTGCCCGCCTCCGTGGTCAGGGCGGTCGGCATGAGCGAGTTCCCCGCGCTCGAATACCTGGAACTCTGGCTCGGCACGAGTGAGTACGGCGGTGAGACCACCGGGGCCGACCTGGAGAACATCCTGTCCGGTGAGCGACTGCCCGCCCTCAGGCACCTGGGGCTGCAGGACAGCGAGATCCAGGACCAGGTCGCGGCTCTCGTCGCCTCCGCCCCCGTCGTGGCCCGGCTGGAGTCGCTCTCCCTGTCGATGGGGGTGCTCACCGACGAGGGCGCCGAGGCCCTGCTCTCCGGGGTCTCCCTCACCCACCTCAAGCGCCTGGACCTGCACCACCACTACCTCACCGACGCCATGGTCGAGCGCCTCACCGCGACGTTCTCCGGCATTCATCTCGACGTGTCCGACCAGCAGGAGCCCGACGACGAGTGGCGCTACGTCGCGGTCGCCGAGTGAGGGCGCTCGCCGTCGTCGGCACGCCGGGCGACCGGCGGGTGGCCATGTTCGCCGACGCCTGCGTCCGGCAGGGGCTGGACGAGCCCGCCGTCGTGCCGTGGACGTCCGTGCTGCGCGGCGAGGAGATCCGGATCGCGCCGGAGACGCTCGTGAGGATCGACTCGCCGGGGGAGGACGCCGAGGCGGACGCGCTGCTGCGCGGCCCCGGCGAGCCGTCCAGGGTCGGCGGGGGCGCCCGCTGGTACGCCGGGTTCGTCGCCGGGATCACCAGGGTCCTTCGGGCGGTGGCCGCGACGCCGGGAGCCGCGCTGCTCGCCGACGTGGAGGACGTCTCGGTGATGTTCGACAAGCGGCGCTGTCACGCCAGGCTGTCGGAGGCCGGGGTGCCGGTGCCTCCGGCACTCTCCGGGCCGGTCGGCGGCTACGCCGAGTTGCGCGAGCGGATGGGCGAGGCCCGCTGGGGCCGGGTGTTCGTCAAACCGGCCCACGGCTCGTCGGCCTCCGGCGTCGTCGCCCTGCACGCCTCTGGGCGCCGGGTGAGAGCGGTGACCTCGGCGGAGCCGGTCTCCGGCGGGCTGCGCAACTCGCTGCGGGTCAGGTGTTACGAGGACGAGACCGAGGTGGCGGCGATCGTCGACCTGCTGGCCACCGACGGCCTGCACGTCGAGCGCTGGTTTCCCAAGGCGAGCCTCCAAGGGCGCGCGATCGACCTGAGGGTGGTCGTCGTGGACGGCACCCCCACCCACGCGGTCGTCCGCGCGAGCCGCAGCCCGATGACGAACCTCCACCTCGGCGGCATACGGGGTGATCTGGGCGCCGTCGAGGCCGCTCTCGGCCCTCGGGGGTGGGAGACGGTCCTGGAGATATGCGCGCGGACGGCGGCCCGCTTCCCAGGGAGCCTCGCCGTCGGGGTCGACCTGATGATCGGGGTCGACTGGCGGGAGTTCGCGGTGGCCGAGGTGAACGCGTTTGGAGACCTGCTTCCCGGGCTGGAGGGGCTGCCGGGTGGCGGAGCCGAGGGGCTCGACACCTACGGCGCCCAGGTCCGCGCGATTCTCGCCAGGCACGCCCCGATCGGGAGAGCGAGAGTTCCGGTGGGGAGCGGGGGAAGGGGGCCCGGTGCGTGACATGAACGAGATCGTGGGCAGCCACGACCTGCTGCTGGTCACGCTCGACACCCTCCGATACGACGTGGCGGAGGAGCTGATGGCGGCCGGGCGGCTGCCCACCCTGGCGCGGGCGCTTCCCGGCGGGCGCTGGGAGCGCCGGCACAGCCCCGGCAGCTTCACCTACGCCGCGCACGCCGCGATCCTCGCCGGTTTCCTGCCGACCCCCGCCGAGCCGGGACCGCATCCGCGCCCGTTCGCCGCCGCGTTCCCCGGCAGCGAGACCACGACCCCCGGCACCTGGGTGTTCGACGCCCCCGACCTGCCTTCAGGACTGGCGAAGGCGGGATATCACACGGTCTGCGTCGGGGGAGTCGGGTTCTTCAACAAGCTGACACCGCTCGGGTCCGCACTGCCGGGGATGTTCGCCGAGAGCCACTGGGAGCCGGGGTTCGGGGTCACCGCGCCCGCCTCGTTCGAGGCGCAGATCGCCCGCGCGGAGCGGGCGGTGGCGGGAGCCGCCCGGCCGGTTTTCCTGTTCGTCAACGTCTCGGCGCTGCACCAGCCCAACTGGTTCCACCTGCCGGGGGGCACCCGCGAGCACGGCGACAGCCGCGAAAGCCACGCCGCCGCCCTCGAATACGTCGACCGGCACATCGGCAGGCTGTTCGCGCTGATGAGCGAGCGGCGGCCGGGGTTCGCGATCGTCTGTTCCGATCACGGCACCGCTTACGGTGAAGACGGATATATCGGGCACCGGATCGGCCACGAGGTCGTCTGGACCGTGCCCTACGGGGAGTTCACGATGGAGCGGGGGCGATGGCGGTGACTCCGGATTCCGGCCGGGTGCCGGAGACGGCGGACGGCGGACGGACTGTGCTCCCCCTGCTTCCTGTGCCCTCGGCGTCGCCCCGGCCCTCGTCCCCGTCCACCGGCGCGGGACCGTACCAGGGCTACGTCTACGCGTACCCGCACAAGACGGCCTACCGGCCGCTGGAGCCGCGGCCGTCGCTGGCGGAGGTGTGGGCGGGTGAGCCCACCGGGCGCCTCTTCCTCTACCTGCACATCCCGTTCTGCGAGATGCGTTGCGGATTCTGCAACCTGTTCACCAGGACCGGTGCCCCCGAGGAGCTCGTCGCCGCCTACCTCGACGCGCTGGAACGCCAGGCGGGCGCCGTACGGGACGCGCTGGACGACCCCCGCTTCACGGCGGCCGCCGTCGGCGGCGGCACGCCGACCTACCTGAGTGCCGCCGAGCTCACCCGGATGTTCGACCTCACCGAGCGGATCATGGGCGCCGACCTGCGGGCCGTCCCGATGTCGGTGGAGACCTCCCCGGCGACCGCGACGGCCGAGCGGCTCGCCGTCCTCGCCGAGCGGGGGGCGACCCGTGTCTCGATCGGCGTGCAGAGCTTCATCGACGCCGAGGCGCGCGCGGCGGTGCGGCCACAGCGGCGGCGGGAGGTCGAGACGGCGCTCGGCCGGATTCGCGAGGCCGGGTTCGAGGCGCTCAACATCGACCTGATCTACGGCATCGACGGGCAGACGGAGGAGTCCTGGCGTTACTCACTGGACGCCGCGCTCGCCTGGAAGCCGGAGGAGATCTACCTCTACCCCCTGTACGTCCGCCCGCTCACCGGCCTCGGGCGCCGCGCCCGCGACTGGGACGACCACCGCCTCACCCTCTACCGTCAGGGCCGCGACCACCTGCTCGCCGCCGGGTACGAGCAGGTCTCGATGCGGATGTTCCGGCTGCCGGGACGAGCCGGCCCGGCCGAATACACCTGCCAGAGCGACGGCATGGTCGGCCTCGGCTGCGGCGCCCGCTCCTACACCTCCGGCCTGCACTACTCCTACGAGTACGCGGTCGGCGCCGGTCAGGTGCGTGCGATCATCGACGACTACGTGCGTCTCGCCCCGGAGGAGTTCGCGGTCGCCAACGTGGGATTCCGGCTGGACGACGACGATCGCCGTCGCCGCCACCTCATCCAGTCGCTCCTCCAGGCGGAGGGTCTCGATCGCGCCGTCTACCGAGACCGCTTCGGTGCCGAGGTGGAGACCCACTTCGGCGAGGAGTTGGAGCGTCTGGCGGAGCTGGGCCTGCTGGAGCGCGACGCCCCGCCGCCCGGGGGTGCCGGGCCCGGATGGCTCCGGCTCACCGCGGAGGGCCTGGCCCACTCCGACGCGATCGGCCCCGCCCTGTTCTCCGGCAGGGTCCGCGCGCTGATGGCCCGATACGAGAATCGGTGATGACTGATGAGGACACAGCCGGGCGAATCGAGCGCATCGCGTGAAGGCGCGGGGGAGACACGCGTCGGCGGCCGGAAGCGCGATCATCTGACGATCCTCGACCGGGAGCGCGACCGTCCAGCGATGCCCGGCCGGTCGCAGGGTGAGTTGACGATCCTCTACCGGGGGCCGCTGGCGAGCTGCGACTACGACTGCCCCTACTGCCCGTTCGCCAAGCGGCGTGACAACCCGGAGCAGCTGAGCCGGGACCGGGTGGCGTTGGAGCGCTTCACCGCGTGGGTGGCCGGGCGAGACCATCCGGTCTCGGTGCTGTTCACCCCCTGGGGCGAGGGCCTGGTCCGCTCGTGGTACCGCCGGGCGATGGTCGAGCTGAGCCACCTTCCCCACGTGCGGCGGGTCGCCATCCAGACCAACTTCAGCTGCCGGTCCGGCTGGCTGGCCGAGGCCGACCTGGACACGCTCGCCCTCTGGGTCACCTACCACCCCGGACAGGTCACCTACCAGCGTTTCCTCGGCCGCTGCCGTGACCTCCTCGAGCGGGGGGTCCGCTTCAGCGTCGGCGTCGTCGGCCTGCCCGAGCACCTCGGCCAGGCTCGCCGCCTCCGGGCCGACCTGCCGCCGGAGGTGTACCTCTGGGTGAACGCCGCGGAGGGCACCGTCTACACCGACGACGAGGCGGACGCCTGGACGGAGATCGACCCGCTGTTCCAGTACAGCAGGACCCCGCACCGGAGCGCGGGCCTGCCCTGCCGTACCGGAGACAGCGTGGTCTCCGTCGACGGCGACGGCACCGTGCGGCGCTGCCACTTCGTCCCGGCCGTGCTCGGCAACCTCTACGACGGCACGTTCGCCCCGAGGGCCGCGGTGTGCCCGGTGGCGGTGTGCGACTGCCACATCGGCTACGTGCACCTGGAGACGACCGGCCTGTACGACGTCTTCGCCGGGGGAGTCCTTGAACGCATCCCCGCACTTCTGCCACCGGGCTGAGCGGAGGGTCCGGCCGACTCCGGGAAGCTCGGATACCGTTCCGGGGAGCCCGGGGAGCCCGGGGAGCCCGGGGAGCCCGGGGAGCCCGGGGAGCCCGGGGAGCCCGGGGAGCCCGGGGAGCCCGGGGAGCCCGGGGACTCCGCGACTCAGATACCGTCCTCGGGGGCGGGGGCGGGGGCGGGGGCGGGGGCGGGGGCGGGGGCGGAGGCGCTCGGGCAACCGAGGCCGCGGAGCACGAAACCCGAGACGATCCTCTCGGCCTCCTCGGGCGTCACCTCACCGCTGAGCAGCGGGACCCGCTCGGCGCCGATGACGGCGAGGATGATCCGGGCGGCGGCGGCCACGTCGGGGGCCTGGAAGTCCCCCGATGACACGCCGCTCTCGATGATGCCCGTCAGGATGCGCTGCATCGGCTCGACGTGGTCGGCCAGGCGCTGGTAGGCGTCGGGGCCGAGCGCCGCGGACAGGTCGGCGGGGCCGGGGTGCGGGTGGGCGAGCAACCCGTCGAGCTGGAGCCTGACGAAGACCCGCAGGCGCTCGGCGGGTGAGGCCCGGTCGGGCAGTTCCCGCTCGTAGCTGTCGATGAAGTAGTGCGTCACCCGCTCGGTGAAGGCGAGCAGCAGCGCGGCCTTGTCCGGGAAGTAGTTGTACAGCACGGTGCGGGTGATCTCGGCCTCGCTCGCCACGTCGGTCATGGAGATGGCGTCGATGCCCTGGTCACGCGAGAGACGCGAGACGGCCCGCAGGATGCGATCCTGAGTCTGGGCGCGGTGCTCGCCGATGGTCGCGGCCGAAATCCGGGGCATGGCCCCATGGTCGCACAATGCCGTCCCGGGCTGTCAGGTCGTTTCGGGGTCGGGCGTTGCCCGGGTCCATGGCGAGACACGGGTCATCGAATATCTCCGAGGAGACCCCGCCTTCTGGCAGGGGCGGAATCGGAACCCCGTGGAGCAGGGCGGGAGTGGGCGGGAACGTGGGGCCGGCGTGGTAGGCGCGGCGGGCGTCGAGGGTTGGGCCGATCCCCGGTCGGGCGCCTTCAGCGCCCGCGCTACGGTGGCGGCGAACGAAGCCGTGCCTTTACCTGTTTTCGGAGTTCCTCATGAATATTGCCCTCTGGGCCGTGCAGATCCTGCTCGCCGGGATGTTCCTCATCGCGGGTCTCACCAAGGCCACCCAGCCGCGCGAGGAACTCATCCCCAAACTGGGGGGATGGGTGGAGGATTTCTCCGCCGCTCAGATCAAGGGCATCGGCGTTCTTGAGGTGCTGGCCGGGATCGGGCTGGTCCTGCCCGCCGTCTCCGGCATCCTGCCCGTGCTGACCCCGCTCGCCGCCGCCGGCCTGGTGATCACGATGATCGGCGCCATCGTCGTGCACGTCAGGCGCAAGGAGTATTCGGCGCTTGTGATGAACGTGATCCTTCTCCTGCTGGCCGGCTTCGTGGCCTGGGGACGTTTCGGGCCGTACGCCTTCTGAGTACCGTAGGCCCCTCGGGGCTTTCTCCGGGACCGGAGGATTGACGCCGGACGGGTGAACGCTCCGGCGCGAGGACATCCGTACTCCAGGCAAGAGCAGGTATCAGCTGGTCATCGACCCGCGAAACGCTCCGGCACGGATACACCTGTGCCGGAGCGTTCACCCATGTCGTGGAGGGACCGGGTTCAGGCGGCGACCTCTGCCCTGGCCACCCGGCCGAGCTCGCTCAGGACCTCGGTGTTGAGCAGGTAGGCGAGCTTGGTCTCGCGGATCAGACGCTGCTTCTCCGCCTCGTCCAGAGGCAGCGCGTCCAGCCGGGCCCGATACTCGTTCTTGAACCGGGGCAGGCTGCCGATCTCGTCGAACAGGTAGAAGTCGACGCCGCCCCCCGGCTGGTAGCCGTAGATCTTCTGCAGCTCCATCCGGATGAACTGTCCGCCGGACAGGTCGCCCATGTAGCGGGTGTAGTGGTGGGCGATGTAGCCGGCGGGCCAGGTGGCGACCTGGTTGATCCGGGCGACCAGGGTGAGGGTCGGCTTGGAGGGCTCGATCCTGGAGCGCCAGCCGGATCCGTAGATCGTCTCCAGGTCGCGGACCAGGGCCTCCTCCCGGTAGAGCTCGGGGAGGACGAACGGTGCCGCGACGGGGTCCTCGGCGAGCGAACGCGAGGCGCCGTCCAGGGCGACGTAGGCGAAGTAGTGCTGGGCGACCATCTCACCGTACGCCTCGGGGCTGAGGCGGCCCGCCATCAGGGCCTTGAGGTAGCTCTCGTCCTCGGCGGATTCGTGGTCACCCCAGGTGGCGTTCCTGAGAACTTCGGAGAAGGGCGAATCGCTCATGATCACTCCGCGACGAGGGACACTTTCATGACACAGTGTCACAAAAATCGCGCCACATCGTCAAGCCGATGACGACACCCTGTCATTAAATCGCCCCCGAGTTGATCCGGGAAGGCAGGCGAGCGCGAGAACGGCCGCGAACACCGGTATCCAGGCCAGCCGATGCAGCAACCAGACAGGCTCGTCGGGCGTGGCCAGCAGGCCGGGTACGTCGCCGAAACGCAGGGCGGCGACGGCGATCGCGCTCACCGCGCTCTGATGCCACAGGAAAAGCGTCATCGCCGACAGGTTCGCCAACGCGACCACCGCCCACAACCGGGGACGCCGCATCAACCGGGCCAGCGGCGCGCGTACGAGCAGCGCCACCCCCACCTGGGCGAGTCCGAAGCAGACCACGGCCAGGCTGGGCGGGCTGAGGTTGGAGGCCGCGTCCCCGGTCACGCCCACCATGCTCGCCGGATACCCGAACGCGCCGACCAGCAGCGCGGCCCCGGCCACGCCGCCGATCAGCAGCGCCGCGGCCACCCGCCGCGAGGCGAGCAGCCCGCCCGCCCAGGCGATCCCCAGCGCGTACGGCACCAGCCACCCGGCCGTCAGGTTCGCCCATCCCGTCCAGGCCGGGGCGCCGAACCGGAACCTGGCCAGGTCCACCCCGAGCACGACCGCGAACGCCACGGCGGCGATGACGACCGGATGCGCGCGCAGGAGAAGCGGGGTGGCCGCGGTCAGCACGGCGAAGACGGCGAGGAACCACAGCGGCCCGATCGCCGGGAGCACCATCACCCTGATCGTTCCCGCCGAGGACCCGCGCAGCGCCATCCCCACCGCGATCCCCGCCCAGACCAGGGCCAGCGGCACCACCGGCCCCAGCAGTCTTCCCATCCGGGCCCGCACCCAGATCCCCGACGGGTACGCACCGCTCGCCGTCCCCCGACGTGGACCGCGCGCCGCCACGGGACCCGCAGCGTGCGACGGGGAGTCCGGTCCGCGGGTCTCCATCTCGTGGTTCTCCGGTCTGCGGATCTCCGGTTCGGGGGGCACCGGTCCATGCGCCTTTCGGGGGCGGCTCCCCGGGACGCGGGCCGCCGAGCGGAGGCCGCGGGCCGCCGCGTAGCCGCCGACTAGGAAGAACACCGCCAGCGTCTGCAACACCCAGGACATCGGTGTGAACTCCGGCAGGTGGGCGAGCGGGCTGGACAGGTGAACGGCCCCCGCCGCGCCCCGATCCCACGCCGTCACCAGCCAGTGCCCCAGCACCACGCCCACGATCGCGAGCGCCCGCAGCGCGTCCACCCCACGATCCCTGCCCTCGGGGGTGGTCGCCCCGATCCGGGCCGCGAGGCTAGCCACGGGACACCTCGCCGGCCCGGCCGAGCGCGATCAGGGCCAGGTTGCGCAGAGACTCGCCACCCGGCCGGAGATACTCGCTGTGATCTGCGGAACCGGTACCGAACAGGCGGGCGCCGAAGGCCGGGCCGGCGGGGTCGGGGCCGAATCCGAGCGGCCCGATCCTGAGCTTGGGCGCCTCACGTATCCAGTCGCGGGTGCCGCTGCCCGCCCACAACCGGGTGCCGCCCAGTTCGGCGGCCGACGAGACGCCCAGCCCAGGGCTGCCGAACACGACCGTGTCCGCGACCCCGGAACCGGGCACGGCCCCGGCGCACACCACCGATCCGTAGCTGTGACACAGCAGGCTGACCCGTTTCCCCCCGAGCGCTCCGGTGACGTACCGCCGCAACTCCACCGCGCCCCGCTCCGCAGCCTCGCCGGTCACCGCGCGCAGGCTGAGCATCGCCGGGCTGTCGTAACCGAGCCAGGCGACCACCGCGAGCCGCGCCCCCGGATCCAACGCCCGCGCCTCGGCCAGCAACGCCCGTGCCCCGCCCCCCGGTGTGCTGTACGGCCTCGCCCGGCCGCCGTCGAAGGTGGCGGCCGTGGTGTCGGTGCCGGGAACGATGACCGCGACGTGCTCGGCCGTGCCGAGGTCGCCGTAGACCCGCACCACCCGGTCGCCCGCCGGCGGCGGAACCGTCACGTAGGCGAACGCCGCGGCGGCGACCACGGCGAGCGTACGGCGGAACATGCGAGCCTCCTGTCCGGTCTGAAGAACCAGACAGAACGCTAGGAATCACACCCCCTAACCCGCGTCACCCCGAGGCGGTCACCTTCCCCGTCCCCCTTGGGCACGAAGGGACCGATCCCGGGGTCACTCGCCGGGGCGGACCAGGCCCGTCTCGTAGGCGTGGACGATCGCCTGGGCGCGGTCGCGCAGGTTCAGCTTCGCGAGGATCCGGCCCACATGGGTCTTGACCGTCTGTTCCGAGAGCATGAGCTCCTCGGCGATCTCCTGGTTGGACCTGCCGCGCGCGATGAGCGCGAGCACTTCGGTCTCCCGCTCGGTGATGTCGTCCAGCCGCCCGCGCGGGCGGCTCGGGCCGACGCGGGCGAACTCCGCGATCAGCCGCCGGGTCACCGAGGGCGCCAGCAGCGCCTCCCCGGCCGCCACCACCCGGACCGCCTCGGCGAGTTGTTGCGCGGAGGCGTCCTTGAGCAGGAAGCCACTCGCCCCCGCGCGCAGCGCCTCGTACACGTAGTCGTCGAGGTCGAACGTGGTCAGGATCAGCACCTTCGGCAGGGAAGGACGCGCGCCGGGATCGTCGGGCGGGCCGGGGGAGGCGGGGGAGTCCGGTCGTACGGAGGAGTGCGTGGGTGCGGCGGGTCCGGAGCTCGCCCGTAAGGAAGGGGCGGGAGGAGAAGAGGTGCCGGGGGTGAGGATGTGGCGGGTGGCGGTGAGGCCGTCCATCACCGGCATGCGCACGTCCATCAGCACCACGTCGGGCCGCAACTCGGCCACCCGTGCCACGGCCTCGGCGCCGTTGGCGGCCTCGCCGACGACCTCGATGTCGGGTTGTGAGCTCAGGAACACGGTGAAACCGGTCCGTACCATGCCCTGGTCGTCGGCGATGAGCACCCGGATCGTCATCGCATCTCCTTGAGCGGGGAGTTTTCGGGGGAGGGGGTCATGCGTCCTCGGTGATCGGCAGTATGGCGGTGACCGCGAAGCCGGTCCCGGTCGGACCGGCCCAGAGCCTCCCGCCGAGCATGGACACCCGCTCCCGCATCCCGATCAGGCCGTGTCCCATATGTCCCTTGGCCTCTCGCTTCTGGGGGAAGCGGTGCCCGGTGTTGTTCGTCACGTTGACGTGCAGTTCGGAGCGGTACCGGGCGATGCGCAGCGAGACGTTGGAGCCGGGGGCGTGCCGCATGGCGTTGCTGAGAGACTCCTGGGCGATCCGGTAGGCGGACAGACTCACCGCCGTGGGCAGCTCGATCAGGTTGCCGGCCAGTTTGAGCGTCACGTCGAGCCCGGCGGAGCGCGCGGTGTCGACGAGTTCCTCCAGGCGGCCGAGGCCCGGCTGCGGCGCGGTGTCGGCGTGCTCGTCCCCCTCCCGCAGGACGCCGAGCACGCGGCGCATCTCGGTCATCGCCGAGAGGGACAGCGCCCGGATCTCCCTCAGCCCGTCCTCCAGGCGCCGCGCGTCCCCGGCAGCCTGCATCGGGACGGCCTCGGCCTGGATGGCGATCACCGACATGTGGTGGGCGACGACGTCGTGGAGCTCCCTGGCGATCCTGGCCCGTTCCTCAAGGGCGGCCTGGGCCGCGAGGGCGCGCTCGCTGCGTCGTTCCTCCCTGGCCAGCAGTCCGGCGGCCAGCCGCCGGGCGCGCACGTTGTGGCCGAACAGGACGGTCACCGTGACCATGCCGGTGATGACGGTCACCGAGTCGGGATGGATCATCCAGGAGCCCAGGACCGAGGCGATCCACACACCGATGGTGATGTGCCGCTCGCAGCGGACCGCGACCGCGTAGACCACGAGCGTGTACATGAACGTGGTGGACGTGGTGTAGGGGATGCCGATGAGGAGTTGCCGCGAGACGACCGTTCCCAACGGGATGAGAAGGAAGGCCGACCGCCAGGCCGCCAGCGGCCACCGGTCGCGCAGCGCGAGCGGCAGGGAGAAGGCGAGGGCCGCGAACACGATCCCCTGGGGATCGAGGGGAGAGCGCGTCGCGACCACCCGGTCCTGGAGGTCGGACAGGGCCAGATTGAACAACAGGAAGGCGAGCAGCAGGTCACCCAGCAGGACCAGGTCCACCCTGCGGAAGGGCAGCAGTCCCAGCACTCCCGGCATCCGGGGAGCGAGGCGGCGCGACCGAGGACGGGCCGGGTCGGACACCCCGGTCACCAGCGCCTCGGTGAGCGGGCGGACCAGCGGTACGGCGATCTCCCGCACCCGCCACGTACGTCGCGAGAGGAACCGCCGGGCGGAGCTGGAGATCACCGGAACAGCCTAGGCAGGGTGGGGCCCACTCCGCGTCCCACCGTGGGGTGAGACCTCGGCATCACCCGCAGGAGCCACTCGGCCACCGTGGGGCGAGACCCCGGCATCACCCGCAGGAACCACCCGGGGTCTTTCGGAAGAGCGGTCCACCCGGAGCGGTGGCCTTGCCTTGGTACCTCCCGTGTCCTCACCGTGGGCCGAGGACCTTCTCCGGCTCTCCGTCGGTACCCGTCTTCGCTGAACGTTTCATCGGCCGACCTCGTTCATCAGGGACAGCCGGGCGTGGTGGTCGCGCGGCGTTGACCATTCCCATCCTGAGGGTGATTTTCGTGGAAAAGACTGATCGGTACGGGGAGGTAGGTCGATGCGAGTAAGGACATGGTTGGCCGGTTGGGTCACCGGAGGATTGACGGCCGCGGCTCTCGTCCTCATGGCGGCAGGGAGCGCCACGGCCGCACCGGCACCGGCGCCGTCGCCCGCTCCGTCCGGTGCCCCTCCGTGCCATACGGGCCCGGTGACCCCGGCGCCCTCCAGCAGCCCGCCGACCGCGCCGGGAACGCCGACGGTCCTGAGCGTCGTGCTCAACTCGGCACGCCTGAGCTGGGCCGCCTCCAGCGACCCGCAGGGCATCGCCTGCTACTACGTGTACGAGGACAGGAACGGCACGGCCGTCAGGGTGGCCACCTTCCAGTCCGCGGCGACCGAGGGGACGGTCTACCTTCCGTTTCCCCCGCGCGGCGTCGAGTCGGTGACGTACCACCTGTACGTCGTGGCCGTCGACCCCCTGAACGAGGTGAGCCCTCCGTCCGGAACGGTGGCCGTCAAGATCTACAACGACCTCCCGCCGGTACCCACCGGCAGTTGCGAGGTGGAGTACACCTCCTGGCCGTGGAGCACCGGAATGAGCACGCACATCAAGATCTCCAACACCGGCTCCACCCCCCTCACCGACTGGCGGCTCACGTTCACCTTCGCCGACTCAGGTCAGCGGGTGACCTCAGGCTGGGAGGCCACCTGGTCGCAGACCGGGACCGCGGTGACGGCCAAGAGCCTGGCCTGGAACAAGGACCTGTCTCCCGGGCAGTCCCGGCTCATCGGCTTCCAGGGAACCCATGGCGGAGCCAACCCCACCCCGGCGGCCTTCCAGATCAACGGGATCGTGTGTAGCCGGGGGTGAGGGAGAGAACGGTCTGATGACACGTCCGTTCTGAACGGTCAAGGTGTGCCCGACAGCGTGACCGGAAGCCGAAGAGGGCCCCGGTGGTCCCGGTGGCAGCCGGTCGCGATGTCGGGCACCCGTGATCCGGGCTGCCCGCCGGGAGGCGCGTGACCGTCCGCCTGTCACGCTCGCGCGGTGCGGACCTGTGAGTAGATCGCCGTCGCGCCCAGTGCCATGAGACCCAGCATCCAGTACTGCCACGACTGCGACAGACCGAGGAACACCGTGGTGTTCTGGATGAGCTGCAGGAGCACGACTCCGAACAGGACGCCGACGAAGCTTCCCCTGCCCCCGAAGATCGAGGCCCCACCGAGGACGACCGCGGTGATGGCGGCCATCGTGTAACTGATGCCCGCCGTCGGGTCGCCCACGCCGATCTGCGCCATCAGCAGCAGGGCACCGCACACGGTGAAGAGCGCGCTGGCCAGATAGACGACCAGGTGAACGCGTTCCACCGGGATGCCCCGGTTCCGTGCCGCGTGTTCCGACGAGCCGGCCCCCCGCAACCTGAGCCCCGTCATGGAGCGCCTGGACATCACTTCCAGCAGGACGAGGAGAACGGCACCGACGATCACAGCCCAGGGAATCGGGCCGATGCGCGCGCTGAGCGCCTCGGTGACGGAGGTGGCGATGGAGCCTCCGGGCGAGTCCCGCATGAACAGGGAGAATCCCTGGAGCGCGGTGTAGGTGACCAAAGTGGCGACCACCGGTGTCACCCTGGCGAATCTGACCATCGCTCCGTTGGCCAGACCCACACCGGTCGCCATGAGGATCATCAGCAGGAAGCCCAGGATCCACCAGCCGGCCCCGTACCCGTCGAGGACGTAGAACGACGCGATGACCACGAGGGCCCCGCTCAGGGGGCCGACGGAGAGGTCGATCCCCCCGGTGAGGATGACGACGAGCTGGCCGGCGGCGAGGAAGAGTACCGGTGCCAGCAGTCCCAGCATGCTCGCGATGTTGAACTCGGACAGGAAGCGGTCGCTACGGGTCGCGCTCACCACGGCGAGCAGCACGATCGCGATCGCGAGGAACGCGCTGGGTGCCTGCTCGCTGGAGAGCAGGCGCCGCACTCCGCCGAACAGGCCCGTGCCTCGTGTCCGTACCGAGGACTCCGCCGTCCGCGCCGAGGTCGCGGCCGTCAGGGACGCCTCGGTGAGGGAGTGGTCGGAGATCTCGTCGCCGGTCAGTTCGCGGACGACCCGTCCCTGGGAGAAGACCAGTACCCGGTCGCACAACCCGGCCAGTTCGACGTTGTCCGAGCTGAGCACCACGACGGGTGTTCCCGACTCGGCGGTGGAGCGGAGCCGGTGGTAGATGTCGGAGCGGACACCGACGTCGATGCCCTGGGTGGGCTCGTCGCAGAGCAGCACCTTGGGCGCGGAGAGCAGGGCCCGGCCGAGCACGACTTTCTGCTGGTTTCCTCCCGACAGGTGCTCCACGGCGGAGTCGGGCGAGGCCACCTTGATGCCGAGCCGGCTGATCTCCTCGGCCACGATCGAATTTTCCGCCGAGCCTCGCACCACACCGGCGACCGCCGTCTCACCCGTGGCGGCGACGCCCAGGTTCTCCTTGACCGACAGTACGGTCGCGACGCCCTCGACGTGCCGTTCCTGGGGCATGAGCACGACGCCGGCACGCCGGGCACGACGTGGGCTGCCGAGATCGACGGGACGACCGGAGACGATGACGTCGCCGCCGGTCACCGGGTCGGCGCCGCCGAGTGACCGGATGAAGTCGCGCTGTCCGTTGCCCTCCACGCCGGCGAGGCCGAGAACCTCGTTGCGGGCCAGCGTGGTGGTGATCCCCCGGAGCCGGTCCGAGCGCAGGTCCCTGACCTCCATCACGACGTCGCCGACGGACGAGGGGCGCGGTGGGAACAGCGCCTCGATCTCGCGTCCCGCGATGCGGGTGATGACCTCCTGCTCGGATACCTCGGAGGAGAGGAAGGTTCCGCGCACCTGCCCGTCGCGCAGTACCGTGAGCCGGTCGGACAGTGCCATCACGTCGGGCAGCCGATGACTGATGTAGATCACCGTCATGCCGCGGGCCGCGGCGAGCCTGACCTGCTCGAAGAGTCTCTCGATCTCGGCCGCCATGAAGGGCTCGGTCGGTTCGTCGAGAATCAGGACGCCGGGCTCGCAGGCGAAGGCACCGCAGATCTCGACCGCCTGCTTCTCGGCCAGGGTCAACCGCCCGGCCGCGGCGGCCGGGTCGATGTCCATCCCCATGACGAGCAGCTGTTTCCGAGCCCAGTCCTGGGCGTCGCCGAATGACGGCCGCAGCCGCTTCGGCACGCTCAGCAGGAGGTTCTCGGTGACCGTGAGGTCGGGGAGAAGCGCCGGATGCTGGAAGGCGATGGCCAGGCCCTGCTCCCGGGCGGCGATCGGGGACCGCTGCCGCATCGGCGAGCCCGCGATCTCGACGGTGCCGGCGTCGGGTGCCAGTGCGCCGGAGGCCACGGCCATGAGCGTGGACTTCCCGGCGCCGTTCCCTCCGACCAGGGCGTGCACCTCGCCCGGACGGGCCTGGAACTCGACGCCGTCGAGCGCGACGACGCCGGGGAAGCGTTTGGTCACCCCGCGGAGAACCAGTCCAGCGTTCGAATCGGCCATGCGAAGGATCACTCCTCACTCAGGCTCAATGCGCTCCGCCGGGCGCGCGCCCGGCGGAGCACAACGAGTGATCAGTTGTAGGCCTGCTTGAGCTGCTCCGGCGTGAGCTCGGAGGACAGGATCGCGCTGGCGGGAAGGTCGGGGTCGCACTTGGGGGGCTTCGTCTCGTCCAGGGTGTTCTCGAAGATCGGGATGTTGATGATCTCGGGCTCGTCGTTCTTGATGCCCTGGTGAGCGGCGACGGCCTTGCGCAGTGCGAGGCGGATGATCCAGGTACGCGAGGACACGGTCACGGTCTGGAAGGTCGGTTGCTTGGCCGAGTTCTCCTTCCAGGCGCAGGCGAAGCCGTTGAGGTCGTTGGCGGTCCACAGCGGCAGGGGCCGACCGGCCTGGAGGAAGGCGCGGATGCCACCCAGCGACGCGTCACCGGAGTCGGTGATCACACCGTCGATCGTCGGGTATTTGGTGAGCAGTCCGGACACGACCTTCTGCAGCTGGGCCGGGTTCCAGTTCGTGTCGATCGGCTTGCCGGGCTCGTTCAGCAGCTTGACGCTCGCGCAGGCGGTGTTCTCCTTGAGTTCCTTCTCGATACCGACCATCTCGGTGATGCTCTGGGTGTTGCCCGGGGTACCGCCGAGGAAGACGACGTTCCCGCCCTTGCTCCCGAGGTTCTCGCACATCCAGCGCGTCCACGTCACGCCGTCGTTGACCGTGTTGTGGCCGACGAACGTGGTGTAGTCCTGACCCGGTTTGCCTCCCGGGTTCGCCGTCCACGGCACCACCTGCACGCCCGCCTTGTAGGCCTCGCGCAGGGTCGGCAGCAGTGCCTCGCCCGCGTCGGGGAAGACGACCAGGGCCTCGACACCCTGGGCGACCAGGGCCTTGATGTCACTGATCGCCTTCTGCGGGTTGTTCTGACCGTCGGCGTACGGCAGCACGGTGATGTTGGGACACTTGCTCGCCTCGTCCTCGAACTCGGCGCGGGCCGTCTTCCTGAAGGCGTTGTCGCCGGTACCGTCGGCGAGCGCGACCTTCACCGGTTTGGTGCCGCAGAAGTCCGTCATGGGGCGGAGCTGGGAGACGTCTCCGGTCCGGGCCACGTCGCTGTAGACGTCCTGGACACCGCCGGCGGCCTTCGTCTCGCCCGGGCCGCCGGCGCAGCCCGCCGCGCCGAGGAGCGCGAGTGCCAGAACGGCGGCCGAGTGGCGGGCCCGGAATCGAGGTTTGGTGGGAGGCATTGCGATCTCCTGTCGGGGGTGACACTTCTTGGGGAGGGAGGAAGCTCGCCGTTCACGGTGATGACGGCATGGATCGGGTAGCGGGGGAACGGGTTCTCAGCCGCGTGCGGACGGTGCCCCAGGGCACTCCGCGGAACACCACGCTCAGCGCGAGCACGCCTGCCTGGACGAGCAGCTGGGTGGCGGTGGAGGCGCCGGCGGCGAGGACCACCTGGTCCAGCTGGGTGAGGAACAGGGCGGCGACGGCGGTGGCGGCCAGGCTGGTGATGCCGCCGGACAGCAGGCTTCCGCCCAGGACGACGGCCGCGATCGTGGGGAGCAGGTAGGTGTTCCCGAGCAGGATGTCCGGAGTCCGCAGGTAACCCGCGAGCAGGACGCCGGCCAGCGAGTAGCAGATACCCGCCGTCACGTAGGCACCCGCCTCGTAGGAGCCGGTGGGCAGACCGAGCAGCCGCGCCGCGGGCCGCCCGGCGCCGACCGCGACGAAGCGGCGGCCGAGTACCGTGTGCCGGACCCCCCAGTGCGCGAAGGTGACCACCACGACGGCGACCAGCAGCAGGTTGGGGACGCCCCACACGGATCCGACGGCGAAGGCGCTCAGGCCGGGTGCGGCGGAGGCGGGGAACCCCTTGGAGACCTGCAGGACGACGCCGATGAGGATGGAGTTCACCGCGAGGGAGGCGACGAACGCGGCGATGGACAGCCGTACCACGGCGATGCCGATGACCAGACCGCTCACCGCGCCCACCGCGATCCCCATCGCGACCGCCGCCCAGACCGGCACACTCGTGACCGTCGGCAGTTTGGTCGCCAGGACCGCGGCCAGCGCCATCACCCCCGGCACCGACAGATCGATGCCGCCCTGGGAGACGACGAGGGTCTGGCCGAGCGCGGCGATCGCCATCACGGCGGCGAACGGGAGCATCGACAGGACGGCGGAGCCGGACAGGCTGCCGGGGGAGATCAGCGGGCTGGCGGCGAAGAGCAGCAGCGTGATCAGCCAGATCGAGGAGAACCGGCCTGTCAGGAGGCGGCGCGGGTCGATCGGTCCACCGGGAGCGGTGCGCCTCGTCGGCGGCAAGGTCGTATGCCGAGACATTTCCGATTCCCTTTCTGGAAACTGCGCGAGCCGGGGATGGGGGAGGTACGCCGGTGCTCTCAGACGGCGGTGTAGCCGCCGTCTACGGCCACGTCCGCCCCGGTCATGAAGCCGGCGGCGGGGCTCAGCAGGAAAAGGATCACCTTGGCCACCTCCCGCGGTTCCGCGAGACGCGCGATCGGATGGCCTTCGATGAGGCGCCGCCGAGCCGATTCGGGATCGGGCTGGGAGCCGAGGTAGGTCTCCAGCTGCTCGGTGACCACGGACCCGGGGCTGACCACGTTGCACCGGATCCCGGCGGCGGCGTAGTCGACGGCGATCTGGCGGGACAGCTGCGACACCGCACCCTTGGAGGCGCAGTACGCGGCCTGGTTGGCCAGGCCGACCGTCCCCGAGATCGAGGAGAGGTTGACGATGGAGCCCGGTGACCCCTGGGCGAGCATCGCGCGCACCACGTGCTTGTTCAGCAGGAAGGTGCCGGTCGCGTTGATCGTGATGACCCGCTCCCAGTCGGCGAGTGTGGTGTCGACCAGTGGTTTCGCCACGATGGTGGCGGCGCAGTTCACCAGACCGTCGATCCGGCCCCACCGGTCGAGAGCGATCCGTACGGTCCCGGCGACGGCCTCCTCGTCGGTGACGTCCAGTCCGTGTGCCACCGCGTCCGCGCCGTTCGAGCGGAGTTCGGCGGCGAGCCGCTCCGCGAGCTCGGCCCGTTGATCCGTCAGTAGGACGGACATGCCGGCCGCCGCGCATTCGCGGGCCGTCGCGGCGCCGATCCCGCCCACGGCACCGGCGAGGACAACTACTTCTGGCATGACCGTTACCTCTCAGGTGCAATGTCCGAATCAGGTCGGGCCACCATTGCATGCAGCACTTTGCATGTCAATGGTGAATGCTGCGCTTGACGTGCAGCATGCTGCATGCAACTCTGAGCCGTGTTCACTCCCTCATGGACATCAGAGGTGCACATTGCCCGGTTTGGATACGGGGTCCGGCATCCCGATCGGCGTGGCTCAGATGAGCGTCGACCGAACGGATGCGGCGGCGAACGTCGATCGAGTCGTTGAGATCCTGCGGGCAGGCGCCACGGCCGGGCACCGGCTGGTGGTCTTCCCCGAATGCGTGCTCACCGGCTACCTGTTCGACTCCCGTGCCGACACCTACGCCGCCGCGCTCAACGTCGCGGATCCGAGGATCGGCCGCGTGGTGGACGCCTGCCGTGCGAACTCCATCCACGCGGTGGTCGGTCTCCTGGAGGAGACGGACGGGGTGGTCCACAACTCGGCCCTGGTGATCGGGCCCTCCGGGATCATCGGCCGTTACCGTAAACAACACCTGCCCTACCTCGGTGCGGACCGTTTCGTCGAACAGGGCGACGGCACCGAGCCCCGGGTGGTCGACACCCCCTTCGGCAGGGTCGGTGTGATGATCTGCTTCGACCTGAGGTTCCCCGAGTCCGCTCGCGAGCTCGCGCTCCAGGGCGCCGACGTCATCGCGATGCCCACCAACTGGCCCGCGGGGTCGGACTTCCTCGCCGACCACGTGACACGGGTGCGCGCGCTGGAGAACCTCACCTATCTCGCGGTGGCCGACCGCCCCGACTCCGAGGCCGGCACCCCCTTCATCGGCAGAAGCCAGATCATCGCGCCCTCAGGAGCGGTGCTGGTGGACGCCGGGCAGGAGGAGGGGTTGTTCGGAGCGGAGATCGACGTGCGGAACGCCCGGACGAAGAGACTGATCATCGAGCCCGGCCGGTTCGAACTCCCGGTGTTCTCCGGACGCCGCCCCGAGATGTACGGCGAGATCACCCGCCCGGTGCCCCCGGGCCGGTAAGCGAAGCGAACAGGAAGGCGGACACCACCATGTGCGGGCCCGCGCTCATCAGTGAGGCGACCAGGGACAAGATCGCGGCGTACTGTGCCACGTTCCGAGAGGTCACCCGTAGCCCATTCGGCCCCGACGACGAGATCGGCATGCTGAACCTGCTCACCCCCGAGGCCTCGCGCGAGGTGCTGCGACGGGCGGACGGCGGCAGTGCCATCGACCTGTCGGTGGACTACTTCGTCGGAATGCCCTCGTGGACGAAGGCGGGCGACCCCGGCTTCCAGCAGTGGATGACGCACACCCCGGCCGGTACGGTCCTGGACGACATCACCGGAATGGGGCGCGAGCAGAACGAACTGGTCTCCTACTCCGGCGACGCCATCTCGATGTACACGCACTGCGGAACCCACATCGACACGTTGAACCACTTCGGGTACAACGGCCGGATCTGGAACGGCTTCTCCGCGCAGGACCACATCAGCTCCCGGCACTGGACCAGGTGTGGTGCGGACAAGATCCCTCCCATCATCGCCCGCGGCGTGCTCTTCGACGTCGCCGCGCTGCACGACGTCGACATGCTTCCCGACAACCACGGGATCGGCGAGGAGGACCTCCGCCAGGCGCTGCGACGTCAGAACGTCGAGTTCCGGCCCGGTGACGTGGCGCTGGTGCGCACGGGCCGGATGCGTGCCTGGCCGAAGATCGACGCCTACATCGACAACAGTCCCGGCCTGAACCTGGAGGGGGCCCGGTTCCTCGCCCGGCTCGGCGCCTCGGTCATCGGCGGCGACACCCTCGCCCTGGAGCAGATGCCGGCCGCGGACGAGGAGAACTGGCAGGTCGTCCACACCTATCTCATGGGAGAGGCGGGCGTCCCCATCATGGAGGTGGTCGACTGCGAGCGGCTCTCGGCGGACGGGCTCCACGAATTCGCCTTCGTCGCCGCCTCCCTGAAGCTCCGTGGCGCGACCGGTGCTCCCACGCGTCCGCTCGCCATGCCTCTCCGACACTGACGCCCCCTTTTCCCTTCCCCCCGATCGGTTTGACCCCCGGAGGTCCACCCACCATGAATACGACGCCCCCGACCGAATCGGTCATCGACCGGGCTCGCACGTCATACGGTGACGACGGTTTCAGCAAGTACCTCCGGCGTGCCTTCCTGGCCTCCAGCGGGTACGACGACGTGGCGCTGGACCGGCCGATCGTCGGGATCGCGGTGACGAAGTCCGACTACAACACCTGCCACCGCGACATGCCCGCCCTGCTGGCGGCGGTCAGGCGCGGGGTCCTGGAGGCCGGCGGCCTTCCCATGGAGTTCCCCACCATCTCGCTCGGGGAGATCCTGACCTCCCCGACGACGATGTTGTTCCGCAACCTGCTCGCGATGGACACCGAGGAGATGATCCGCGCGCTTCCGATGGACGCCGCGGTCCTGCTCGGCGGATGCGACAAGACCGTGCCGGCCCAGCTGATGGCCGCGGCCTCGTCGGACAAGCCGGTGCTCCTCGAGGTCGTCGGGCCGATGATGACGGGCAGCTGGCAGGGCGAGCGGCTCGGGGCCTGCACCGACTGCCGACGTTTCTGGGGCAGGCACCGCGGCGGCGAACTCGACGAGGCGGAGATCACCGGTGTCCGCGACGAACTGGTGTCGACCGCGGGAACATGCGCGGTCATGGGAACCGCCTCCACCATGGCCTGCATCACCGAGACCCTCGGCATGATGCTGCCGGGAGGCGCGACGCCCCCCGCCGCCACCGGCGCCCGCCTCCGGCACGGTGTCGAGACCGGCCGCCGCGCCGTCGAACTCGGCCGGTCGGGAGGCCCGCTGCCGAGGGAGATCATGACCCCCGCGGCGTTCCGCAACGCCATCCGCGTGCTCTCGGCGTTGAGCGGATCGACGAACGCGCTGATCCACCTGACCGCCGTGGCACGAAGGGCCGGGGTGCCGCTCGACCTCAGGGACTTCGACGCGATCGGCGCCGAGGTGCCGCTCCTGGTCGACTGCAAGCCCGCCGGATCGGGTTACCTGGAGGACTTCCACCGTTCCGGAGGACTGCCGGCGCTGCTGAAGGTCCTGGAGCCCATGCTCGAACCGGAGACGGTCGGGGTCTCGGGGAACACCCTGGGATCGCTGATCGAGGGGACCCCCGCCCGGCAGGACTGGCAGACCACGATCCGCCCGCTGAAGGACCCTCTGGGAGCGGCGGGGAGTCTGGCGGTGCTGCACGGCACGCTGGCCCCGGGCGGCGCGGTCATCAAGACCGCCGCCGCGAGCCCTCACCTGATGGACCACACCGGACCCGCGCTGGTCGTCGACTCGGCGGAGGACGCGGCCCGGATCCTGGACGACCCGGATCTGGACGTCACGCCGGATCACGTGCTGGTGCTGCGCAACGCGGGACCCGTCGCCGCGGGGATGCCGGAGGCCGGTGCCCTGCCCATCCCCGCCAAGCTGGCCCGCGCCGGGATCCGGGACATGGTCAGGGTCTCCGACGCGCGGATGAGCGGCACCTCCTACGGCACCGTGGTGCTGCACTGCACCCCGGAGGGCGCGGCAGGGGGACCGATCGCGCTGGTCCGTGACGGTGATCTCATCAGACTGGACGTCGCGGCCCGGCGACTCGACCTGCTCGTGGACGAGGACGAACTGGAGCGGCGCCGTGCGGACTTCGTCCCGCCCGAGCTGCCGGCACGCGGCTGGCGGCGACTGTACGCGCAGACGGTGCTCCCGGCCACCGAGGGAGCCGATCTATCATTTCTCTGAAACGGCTGCCATGCCACACGCCGCATGTCGCTCTCTGGATGCGTCCCTGAATCAGCAGGGGCATCATTGAGCGTCACGTCAGACGCTGTAGATCAAAAACACCAGGAGCCATGCCGGATGGAACAGATTTCGACGGATAAGACAACGCTGACGACTCAGACGTTCGAAGTCATCCGCCGGGCCATCCTCACGGGCGAGCTGGCACCTGGCACGTTGCACTCCGTGGTGGGGATCGCCGCCCAGTTGGGAGTGTCCCGGACGCCGGTCCGGGAGGCTCTCCTCCAGCTCGCCACCCATGGGGTCGTCAGTTTCGAACGCAGCCGCGGTGTCAGGATCCTCCAGATGACGACGCGTGACATCGAGGAGATCTACTCGATCCGCTTCCTGCTCGAGGTTCCCTCGGTCTATCGCGCCGCGACCACGATGAACGACGACCAGATCGCATCGGTCTCGGAGGCACTGGAGAAGATGGGCAAGGCGGTCGAGATCGGGGACGAGCGCCTCTTCCAGGAGGAGGATGTGAAGTTCCATCAGCTGATCCTGGAAGGAGCGGGCAACGAGCGGGTGACCCAGAGCGTCGCGACGACACGCGCCCAGATGTCCGCCCGAGGTCTGTCCACGACCCAGACCAGGACGCTCGCCGACATCTGGCGAGTTCACGAGCGCATCCTGGAGCGCATTCAGGCCCGTGACAACCAGGGTGCCGCACAGGCCATGCACGATCATCTGCTGGAGACCACGCGCCTGCTGCTGACCCAGTCGACCGGGGATCCGCTCACCGGGGCCGGCTTCGAACCTCCGGTCTTCCCCGTCGTCTCGCCCCAGAACCCCTCGCACCCCTGACGGCTCCGCGCGCGGGCACCGGACGTGCCCCGCGTCGGCCTCGTGCTCGATGACGGTGAGACGGCTCCGCGCCTCAGCGCCGGACGTCTCGCCGCCGGGCGCCCCTCGCGAGGGGCGCCCGGCGGCGTATCGGCCGTCCTCCGCCCCTGAGGCGCGATCTTCCTCACCCCTTCGCCGACGTGGTCCGGCGTACACGTACTCCTGAAGCGGTCGGGTTGTCCGAGCAGCCGTGATTACACAATTACGATCGCTCACAGCGAACAGGCTCAACGCCGGGAACATTATCGGACTCCCATTAATTGAGTGTGTATAACTCAACCCTTGGAGTTCACATGAGTGAGAGCTTGATCCTCCCGGTCCTGCCGCTCGACGACGAGGTCGTGCTGCCGGGCATGGTGGTCCCGCTTGACCTGTCGGAGACCGAGGTCCGGGCCGCGATCGACGCGGCGCAGGCTCTCGCTGACAACAAGCCGGAGGTCCTTCTCGTTCCCCGGATCGACGGCAGATACGGCTCGGTGGGCGTGCGGGCGATCGTCGAGCAGGTGGGCAGGCTCCCCGGAGGCGAGCCGGCGGCCGTGGTGCGCGGTGTCGACCGGGTGCGCGTGGGCACCGGCACGACCGGCCCCGGCGCGGCCCTGTGGGTGCAGGCCACCCGCATCCCCGCCGTCGCGGCGGGCGAGCGCGCGCACGAGCTCGCCAAGGAGTACAAGGCGCTGGCCACCACGATCCTGCAGAAGCGGGGCGCCTGGCAGGTCGTCGACGCGGTCAACCAGATGGACGACCCCTCGATCCTCGCCGACAACTCGGGGTACGCCCCCTGGCTGAGCGTCCCGCGCAAGGCCGAGATCCTCCAGACCGCCGACCCCGCCGACCGCTTGGAGAAGCTGGTCGAGTGGTCGCGCGAGCACCTGGCCGAGCTCGACGTGGCCGAGACGATCCGCAAGGACGTCCAGGAGGGCATGGAGAAGCAGCAGCGCGAGTTCCTGCTCCGCCAGCAGCTCGCCGCGGTCCGCAAGGAGCTCGCCGAGCTGAACGGTGACACCTCCGCCTCCGAGGAGGAGGACTACCGCTCCCGCGTCGAGGCCGCCGACCTGCCCGAGAAGGTGCGCGAGGCCGCGCTCAAGGAGGTCGACAAGCTGGAGCGGACCTCCGACCAGTCTCCGGAGACCGGCTGGATCCGCACCTGGCTCGACACCGTCCTCGACATCCCGTGGAACGAGCGGACCGAGGACTCCTACGACATCGCCGCGGCCCGCGCCGTCCTCGACGCCGACCACACCGGCCTCGACGACGTCAAGGACCGCATCATCGAATACCTGGCCGTCCGCGGACGCAGGGCGGAGAAGGGCCTCGGCGTGGTCGGCGGACGCCGCAGCGGCGCCGTGCTCGCGCTGGCCGGCCCTCCCGGGGTCGGCAAGACCTCCCTCGGCGAGTCCGTGGCCCGCGCGATGGGCAGGAAGTTCGTCCGGGTCGCCCTCGGCGGCGTGCGCGACGAGGCCGAGATCCGCGGTCACCGGCGCACCTACGTGGGGGCACAGTCCGGCCGGATCGTCCGGGCCGTCCGCGAGGCCGGTTCGATGAACCCGGTCGTGCTGCTCGACGAGGTCGACAAGGTCGGCTCCGACTACCGGGGCGACCCCACCGCCGCGCTCCTCGAAGTGCTCGACCCGGCGCAGAACCACACCTTCCGCGACCACTACCTGGAGGTGGAGCTCGACCTCAGCGACGTGCTCTTCCTGGCGACCGCGAACGTGCTGGAGGCGATCCCCGGCCCGCTGCTGGACCGCATGGAGATCGTGACGCTCGACGGCTACACCGAGGACGAGAAGGTCGCCATCGCCCGCGACCACCTGCTTCCGCGCCAGCTCGACAAGGCCGGTCTCACCGCGGAGGACGTCATCGTCGGCGAGGACGCGCTGCGCAAGCTCGCCGGTGAGTACACCAGGGAGGCCGGGGTCCGCTCCCTGGAGCGCTCGATCGCCAGGATCCTGCGCAAGGTGACGGCGAACGTCGCGCTCGGCGAGAGCGAGCTGCCCGTGGCGGTGGAGGATCTGGTCCCCTACCTGGGCCGCCCGCGCAACGTGCCGGAGTCCTCGCTTCCGGAGTCCAGCCAGCGTACGGCGGTGCCCGGCGTGGCCACCGGCCTCGCGGTCACCGGAGCGGGAGGCGACGTCCTCTACGTGGAGGCGTCCCTGGCCGACCCCGAGACCGGCGACACCGGTCTGACCCTCACCGGTCAGCTCGGCGACGTCATGAAGGAGTCGGCTCGGATCGCGCTCTCCTACCTGCGCTCGCGGGGCGCGGAGCTGGAGCTGCCCGTCGGTTCCCTCAAGGACCGTTCGGTGCACGTCCACTTCCCGGCCGGAGCCGTTCCCAAGGACGGCCCGTCCGCGGGCGTCACCCTGATCACGGCCCTCGCCTCGCTGCTGTCGGGCCGTCAGGTCCGCGCCGATGTGGCGATGACCGGCGAGGTCTCCCTCACCGGCCGGGTGCTCCCGATCGGCGGGGTGAAGCAGAAGCTGCTCGCCGCCCACCGGGCGGGCATCACGACCGTGCTGATCCCGGCGCGCAACGAGCCCGACCTGGACGACGTCCCGCAGGCCGTCCGCGACGAGCTCACCGTGCACACGGTGAGCGACGTGCGCGAGGTCCTGGAGATCGCGCTCACCCCGGCCAAGGTGGCCGAGCACGCCGCCGCCTGACCGGCGCTCCCCGAGACGGCCCGCTCTCTCCGACGAGAGGGCGGGCCGTCCGCGTCATTCCCGGATGAAACGGACGTAGCGAATATAAATGAACGAATCATCAAGTCGATTGACCAAATGATTTGATCATGGTGGCATGGGATCCATGCTGTACGGAACGCCTTTCCTGGAGGCCGTCGACGAAGCGGTGCTCGGCGAGATCGAGGAGATGCGCCGCGACCTGAAATACCGTCTCGCGGAGAGTCACCGCTGGGACGGCCAGCTCCGGCGCCAGCTCCAGGCGCGGGCCATCCAGGGATCCAACTCGATCGAAGGCTATCGAGCCAGCGTCGAGGACATCGAGTCGATCATGGCCGGTGAGGAGCCGCTGGAGACCTCCGGTGCGGTCGCCAGGGAGATCTCCGGCTACCAGCAGGCACTCACCTACATCCAGATGCTCTCCCGCGCCCCGGTGTTCGCGTTCGACGCCGGACTGCTCCACGCACTCAACTTCATGATGATCGGTCATCACCATGACAAGACCCCGGGCACGGTGCGGTCCGGTGGCATCTACGTCCGCGACTCCGCCACCGGAGAGGTCGTCTACGAGGGGCCCGACGCCGAGCGGGTGCCGGAGCTGATGGCCGAGCTGGTCACCTGGCTCAACGAGGGCGACCTGGAGGCGCCGAGCTACGTGCGGGCGGCGATGGCCCACTTCAACCTGGTGAGCATCCACCCCTGGCGCGACGGCAACGGCCGCATGTCGCGGGCGCTCCAGACGCTCGTGCTCGGCAGGGACCGGATCACGACCCCGGAGTTCTCCTCCATCGAGGAGTGGCTGGGGCAGTCCAGGAACACCTATGACTACTACGACGCCCTGGCGGGGATGCAGAAGCGGAGCTGGAGTCCGCATGGAGACACGCTGAACTGGGTGCGTTTCTGCCTGCGCGCCCACCACCTCCAGGCCCAGCAGGTCCGGCGGAGACTCTCGGAGGCGGGGGAGGTGTGGATGCTCCTGGAGGAGCGGATCGACGCCGACGGGCTCAACCCCCGCACGGTCTCGGCGCTGTACGAGGTGTTCGTCAACCGGCGGCTGCGCCGGAGCAGATACCAGCTGGACGAGTCGCTCAGCCAGGGGCAGGCGGTCAGGGACCTGCGCGATCTGGCGGCGAAGGGCTGGCTGACGCCGTACGGGGAGACCAAGGGCCGCTTCTACGCGCCCGGGGAGAGGATGCGGGTGATCAAGGAGGACTTCGCCCAGCGGATCACCCCCCTGCGGGACCCGTACCGGCATGACTAGGGAGCCGGTCAGGTAACCGCACAAAGTGTTGATCAACACCAGATACGGTCAGGTCGACCTGTTGCGACCCGCGGTTCACCCGAAGGCCGGACACCGCCTGGTCCTTGCTTGACCGGTCTTGACCGGTGCTCCAGCCGGTGGTCGGACACGGGGCCGTTCACCGAGACGATCCTTCGGGACCCGTATCGGCATGACCGGCCCCGGCCGGACCTCGGCGTGACCGGGTACGGTCGTGGTCGAGGGCACCATGTGCCGATATTTCTGACAAGTGATTGATCTCACCTAACATGTCGGGAATGAGGGTAAATAGCGGGCGCGTTGGGAACCGGTTGTGATCGATGTGTCGGGCCTGCGGAAGGTCTATCAGGATCGGGGCCGAGAGGTGGTCGCCGTCGACGGGGTGGATCTCCACGTCCGCGAGGGCGAGATCTTCGGCGTGCTCGGGCAGAGCGGCGCCGGTAAGAGCACCCTGCTGCGCTGCGTGAACCTCTTGGAGCGGCCGACCTCCGGCACCGTCTCGGTGGCCGGACAGGAGCTGACCGGCCTGAAGGAGGGTGAGCTGCGCAGGGCCCGGCAGCGGATCGGGATGATCCACCAGCACTTCGCCCTGCTCTCCTCCCGCACGGTCGCCGGGAACGTCGCCTTCCCGCTGGAGGTGATGGGGATGGCCAAGGCCGAGCGTGCCAGGCGTACGGCCGAGCTGCTGGAGCTGGTCGGGCTGGCCGACAAGGCGGGGGCGCACCCCGCGCAGCTGTCGGGCGGGCAGAAGCAGCGGGTCGGCATCGCCCGCGCGCTGGCGGGAAGCCCTCCGGTCCTGCTGTCGGACGAGGCCACCTCGGCGCTCGACCCGGGCACCACACAGTCGATCCTCGCCCTGCTCAAGCGCCTCAACCGCGAGCTCGGCCTGACGATCCTGCTGATCACCCACGAGATGCACGTCGTGAAGTCGATCTGCGACTCGGTCGCGATCATGCGGGACGGCGTGGTCGAGGAGTCGGGGACCATCCCCGAGCTGATCTCCAGGCCCGGCTCCAGGCTCGCCGCCGAGTTGTTCCCTCTCCCCGAGCCGGAGCCGGGCCAGGTCACGATCACCTTCACCGGGCAGGCCGGTGAGCCGGTGGTCTCGCAGGTGGTCCGCAAGTTCGACGTCGACGTCAACATCCTCGGCGGGGCGCTGGAGGAGGTGGCGGGCCTCTCGACGGGACGGCTGCGCCTGCTCGTCACCGGTGACGAGCGCGCCGCCGCGCTCACCTACCTGGCCGGACGCGGCCTGCTCGTCGAGGAGGCCCGATGACCTGGGAAGAGATGCTCCCGCTGCTGCTGGAGTCGACCGGCCAGACCGTCCAGATGGTCCTGTGGTCGACCCTGTTCACGGTGATCCTCGGCCTCCCGCTCGGGGTGGCGCTGGTCGCCACCGACCGGGGCGGGCTGTTCCCCTCGCCCGCGCTCAACCGGGTGCTCGGGCTGATCGTGAACATCGGCCGCTCGCTGCCCTTCATCGTGCTGATGATCGCGATCCTCCCGCTGACCAGGCTCATCGTCGGCACGACCATCGGCACCATCGCCTCGGTGGTCCCGCTGACCCTCGGCGCGGCGCCGTTCTTCGCTCGGCTGGTGGAGACCGCGCTGCGCGAGGTCGGCAGGGACAGGGTGCAGGCGGCCCAGGCCATGGGGGCGGGACGGGTGACCATCGTCGGCAAGGTCCTGCTGCCGGAGGCGATGCCGGGCCTGGTCGCGGGGCTCACGGTGACCGTGGTCGCGCTGATCTCGTACTCGGCGATGGCCGGGGCGATCGGCGGGGGAGGACTGGGGGACCTGGCCATCCGCTACGGCTACCAGCGCTTCGAGACCACGCTCATGATCGTCACCGTTGTCGTGCTGGTCGTCGTGGTGCAACTCGTGCAGACCCTGGGGGACACCGTCGCCCGCCGTCTCGCACGTAACTGACCGGATTGTCACACTGATCATTTACCCCTGTTTTATGATTTGTCCGGCAAGTAATTTTATTTGATCATTGATGTGGCCTCGCCTTTTAAGTGAAGTGAAAGTTACGGGCAATCGGCGCATCGTACAACGTGGGTGTCAAAATCCTCACTCCCGAGAGGAACCCTCGAAATGCGATTCGCCAGCCGAATCCTCCTGGGCGCCGGTGTCGCCGCCCTGCTCGCCACGGCTACTCCGGCGATGGCCAACGCCGAGACCGTGACCCCCGTCCAGACCGTCGCCACGACCACCTCCGCGGACCCCTTCTACGCCGACAGCTGGGGACCGTACTACTCCGGTGACAAGAAGGCGGAGGCCGAAGGCAAGGTCACCGTGGAGAAGAAGTCGGAGAAGAAGTGGTACTGGAAGAAGTATCACAAGATCGTCAAGAAGTGCACCTGGTACAAGGGTGAGAAGAAGTGCAAGTGGGTGAAGCAGTGGTTCAAGAAGCGCGCGTGGAAGTGGGAGGACACATACCACTACACCGTCGACAGTAAGCTCACCAACCACAAGTGGTGGGGCAAGCCCAGGCACTTCTGCGCGTGGGAGACCTTCAAGGTCGTGGGCTTCGACGGCTCGACCACTTTCAAGAGCTTCAAGAACTGCTCCAAGCGGCCCGGCTTCTACTCCTTCTCCGGTAAGGACGCCGAGCACATCTACGTCAAGGTGGGGCGGGGCAACCACGGCCACTTCAACGGTTACCAGAGTGGCTGGGAGAACATCTACAGCCACGCCTGATCCATCCGGCCGGGCCCCGCGCGGGGCCTGACCGTCCGCCGGGCCGCGATCTCGTCCGTGAGATCGCGGCCCGGTCGCGTACGGGCACCTCCCGCCGAACCCGCGGGGCGAGCTCGTCGATCAGCCGATGCCTGATTTGCCGGGCATCGGCTGATCGTTCATCGCCGGTGGAGTGAGAAGGGGACGCTTGGCCGTGCGGCCGTCACCCGAGGATCGGCCACGTAGACGACGGCCGATCCACGGCCTGGCGAAGGTGACCAGCCAGCGCAGCTCCGTCGCCGCGGTCCGCCAGGCGGCGGGGACGGGCAGCGTGGGGAGCGGAGACATCCAGGTGGAATCGCTACCCGGAAGGCTCAGAGCCTGCGCCATGGCGGCGGCGAGCCTGGCGTGCCCCACGGAACTGATGTGCAGGCGGTCCTCGTGCCACATCCGGGCATCCGTGACGAACGCGAGCGGGTACATGTCGACCACGGTGACGCCGTGGCGGGCGGCGGCCTCGCGGATGCGCTCGTTGAGGTCGACCACCCTGGGCAGGAGCGGGCGGGTGAGCGGCGCGACCCTGGTGATGTCGGGGAAGGTCGCGGTGACCACGTGCGCCCCGATGGCGGTCAGGCCCGCGAACATGTCCTCCAGGGCGCCGGCGACCTCGGCGGCCCGGTATCCGGGCCGGATGACGTCGTTCATGCCGGCCACGACCGTGGCCAGGTCGGGGCGCAGTTCCAGGGCGACCGGCAGTTGCTCGTCGCGGATCCGGGCGGCCTGGCGGCCGCGTACGGCGAGGTTGGCGTAGAGCAGGTCCGGGTTGGCGGCGGCCAGGTGCTCGGCGAGCCGGTCGGCCCAGCCGCGGTACCCGCTCACGTCGTCGCCGTCGCCGAGGCCCTCGGTCTGGCTGTCGCCGAGCGCGACGTAGCGGTGGTAGGTCTTCACGTCGGCTTTCCCTCGTTGTGTACGGCGCGTTCACCCAGCGTCCTGGCGGTCTGCAGGCACCAGTCGCGCATCTCCCGCTCCAGCCGGAGCCCTCCCAGGCAGGTGAGGTACGGGCCGACACGCTCCCCCCCGCGCAGGAACGACTCCTCGTCCATGTCGCCGCGCAGGCGCACCAGCATCTTGCCGAACAGCGCGAGCTTGGCCGCCGCCGCCTCCGCGCGCTCGTGGAGCTGGGCGATCAGAATCTCGGGGTCGAGCAGGTCGGACGAGTGGACCTTCACGGCCAGGTCGTCGCGGATGAGCAGGGGCTTGACCGGGCTCGCGGCGAAGGCGGCGAGCTCGCTCATCCCGGCCTCGGTCACGGTGAACACCCGCTTGTTGGGACGTCCTCGTTGCACGACCTCGCGGCCCGTCACCAGAGCGTCGGACTCCAGCTTGGCCAGCTCGGCGTAGAGCTGCTGGGGGGCGGCGTACCAGAAGTTGGAGACCCCCACATCGAAGATCTTGGTCAGTTGGTAACCGCTGTACTCGCCGTCCAGCAGCGCGGCCAGCACCGCGTGTCGCAAGGCCATCGGCTAGCCACCACAGTCATGGTGATTAATACTCATATTTATGAGTATGGAGCTGAGATGGGCTGAGAACAAGAGAGCGAGGCGAAATGCCGGTGGTGTCCTCGCGGACGATCGCCGCATTCCCCGGCCGGAGAGGCGGGTGGTCCTCGGCATCCCCGTCCGCGCGCCGAGTCCGGAAAAGATCTTCACGGTGGTCTCCGGGCCGTGGGGCACCCGCTGAGCACGGCGGATAAAGCCGTTGTCAGAGGATCCCGCTCGACGCGATCAGGCTCTTAACCTGGTCTTACGTGCGGTCGGGCATTGTTTTCCCTAACCGGTGAGTACCGGCCTCCGCCCCGTCGAATCGTGGGGGATGTAGGACTTGGGGGAAGACATGGACCCGAACAGGAATGAGCAGCAGGGCACACCGGCCGAGGCGACCCCCGGGAACGACGGCTGGACCCAGTTCGGCAAGGTGCCGCCACGCGTCGGCGCCTACCGCACCGACGCCGACACCGGACCGCAGCCGACGCTGATCCACCCGGTGCCGGAACAGCTCGCCGCCGAGGCGCCGGTAGGAGCCGGGGGGTACGGGGGATCGGGGGCGGTCCCCCCGCAGCGAGGAAGACTCAGCGTCGGGCAGAAGGTAGGCGCCGGTCTCGCTCTGGCGGCCATGGCCGTCGGAGGTGGGGTCGCGGGGGCCTTCGCCGCGACGAGTCTCAACGGCGGCGCCGTTGCCCAGGTCTCGTCGGCGGGCCCGGTGGTGAGCCAGGTCGGCAACGTGACCACGGTCGCCGACATCGCCCAGGCCGTCCAGCCCTCCGTGGTGTCGATCGAGATCAGGACCGCCGCCGGCGGGGGCGAGGGGTCCGGGGTGGTGCTGTCGGAGGACGGACTTATCCTGACCAACAACCACGTGGTGGAGGCCGGAGGCCAGGGGGGTCCGGGCAGCCAGGTGACCGTCAAGTTCAGCGACGGGAAGTCCGCCACCGCGAAGATCGTCGGTACCGACCCGGCCACCGACCTCGCGGTCATCAAGGCGGAGGGCGTCTCCGGCCTGACCAAGGCCTCGCTCGGCGACAGCGACCGGCTGAAGGTGGGTGACTCCGTTCTCGCGATCGGCAGCCCGCTCGGCCTGTCCGGCTCGGTCACCGCCGGGATCGTCAGCGCGCTGAACCGTACCCTGACCGTCGGCGGCGACCAGGGCCGGCAGCAGCTCCCGCCCGGCTGGGGCAGGGAGCAGCAGAGCGGCAGCGCGGGCACCACCATCGGCGGCGCCATCCAGACCGACGCGGCGATCAACCCCGGCAACTCGGGAGGTGCGCTGGTCAACGCGGCCGGCCAGGTGGTGGGCATCAACACCGCCATCGCCACCAACGGCGGGGAGGGCAGCATCGGCGTCGGCTTCGCGATTCCCATCACCACCGCCAACCAGGTCGCCCAGCAGCTCATCGAGAGCGGCAAGGTCTCCCACGCCTTCCTGGGCGTGAGCATGACCGACGCCACCGGGGACGCGGGCGGAGCCCTGGTCGGCCAGGTCACCGAGGGAAGCCCCGCGGCCAAGGCGGGCATCCAGCAGGGCGATCTGATCACCAAGATCAACGACACGGCGGTGGACGAGGCCGCCACCGTGGTCGGAGCCGTCCGCGGCTTCAAGCCCGGCCAGCAGGTGAGCATCACCTACGTCCGGGACGGGCAGCCCCACAGCGTCACGGTGACCCTCGCGGAGAAGACCGGCGAGTAAGGTTCCCCGACGGATGTGCCGCCGGAGCCACCACGGCTCCGGCGGCACATCCGTTTTCGTCGTTCACGGCACATCCTCGTCGTGGGCCGTGGGCCGTGGGCCGTGGGCCGTGGGCCGTGGGCCGCCGCCGGGTCCCGCTGGTCTCGAGCCCTCGCCGGAGGCGCCCCTTGCACGGGGCCGGAGAACGGGCGCTCCCGCGAGGCGGTTGGAGAACGACACAACGGATCGGGCCCGGTTCGTCGTGAAGGCCGAAGAAGCGCCGCCCGGGTGGGCTTAACGTTCGGACATGCCTCGCCTTCGGGTGGACCACGAAGAAAGGATCGTCGAATGGCTGGAGCAGCGGATCCCGGTCGTCGGCACGCCCGTCTCGCCGAGCTGATCACCGAGTACGAGGTACCCGGCGCGGGCCTGGCCTTCCTGCACGAGGGGGAGGTGCACGAGTTCGCCGCGGGCGTGCTCAACGTGGAGACCGGGGTGGAGGCGACCACCGACTCGCTCTTCCAGATCGGCTCGGTCACCAAGGTCTGGACCGCCACCCAGATCATGCTCCTCGTCGAGCGGGGCGCGCTCACGCTCGACACCCCGGTCGCCGAGGTCCTGCCGGAGTTCCGGGTCGCCGACCCCGAGGTGACCAAGACCGTCACCATCCGGCACCTGCTCTCGCACACCTCCGGCATCGACGGGGACCTCTTCCTCGACACCGGCCGCGGCGACGACTGCGTCGAGAAGTACGTCGAGGCCTGCGCGGACCTCGCGCAGAACCACCCCCTGGGCGCCACCCAGTCGTACTGCAACTCGGGGTTCGTCATCGCCGGGCGCGTCGTCGAACGTCTCACCGGCAAGGCGTGGGACGCCGCGCTGCGCGAGCAGATCATCGAGCCGCTCGGCCTGACCCACACCTGGACCCTGCCGGAGGACGTGCTGCGCTTCCGCGGCGCGATGGGCCACATCGACGGCGCACCCGCACCCGTCTGGGGCCTGATGCGCTCCTGCGGCCCGGCGGGGTTGATCTGCGCGCGTCCCGCCGACGTCGTGGCCTTCGCCCGCGCGCACCTGGGCACCGGCCTGCTCGCCGACCCGCGGGCGATGTGGGAGCCGCAGGTCGACATCCCCAACCCGTACACCCTGGGGAGGCAGTGGGGGCTGGGCTGGATCCTGGACGAGTGGCAGGGGCACCGGATCATCTCCCACGGCGGCAACACCATCGGCCAGGCGGCCATGCTCTGGGCCGTACCCGACAGCGAGACCGTGGTGTGCGTGCTGGCGAACGGCGGCCACACCGCCGCGTTCCACCACGCCCTCGCCACCGAACTCTTCGACGAACTGCTCGGCCTGGCCGTGCCGCCCGTGCTGGGACCGCCGGCCGTGCCGTTCGAGACCGACATCGAGCGGTACGCCGGCGTGTACGAGCGGGCGGGCAGCCGGATGACGCTCACGGTCCGCGACGGCAGGCTCTCGCTGCACATCGAGGCCACCGGAGCCCTCGCCGGGCTGAAGCAGCCCATGGAGTTCGGTCTCGTCGCGGTGGACGACGTCACCTTCGTCGGCCGTCCCGAAGGAGAGCCGCAGTGGCTGTCGGCGGTGTTCTACGAACTCCCCGACGGCTCGCCGTACATCCACCTGGGTGTGCGTGCCACGCCCAAGATCGCCTGAGGAGCCGGGATGTCCGAGAACCTGCGAGAGCGCCTCGACGAGGCGGCGCGGCGGCACGGCGTGCCCGGTGCGGCGCTCGCGATCTGGGCGGGCGGCGAACTCGTGGAGGCCGCCACCGGGGTGGTGAACAGGAACACCGGCGTGCGGACCACGGCCGACAGCGTCTTCCAGGTCGGTTCCACCACCAAGGTCTGGACCGCGGCCCTGGTGATGCAGCTCGTCGACGAAGGGCTGATCGAGCTGGACCGGCCGGTCCGCGAATACCTGCCGGAGTTCGCCGTCGCCGACGGCGCGGAGAAGGTCATCACCGTCAGGCACCTGCTCACCCACACCGGCGGCTTCGACGGCGACGTGTTCGAGGACACCGGGCGCGGAGACGACTGCCTGGACAGGTACGTGGACTTTCTGCGCGGCGCGGGTCACGTGCACGAGCCCGGAGCCCTCTTCTCCTACTGCAACGCCGGATACTGCGTGCTCGGTGCCCTGGTCGCACGGGTACGCGGCACCACCTGGGAACAGGCGATGCGCGAACGCCTGCTGGACCCGCTCGGTGCCGCGCACTCGGCGCTGCTGCCCGAGGAGGCCGTCCTGTTCAGGGTGGCGGCCGGTCACGTCGGTCCAGAGGGGACGGTCCACCCCACCTGGCACATGCCGCGCTCCAACGCCCCCGCGGGCTCGACCATGTGCCTGGCCCCGCGCGAACTGGTCCGCTTCGGCCGGATGCTCGTCGCCGGAGGACTCACCCAAGACGGCACCCGGCTGCAGCCGGCCCAGCCGGCCAGGGCGGAGCGCTGCACCGTCGGGCGCGACATCCCGCACGGCACCGGCGTGGAATCGGTGATCCAGTGATTGTCGAACCAGAAGTCGCTGTCCATGGCCAGTTTCCGGATCATCCGCTTGACCAGGGGAAACGCCGCGCGCAGGCGTTTGTTGTATCCCGACTGCTGCGGCAGGTACGGGAACATGCCGGACAGGTGCGTGCGGGCGAAGCGTAGCCAGCGGGCCTCGGAGCGGTGGCCCAGGCAGAGCCTGGGCCACCGCCAGGCAAACGAGTTCGGAGTCGCTGAGCAAGGGCGGTCTGCCCATCCACCGGCTTCCTCCGATCCCGTCGTCGATCTTCACATATAGTGCGGTCAAGAGGGTGTTCAGATCTTGCGTCACAACAGGATCCTGGGCGCCCTCGCTGTGTCTGCGGGACCGGATGCCTGAAGGCAGTCCGACTGAGGGGAAATCGATCGTGATGGGAGTGAGAACCGAGCGGCTGGTGCTGCGCCGCTGGCGTGAGGAGGATCTGGAGCCGCTGGCCGCGATCGACGGAGATCCGGAGGTCATGCGCTTCATCGGTGATGGCTCGGTCCGCAGCAAGGAGCAGACCGCCGCCGCACTCGCGTTCATGGAACGGGAGTGGGACGAGCGTGGCTTCGGAATATTCGCCGTGGAGCTGCGCGAGACCGGGGAACTGGTCGGCTGGGTGGGGCTGACGGTCCCTGGCTTCCTTCCCGAAGTTCTGCCGGCTGTGGAGATCGGTTGGCGTCTGGGACGGCGTTTCTGGGGCCGGGGTATCGCCACTGAGGCGGCCGGAGAGGTACTGCGCTTCGGATTCGCCGAGGCGGGCCTGGATCGGATCATTAGTATCTGCCACGCCGATCACCACGCGTCCGCCCGCGTTATGACGAAGCTGGGCATGCGCCAGGAGCGGGAGACGGTAGTCCCGGCCTACGGGCAGTCAGTGCGGGTCCTGGCGATCACCCGCGGTGAATTCGACGCCATCCACGGCAGTTGATCTGCGGGTCGATGCTCGGCGAAACACGGTCCCCGCACTTCGGACTTACTCGTCTAGGTGTAGGACACCAGGACGACGCGGGGCTCTCCGTGCCGCTCCACGATGGTGGGTTCGCCGGTGAAGGGAGCGGCGCCGATCTGGTGTCCCAACTGGTCGCGGAGTTCTCGAACACTCATACGTTCCGTCATGGAACCATCGGTGCCGTGCAGCTTCGTTACCGTTACCGGCTCTACCCGGACGCCGCTCAGTGTCAGGCGCTGGCGCGGGCGTTCGGGTGCGCGCGGGTGGTGTTCAACGACGGGCTGCGCGCCCGCCAGGACGCCCACCGGGCAGGTTTGGCCTACCTGGGCGACGCGGAGCTGTCCCGGCGTCTGACCGCCGCGAAGGCGACGCCGCAGCGGGCATGGCTGGGCGAGGTTTCCAGCGTGGTTCTTCAGCAGGCGCTGGCCGATCTGAACACCGCGTACCGCAACTTCTTCGCCTCGATCACCGGTAAGCGCCAGGGGCCCAAGGTCGGCTTGCCCCGGTTCCGGTCGCGCAAGGACAACCGCCAGGCGATCCGGTTCACCCGCAATGCCCGGTTCGCGGTCACGGCGGGCGGGAGGTTGCGCCTGCCGAAGATCGGCGAGGTGGTGGTGCGCTGGTCGCGTTCGCTGCCCGCCGAGCCCTCGTCGGTGACGGTGATCAAGGACGCGGCCGGGCGGTACTTCGCCTCGTTCGCGGTCGAGACCACTGAGGAGCCGCTGCCCGAGACGGCGTCCGAGGTCGGCGTCGACCTGGGGCTCACCCACTTCGCGGTACTGTCCGACGGCCGGAAGATCGACAACCCTCGATTCCTGCGGCGCGCGGCGAAGAAGCTCCGCAAGGCGCAGAAAGCCCTCGGCCGTAAGGCGAAGGGGTCGAACAACCGCGCCAAGGCCGTCGTCAAGGTCGCCCGCGCGCATGCCCGGGTGACCGATGCGCGCCGGGACTTCGCCCACAAGCTCTCCACCCAGTTGATCGGTGACAACCAAGCGATCTACGTGGAGGACCTGTCGGTGAAGGGCCTGGCCCGCACCCGGCTGGCCAAGAGTGTCCATGACGCGGGCTGGTCGGCCTTCGTCGGGATGCTGGAGTACAAGGCGAAACGCTACGGCCGCACCTTCGCCAAGATCGACCGATGGTTCCCCTCCTCCAAGATGTGTTCACAGTGCGGCACCGTCGCCACCGCCCTACCGCTGAACGTCCGATCGTGGATGTGCCCGTGCGGGGCGGTCCATGACCGTGACGTCAACGCCGCACGCAACATCCTGGCCGAGGGCCGACGGACCGTCGCCGCTGGACGGAAACCCGCCGCCGGGAGGCGGCGGGAGGCGGAGACGTTAAACGCCTGTGGAGGTGACGTAAGACCACCGCTCGCGGTGGCGGATGCCGATGAAGCAGGAAGCCACAGAGGTGCCGCATGACACGGCATGGACTGAATCCCCGGCCCTTCAGGCCGGAGAGCGCGTCAACGGTTGAAGCGACTCGTCGAGATCAGTGGCCTGGATCTGGCCGATTCCGACGCAGGCCCACCGTGGTGCTCCAGATGCGGCTCTTCGGGCTATAGCACGATGTATCCCGGTCTTTTCGTGACAGAGGACGAAGAAGGAGCGCCGGGAAAAGGCAACTGTGGGGCATCACCCCACCTCTCTTGAGTCCCGATGAGAAAAGCAGGAGCGGTGGCCGTACTCGGCGCCCCTGTTCATCTCGCACAACCTCGCCGTGGTCCGGTACGTCTCCGACATCGTCGCGGTGATGCACCGGGGCAGGCTGGTCGAGATGGGGGCGACCGAGGACGTGGTGGGGTCGCCCAGGGACGACTACACCCGGTCCCTGCCTGAGGCGGTGCCCCGCCTCAGGCGCGGCTGAGAGAGGCCGGTCCTCCGCCTCTCCCGTTCCGGACGGGCGAGGCCGAAGACCGGCCGCGCCGTGGAAGGCGACGAGAAGGGGGAACCGGCCGCGGCGCTCGCCACGACCGGCTCCACCTGGGTTCTCGCCGAGGTGGGGAACGCTTCAGACGGTGATCCATTCGGTGGAGACGGTGACCTCGTCCAGGATCGCGGGGACGGGGGCGACACCGATGCCGGGCCCGGTGGGGACCTCCAGATGCCCTTCGTCCAGCTCGAAGGGGGCGGTGATGTCGGTGGCGTAGTAGCGGCGCGAGGCGGAGGTGTCGCCGGGCAGCGTGAAGCCGGGCATCGCGGCGAGGGCGAGGTTGGCCGCGCGGCCGATCCCGGTCTCCAGCATGCCGCCGCACCACAGGGCGACGCCGTGGGCGCGGGCGAGGTCGTGGATGCGTCGCGCCTCGAGGTAGCCGCCGACGCGGCCGGGCTTGACGTTGATGATCGAGCAGGCGCCCAGGGTGATGGCGGCGGCCGCGTGCTCGGCCGACTCGATGGACTCGTCCAGGCAGACGGGAGTGGTGATCTTCGTGGCGAGCCGGGCGTGCTGGACCATGTCGTCGTTCGCGAGGGGCTGCTCGATGAGCAGCAGGTTCAGGGGGTCGAGTTTGGCCAGGTGGGGGGCGTCGGCGAGGGTGTAGGCGGCGTTGGCGTCGACCTGCAGGAGAAGGTCGTCGCCGAAGCGTTCGCGGACGGCGCGGACGGGGGCGAGGTCCCAGCCCGGTTCGATCTTCAGTTTGATCCGGGCGTAGCCCTCGTCGAGGTAGCCGGCGACGGCGTCGAGGAGCCGGGGGACGGAGTCCATGATGCCGACCGACACTCCGCAGGGCACACGGTCGGCCTCCGCGCCGAGGAAGGAGGCGAAGGACTCGCCGGAGGTGCGGAGCCCGGCGTCCAGGACGGCGGTCTCCAGGGCCGCCTTGGCCATGCGATGGCCCTTGAAAGGGCGCAGGGCGCGGTTCACGCCGTGGGCGTCGACGTGGGCGGGCAGGGCGGGGATGAGGAAACGGCGCAGGACGTCGGCGGCGCCGTCGACGTATTCGGAGGAGTAGAGCGGGTCGGACATGGCCACGCACTCGCCCCAGCCCTCGGCGTCGGGGGTGACGACGCGCAGCAGCAGGACGTCGCGTTCGGTCTCGGTGCCGAACGAGGTGCGGAAGGGGGCGACCAGCGGCATTTTGATCCGCCGCAGTTCGATTCCAGTGATCTTCATGACGATGTGCGGCCTCCGCCGCGTCTCCCTCCTCTAGCGCCGCCGGTCAGGCGACCCGTTCCACGATTGTCGCGCGGCTCGCGCCGCGTCCTTCTCCGCGCGCCCCGCCGGACGTCTCCGGAGCCTCCGCCGCGAGCCTCGCAGATCGGGACACTCAGCGGCGCAGCTCCACCGGGTGGCGGCCCTCGCGATGAACCCGGTCAGCTCCACGAGGCAATCGCCCTTGGTGGTGAACCCGGTCACCCGGGCGCCCTTTCCACGAGGTAGTCGCCCTTGGTGGTGAACCCGGTCACCCGGGCGCCTTCTCCCATCAGTGAGCCGAGCACGTCGCGCACGGCGTGGCGCCATGACTTGGCCGCGCCGGGATCGGTGCGGCGCAGCGCCTCGATGTCGGCCGGTATCGCGACCAGCAGCGCCCGGGCGTCGGTCCTTCCCGGGACCGGTCGGCCGTCGCGTTCGGCCAGTGCGGTCACCACGTCCGACGGGATCTTCGGCCGGTGCGGCTCGCCCCGTACGGCGGCGAGCACCTGCGGCTCGGCCAGCCGCCAGACGGTGAGCATCCGGTCGGACTCGTCGCCCGCGTTGATCGCGTCCTCCATCACGCCGTAGAAGGACGGCAGGTACTCCTCGGGACGGGCACCGAGCTTGACCAGGTTGAAGTGGGCGTTGCGGCGCACCAGCGGATCGTAGGTCCAGGTGATGCGATCCAGGCCCCGGTCGAGTGCCCAGCGGCGCTGGTGCGACTTGAGCGCGAATCCGATGCCGCGCCCGACGGCGGCGCCGGTGACGTGCGAGTGCAGCACCTGCCCGGCCGGGGCGGCGAGGAAGCCGACCGAGGCGCCCACCAGCCGATCGCCCTGGTAGGCGCCGGTGACGTAGTTGCCCGCGTGTGACAGCGCCCGCATCAGCTCGACGGTGATGGGCTCCCCGCCGGGATCGGGGTGCCAGATGCCGTCGAACAGCCGGAAGACCTCCTCCATCTCCTCGATGGAGCGCAGCTCGCGCAGTATCACGCCGTTCATCCGAGCGTCGCCCGGAGCAGGCCGGCCAGCAGCGCCGTACGGCCGGGCATCTCGGCCACGACCACGTGCTCACCGTCGGCGTGGGCGCCGCCGCCCACCGCGCCCAGCCCGTCGAGGGTGGGACAGCCGGCTCCGGCGGTGTAGTTGCCGTCGGAGGCTCCGCCCACTCCGACACCGATGAGCGGGGCGAGCCCGAGGCCGTCGGCGATCCGCTGGGCGACGGCGAACAGTCCGGCCGACGAGGCCTCCTCCAGGGGAGGGCGGTTCGGGCCGCCCGTCACCTCCAGCCGGGTCCCGGCGAGCCGGGGGGACAGTGCCCTCATCAGCTCGTCCACCCGCTCCTGCGCGGCGAGTGTGGGCACCCGCACGTCCACCGACAGGCGGGCCAGCGCGGGCACGGTGTTGACCGTGGTCCCCGCCGACAGCACCGTGGGCGTGACGGTGGTCCGGCCCAGGCCGCCGGGCCCGCCGGATGGCGTCCCCGGTGCCGTGGAGCCCGGCCGCGGATCGTGGAGCAGGGGCAGCCCGCGCGTCGCGGCGGGCGACGTCTCCGCCGTCGTCACGGCATGGGGAGCACCGTTCACCCGGTCGGCGATCCCGGTGACGGCGAGGATCTGGTGGGCCAGCTCGATCCCCGCGTTCACCCCCTTCTCCGGTTCCAGGCCGGCGTGCGAGGCCGTTCCGCGCACCACGAGCTCGTAGAGCGACGTTCCCTTGCGTGCCGTCTTGAGCGCTCCGCCGTCGGCGCTCGCCTCCAGCACGAACGCGGCCGCGAGGCCGCGTGCCGACTCCTCGATCAGCGCGCGTGAGGACGGTGAACCGACCTCCTCGTCGCCGGTGACCAGCACGCACACCCCGTCCGGCGAGGGCAGCGCGGCGAGTGCGTGAAACGCCTGCACCAGCCCGGCCTTCATGTCGAACACCCCGGGGCCCCGGGCGATCCCGCCGCTCACCGACCAGGGGCGCTCGGCGAGCGTCCCGAGCGGCCAGACCGTGTCGTGGTGGCCGACCAGCAGGACCCGAGGTGTGCCGAAGGTCCACCGCAGGTGGGTGACCCCGTCGATCACGATCGTCTCGGCGCGTGCGCCGAGCCTCCTGAACCCCTGGTCGGCGACCACCCGGGCGCTACGGGCAACCGCCTCGTGGTCGGCGGAGAACGACTCGCACGCGACGAGCTCCTCCAGGTCCTCGAGCATGACGTCCAGGTTCATCGTGCTCGTCCCAGTTCGGCGCGGAACAGCCGGTGTACGTTGCCGCCGATGATCTTCGTGATCTCCTCGTCGGCGAAGCCGTGCTTGAGCAGGGCGTCGGTGACCAGGGGCAGCCCGCTGGTGCCCGACAGTCCCGACAGTCCCGGCAGGGCCGCGAAGGGATCGGCGCCGTAGTCCTGCTCGCAGCACGGGGGAGTCACGTTCCGCAGCGCCTCGCGCACGAAGAACGACGCCCAGCGGTCCGGCGGACGCGCGGTGACCGCCATCAGCAGATCATTGTGGGTGTCCGCGACGACGGCGCGGTGGTGGAGCTCAACGGACACGGGCCAGCCCTCCTGCGTGGTTACCGCGACGGTACGACAGGTTGAGGGAGATGTAATTCGTCTGGTTTTCCTAAGAGTGGTGAATTGTTCGTCCAATCGGCCAAGATCACTTGTTTCGCTCCGGCCGGAGAGGAGAAACGGGCGGCGGGTGGGCAGGCGTCACCGGCCGGCGGTGAGCGCCTCCGAGCGCCACAGGTCACGGTAGTAGCCGGGAGAGGAGACCAGCTCCCGGTGGGTGCCCCGCTGCGTCACCGACCCGTTCTCCAGTACGACGATCTCGTCCACCCGCTCCAGCCCGCGCAGCCGGTGCGTGACGAGCAGCGTCGTGTGGCCGTGGGTGGCGTCCAGGAGGTCGGCCATGAGCGCGTCCGCCGTCGTCTCGTCCAGGGCCTCGGCGGGCTCGTCGAGCAGCAGCACCGGCGGGTCGTGCAGCAGCGCCCGCGCCAGCGCCAGCCGCTGCAACTGGCCACCGGACACCGTACGCCCGTCCTCTCCGAGCGTCGCGTCCCAGCCGGTGCGCTCCACCCACCGGTCCAGGCGTGCCCGCCGCACCGCCTCGGCCAGCTCCTCCTCGCCGGCCTCCGGGCCCGCGAGCCGCAGGTTGTCCCTCAGCGAGGTCTGGAACACGTACGGATCCTGCGTCAGCCCGGTCATCACCCGCCGCACGTCGTCGGAGGCGAGCTCCCGGACGTCCACCCCGCCAACCTTGATCGTCCCCGACTCGGGTTCGACCAGGCGCATCAGGGCCGACAGCAGGCTGCTCTTGCCGGCACCGCTGGGGCCGACCAGGGCGACGCGCCTGCCGGGGGTGAGGGTGAGGCTGACGCCGTCCAGGGCGGGGGCGAGGCCGGTGTCGTGCCGGACCACCAGGTTCTCGATCTCGACGGTCGGAGGCCCGCCGGGGACAGGGAGCGGGACGGACGGCTCGGTCACCGCCGGAGGGGTCGCGCCCACCTCCCGCAGGCGGCGCAGGGCGGCGAGCACCCCGGTCAGCCGCTCCCCGGCCGCGGCCATCGGCAGTACCGGCTCGAAGGACACCAGCGAGACCAGCGCGAGCACCGCGGTGGTCACCGAACCCGCCCCCGAGCTTCCCGCCAGCAGCACGACGGCCGTCACGGTCAGTCCCTGGGTGAGCATGCCCAGGGCCGAGGCCACCGCGTTCGCCCGCGCCTGCCTGCGCTCCAGCGCCGCCAGCCGGGCGTCGGTCTCGGCGGCGGCGGCGAGTGCCCGCTCGTCCGCCCCGTAGGCGGCGAGGTCTGCGGCCCCGTGCACCAGATCGGCGACCCGGGTGGCCAGGTCGGCCCGTGCCGGGGCGATCCGCGCCGACCAGCGCCGCGCGGCGGCGGCCGTGCCCGCCGGGATCAGCACCCCGGCCACCAGCAGCCCGGCGAGGAGCGCCAATGCCGCCACCGGGAGCAGGAACAGGCCGATCACCACCGCGGCCACGCCGGTGACCAGCGCCGCCAGCGCCGGCAGCAGGCAGCGTACGAGCAGGTCCTGTACCGCGTCGGTGTCGTCGACCATGCGGCTGAGCAGGTCGGCCCCCCGCTGCTTCGGCGATCCTGTGGGGATGAGCGCCCGGTAGAGCCGCTCCCTGGTCGTCGCCTGGGCCCGCAGCGCCACGTCGTGACCGGCCAGCCGCTCCCCGTAGCGGAAGACGCCCTTGGTCGTCGCGAACGCCCTGACCCCGACGATCGCCACGCTCAGCGCCGCGAGCGGCGGCTGCTCGGCGGCCCTGGTGATAAGCCACGCGGCGGACCCGATCAGCCCGAGCCCGGCCAGCTCGGCCGCCGCCCCCGCAGCCGCGGCGAGGGCGAGCCGCCCGCCGGACCGGCCCACCGGTCGTCCGCCCGCCCGGTCCACCGGTCGCGCCTCCGTCCGCTCCCCGTCCGTCCGGCCCGTCGGGATCTGGCTGACATCGGTCACGGAGAGACCTCCTCTCGTGTCCCCGCCGGAGGTCTCTCCCCGGCCACCACCCGGCCGTCGGCGATCCGGATCACCCGGTCGGCCAGGTCGATCATCGCGGGCCGGTGGGCGACGATCACGGCGGTGCGGCCTTCGGCGAGCTCGCGGGTCGCGTTCACGACCGCGCCCTCGCTGCGGCCGTCGAGCCGCGCGGTCGGCTCGTCCAGCAGGAGCAGGTCGGCCTCCGGGCGGCAGAACGCGCGGGCGAGCGCGACCCGCTGCCGCTGCCCGGCCGACAGGTTCGTCCCGCGCTCGCCGAGCACCGTGTGGTAGCCCTCGGGCAGCGCCAGGATGAACTCCTCCGCCTGCGCGGCCCGCGCCGCGACCCCGACCTCCTCGATCGTCGCACCGGGGGCACCGAGCCTGATGTTGTCGGCCACCGAGGTGGCGAAGAGGTGCGGGCGCTGGGGGACGAACGCCAGGCGCGCCCGCCAGGAGTCGTGGTCGCCGATCTCGGCGCCGTCGACGAGCACCCGGCCCTCGGTGGGGGTGACGAAGCCGAGCAGCAGGTGGAGCAGGGTGCTCTTGCCCGCACCGCTCTCGCCGACCAGGGCCACCCGCTCGCCGGGGGCGATCACCAGCGACACGTCCCGCAGCGCGGCCTCCTCGCGGTCGGGGTAGCGCACCGTGACATGCTCCAGCCGGATCTCCGGCGCCCTCCCCGCTGCGGACTCCGCCTCCGGCGGGGATTCCTCCGCCGGACGCGTTCCCGCCCGCCCGCCGCGCGCGGGCCCCACCGCCGTGACCGCCGTGACCGCCGTGACCGCCGTGACCGCCGAGACCGCCGTGGCTCCCGCGGCCCCCGTCGCCCTCGGGGCTCCCGCCTCGCCGTCGAGGACGGCGAACGCCTCGTCGGCGGCGGCGACGCCCTCCATCGCCGCGTGGAACCTGCCGCCCATGGTGCGCAGCGGCAGGTACGCCTCCGGGGCCAGGAGCAGGACCAGCAGCGCGGTCGACAGGTCCAGGGAGCCGGAAAGCAGCCGCAGGCCCACCGGGACGGCGACCAGGGCGAGCGACAGGGACGCGGCCAGCTCAAGGACGAGCGAGGACAGGAACGCCACCCGCAGCGTGCGCATCGTCGCGGCCCGGTGGGCGTCGGCCACCCGCCGGATCACCTCGGCCTGGTAGCGGGCCCTGCCGAAGGCCCGCAGCGTGGGAAGGCCCCTGACCACGTCCAGGAAGTGCCCGCCGAGGCGGGACAGGGCCTTCCACTGGCGCTCCGTCACGGCCTTGGTGTGCATGCCGACCAGTGCCCCGAAGATCGGGATGAGCGGCAGCGTGACCAGTACGATCACCGCACTGGCCAGGTCGGCGGTGAACAGCCGGACGAGCACCGCGATCGGCACGACACCCGCGACCGCCACCGCCGGCAGGTAGCCCGACAGGTAGGGGTCGAGGGCGTCCAGGCCCCGGCCGGTCAGGGTCACCAGTTCGCCCGAGCGCTGCGAGGCGGGCCTGACGGGACCCAGATCCCGCAGCCGCGCCAGCAGGCGGTGTCGCAGGGCGGACTTCACCCCGGTGGTCATGCGCCCGGCGGCGATCCCCTGCCCCAGGGTGAGCAGCGCCCGGATGCCGGCGACGAGCGCCAGCAGGATCAGGGCCGGGGCCGTGAACCGTCCGGACAGCACCCCGGCGAGCAGCTCCGCCTGGACGAGGACGAGCAGCCCGGTCAGGACGGCGGCGGCCAGGCACAGGGCCAGGTGGCGGCGGACGGCCCGCTCGCCCAGTGCCAGCCGTACAAGATCCTTGTGCATGCCAACCCTAGAGAGCTCAGAAGAACGAGGGAACCCGATCGGAGGCGGCGCGCCCGGGACCGAACGTCCGCCATACCCATACTTGCGCAGCCACCATGACCGGTGCGAAGGGCAGAATCATGACACTCAACACACTCAGCGTCCCGGCGGGCGCGGTGCGGTCGAGCAGCCAGGGGGCGAGTACGGCGAGCAGCACCGCGACGGGCGCCGCGGCGGCGCACGCGGAGAGCAGGAGCGCCCGTCCGGTGCGGCGCGCGCCGGTCACCTGTCCGGGCAGCCGCCACGAGGCGAACGTCCAGCCGTGGAAGGCGAGCAGCGCGGCGACCACCAGCCCGCCGACCAGTCCCGGCAGGCTGATCGGGGACCCCGTCAGGCCGCCGGCCACCGCGACCAGGGCCATGCCCCAGCTCAGCGCGAGACCGTACGAGCCGGCGACGATCGCCCAGTCCCAGGTCGTCCGCCACGCGCCCCCGTCGGCGCGGCGGCGGAACCAGAGCCCGGCGTCGCGCACGATCCACGACACCAGCAGGGAGACCACCAGCGGGTAGAGGCCGAACAGCACGTCTCCCTCGATCGAGGGGAAGACGCCGAACAGCACGCCCGCCACGGCCACCAGCCACACCTCGTTGGCCAGGACGAACGGCGCCATGGCGGCGACGATCTCGTCCCGGTCCCTCCTCGTCCTGCCGAGTACGGGCAACAGCATGCCCAGGCCGATGTCGAAGCCCTCCAGGGCGAAGTAGCCGATCAGCAGGAGGGCGAACACGCCGAGCCAGAGGATGTCCACGGTCTGTCTCCCTAGTGGCTGAGCGCGTGCGCGCGCTCGGTGGGGTCGGCCGGTGCGTCCGCGCCGAGGGTGGTGGCGGCGGGTCCGCGCCGTACGGTGCGGGCGATCAGCACGTAGTCGATCACCGCGAGCAGGGCGAGCACGCCGCCGAAGGCGATGAGCGAGACGCTGACCATCTGGGAGGTGAGGCCGGGGGACATGGCGTCGGCGACGGTCAGCCTGCCGTTGATCATCCAGGGCTGCCTGCCGGACTCCCGCGCCAGCCAGCCCAGGATCGCCGCCACGAACGGCAGCGGGGTGATCGCGATCAGCAGGGGGTGTGCCCAGCGCCAGCGCGGCAGCCAGTACACGGTCGGCGCCAGCACCAGCATGACGAAGAACTGGAGCAGTTGGCCGATCGCGATCATGAGGCCGAGCGCCCATGCGGCCAGGCCCCCGTCGTCGAACTTGTCCGGCTGGAACAGGGAGAGCGGGCCGAACTGGGCGTAGCCGAAGCCGACCGTGATCAGCGAGCCGACGAGGGAGGTGATCACTCCGGTGCGGAGCGAGCTCGTGAAGAACTCCCGCTCGGCGGTGCGCCGGAACAGCTGGTACGCGCTCGCACCCATCAGCACGAAACCGCCGGTCCACAGGCCCGCGCCGAGCACGTGCGGCAGCGCCATGGTGAGCGTCGGGTTGGTGAGCAGCGCGCCGAAGTCGGTCAGGACGAGGTGGCCGTCCCCTTCCACGGCTCCCGCCGGGTTCTGCAGGAACGAGTTGGCCACCATGATCCAGAAGGCGGAGGCGTAGGCGGTCAGCGTCACCACCCAGATGCACGCCACGTGGAGCCATTTCGGTAGCCGGTGCCAGCCGAAGATCCACAGCCCCAGGAAGGTGGACTCCAGGAAGAAGGCGCCGAGTGTCTCGATCGCGAGCGGCGCGCCGAAGACGTCCCCGGCGTAGTGCGACAGGCCGCTCCAGTTCATGCCGAACTGGAACTCCATCACCAGTCCGGTGAGGATGCCGAGCGCGTAGTTGATCACGTAGATCTGGCCCCAGAAGCGGGTCGCCCTTTCGTGGACCGGCTTTCCGGTGACGGCGTAGCGGGTGTGCATGATCGCGATCAGGGGGGCCAGGCCCAGGGTCAGCACGACGAACAGGAAGTGGAGGCTTCCTGTCACGGCGAACTGCGTCCGGGCCAGGTCGAGCACGTCCACGGTCTCACCTCCATTGTTATGTCTGTCTACCTATAGGCATGCTACATGTAGAACGCCTACATGTAGCATGCCTATACGAGAGGTAGGCTGACGACGTGAGCCAGCGAAGTGAACGAACCGCCGGGTGCGGTGAGACGGGATCCGCCCGGTGGGCGGAGGCGACCGGATGAACACCGACGCGCTCCGCGGTCACATGGACGCCCTGCTGCTCTCCGTGCTGGAGCACGAGCCGCTGCACGGTTACGCGATCATCGAGGCGCTCCAGGCGCGCAGCGGCGGCGCGCTGAACGTGCCGACGGGCACGGTCTACCCGGCGCTGCGGCGGCTGGAGCAGGCCGGATACCTGGCCAGTGAGTGGGCCACGGTGGGCGGGCGCAAGCGGCGCACCTACCGGCTCACCTCCTCGGGGCGTACGGCCCTCGCCGGCGAGCGCTCCGCCTGGCGGGAGTTCGCCGGGGTGATCGGCAGCGTCCTGGAACCGCGCACCACCCGCTGACGCCCTCCCGAGCCGGCTCTCAGGCGGTCACGGGGACGGGGCCGCGCCGGGTGACACTCAGGCAGCGGGAGGCGCAGTACAGCTGCGTGAGCCAGAACACGTAGCTCATCAGCGACGCGACGATCCCCGGCGGATAGTCGCCGAACCCGGCCGAGCCGCGTGAGCCGAACATCAGCGCCCCGCACAGCACGAGCATGACCGGCAGCATGGCCCAGACGAACACGGCCAGGGCCCGGGTGACGAGCCGGGGCCGCCTGATCCTGCGCAGCCCTCTGCCCAGCGCGAACAGTGCGACCCCGCCGATCACGCCGGTGAGCATCTGGAGCAGGTCCACGCCACGGGCGACCGGGACGAACCAGTCAGGCATGGTCTCGTACGCCGGGGCGGCGGGAAAGATCTTCCAGATCACGCTCCACATGACCGTGGTGAGCGGCACGGTGACGAACAGCAGGGCCGCGAGCCTCCGGCCCGCCGAGTTGGACAGCTCCTCCTGGTAGCCGGGCGCGATCTCGCGGATCGTCCCGAACTCCTCGACCGCGGCCCGCTCGGCCTCCTCACGCCTCAGGCCCTCGCCCTCCAGTGCCTCGGCGGTGTCGAGCAGGCTGTCGCGCGCCTCGGCGATCATGTCGAGCTTCGGTCTCCGAGGACCCCTGAGAGTGCGGCTGAGCCCGGTCACGTAATCCTCGATGACCCCGGTGCCTGCCATGTGCTCTCCAGTCGCCCGATTTCCATCCAGGGTACGCGTCTCCCATCCTGGTCTCCCGTCCGGAACCCGCGCATCGGGGAGGCCCCTGAGAAGACCCCGAGGCGGCCCACGCCCACCTGCGAATACGCTCGAACCCAGCGGCACCGGTGGGAGGGAGGGGCTCGTCGTGAGGATCAAGGATCTTGAGGTGCGTGAGGGCACGCTGGCGGGCGGCCTGCCGTACTACGCCCTCGGCGATGGCGCGCCGCTCGTCGTGCTGCGCTGGTTCACCCCCGCCCACGCCAACCCGACCGGACTGGCGCGCGGCCTGGAACTGCGGGTGCTGGCCCCGCTGGCCCGCCACTTCCGGCTGTACGCCGTCGGCCGTGCTCCCGGCATGGCCGAGGGAACCACCATGGCCGACATCGCCGCCCGGCACGCCGATGCCCTGCACGCGCGGTTCGGCGGACCCGTCGACGTGATGGGCCTGTCGTCGGGAGGTTCGGTGGCGCTGCAAATGGCGGCCGACCGTCCGGACGCGGTCCGCACGCTGGTCGTGGCGGGGGCGGCCTGCAGGCTCACGCCACGCGTCCGACGGCTCCAGCGCCGTTACACCGAGGCGGTCGCCGCCGGGCGGCGCGGCCTGCAGCACCAGGCGGTCACGGCCGCCGCCTCGCCCGCGGGACAGGCCCTCGCCGGGGCGCTGCTGTGGCTGCTGGACCCGCTGGCGCGCCCCGACGACCCTCGCGACATGCTCGCCTTCGCCCGCGCCGAGGAGAGGTTCGATCTGACCGGCCGTCTCGCCGACGTCGCCGCCCCCACCCTGGTCATCGGCGGTGAGAGAGATCTGGACTACCCGGTCGAACTCTTCAGGCGGACCGCCGAGGGGGTCCGTGACGGCCGCCTGATCACCTATCCGGGCCTCGGCCACCTGGGAGCCTTCCGCAGCGGGCGGTTCGCGGAGGACGTCACGGCCTTCCTGACGGGAGCCGATCCGGGTGAGAGCCCCCGAACGACCTGCTGACCGTCACGGCTCCCCGCCCTTTCCCGCTCCCGGGTCCGCACGGCCGGACCCCGGTGGGCCGTCCGGCCGCGCGAAAAGCTCTCACCCGTGGTCGGGGGAGCGCCACAGGGACCACCAGCGCGTCCCGCGCGGGACGACGGCGAGCGCGCAGCCGCTCATCCTGAGTCCTTCCGGATGGCGGATGCCGGTGAAGAGGCAGGTGCTGAGATCCAGGTCGGCGAGTTCCAGCTCCTCGGCGTCCACCTCGTGCAGCGAGGTCACCCTGGCGCCGTCCCGGCCCCGCACCGTGGCGGGGCCGCGCAGGGTCGCCCCCTCCAGGTCGGCCTCGGCGTCGTCGAGCCGGACGTTCAACCGCCCGCCCACCTCCAGGCGCCGCAGGTCCACCGAGCACCCGCCCGTGGTCACGTCGAGCCCCTTGCCCGCCCACGCCCCGGCGAGGGTGAGGTGGCGGCCGACCGAGATCGGGGCCAGGTAGCCGCCCGCGGAGAAACGCGCGCCGTCGAACCCGGCCAGCCCGCCGAAGCTCGTCTTGCGGAAGGACACCGTACGGCGGAACCTGCATCCTCGCAGGGTCGCATCACCCGCGAAGCCGGTGCCGTCGAAGGTGACGAAGCCATGGAAGTCGGCGCACTCGAAGGACGCGGTCCGGTCGAAGAGGGCGGCCCCGAACAGGGCGTCACCGTCGATGGAGACCCGGTCGAAGGCCGCGTGCCCGGTGACGGCGACGCCGTGCAGGGACAACCCCCGGTCGAACCTCGCCTCCCTGAAGGAGGCGTTGCGTGCGAAACGGGCGTTGAAGAACGAGGCGAGACGCCGGAAGTGCGCGTGGTCGAAGGAGACGTCCCCGCCGAACGTGATGTCGCCGAACCGTACGCTCTCGGGAAAGGTCGCCCAGTCGAACCGGGCCCGGCCCAGGCGCCCTCGGGTGGCGGTGAGGATCCGTTCCAGCAGATCCCTGCCGACGACGGTGGCCCGCAGGTCGACGGCGGAACCGGGGGAGAGGCCGCGGGCGACCTCGTCGAGCTCGGCGGTGTCCAGATGTGCCAGGCACCGCCCGTACGGTTGCCGCGCGGATCCGGCACACTCGGGGGAGGCGGCGCAGGTGACCCAACCCACGTCCAGAGTTCTCATAATTCCAGTGATACCCGTCAACGCCGGGACAAGCGACTTCTAGGTCAAGGAAAGCCATATCTGACCGGGTCGGATAGACATGAAGTGTCAATATTCGGGATTTCACTATCTATCCACTTATATGTGAGTGATAAGCAATGCATGGAGCCTTACGCTCCGGTTCATGCGTGCTTCAACCCGGGCGTTCGCCGCCCTCGTGGCCGTCGGCCTCGCCACCACCGGCGTCGCGGCCCTCGCCTCATCCCCGGCCCTGGCGGAACCGGGCACCGTCGTCATCAGCCAGGTCTACGGCGGTGGCGGCAACGCCGGAGCGCCGCTCGCCAACGACTACGTCGAGCTGTTCAACCGCAGCGCCGCGCCCGTCGCCCTGGACGGCTGGTCCGTCCAGTACGCGAGCGCCACCGGTACGGGCAACTTCGGCGCCAACCCGGTCGTCCCTCTGGCGGGCACCCTCGCGCCCGGCCAGTACCACCTGGTCCAGCTGGCCGGAGGCGCCAACGGCTCCCCGCTGCCCGCCGCGGACACCACAGGAACGATCAACCTGAGCGGCACCGCGGGCAAGGTGGCCCTGGTCCGCTCGGCCACGGGTCTGGCGTGCAACGGCGGCTCCGCTCCCTGCGCACCGGAGCAGACGGCACTCATCGCCGACCTGATCGGGTACGGCGGCGCCAACTACTTCGAGGGCACCGCCGCCCCCGCCCTCGCGGTCGCCCTGGCGGGCCTGCGCAAGGACCACGGCTGCGCCGACAGCGACGTCAACGGTGACGACGTGGAGACAGGGGACCCGGCGCCGCGCAACCGGGCGACCACCCCCGCGCCCTGCGGTGACGTCGAGCCGACCCCCACCCCCACGCCGACCCCGACGGTGGAGCCCACGCCGACCCCCACCCCGACGCCCACGCCGACGGGGGAGCCGTGCGAGATTCCGGTCACCCACCAGATCGCCCAGGTGCAGGGGAGCGGTGACGTCAGCCCGCTGGCGGGCCAGACCGTCCGCGTCGAGGGCGTCGTGACCGCCGACCTCCAGAAGAGCACGCAGCTCAGCGGCTTCTTCCTGCAGGACCCGACCCCCGACTCCGACCCGGCCACCTCCGAGGGGCTGTTCGCCTTCGCCCGCGACACCTTCAAGGACGTCAAGGTCGGCGACCGTGTCCTGGTCACCGGCAGGGTCATCGAGTTCAACGGCTGGACCGAGCTGTCGCCGGTCACCGCGGTGGACGTCTGTGGAAAGGGCACCATCACCCCGCTCAAGCAGAAGCTGCCGCTCGCCGAGGGCGCGACCTTCGAGCCCGTCGAGAGCATGCTCGTCGCCTTCCCCGAGCTGCTCACCGTCAACGACCACTACAACCTGGGCCGCTACGGCGAGGTCACCGTCGCCTCCGGGGGGCGGGTGTTCCAGCCGACCGACCGGGCGGGAGTGGACGCCGCCAAGAACGCGCGGCGCACCCTGCTGCTGGACGACGGCTCCACGGTGGAGAACCCGGCGACGATCCCCTACACCGACCCGCGCACCGTTCGTCTTGGTGACACCGCGCTCGGCGTCACCGGTGTGATGGGGTACGGCTTCGGCAAGTACCGCCTCCAGCCGACCAAGCAGGTCAACTTCCTGCGGACCAACCCGCGCCTGCCCGCGCCGTTCCCGGTCATCGGCAACGTCAAGGTGGCCAGCCTCAACACGCTCAACTGGTTCACCACCCTCGGCTCGCGCGGTGCGAGCAACGCCCCTGAGCAGCAGCGCCAGCTGGCCAAGCTCGTCGCCGCGCTGAAGGGCATGAACGCCGACGTCGTCGGTCTCATGGAGGTCCAGAACAACGGCCAGACCGCGGTGCAGGCCCTGGTCGACGCGCTCAACGCCGAGGTCGGCGCCGGCACCTACGCGGCGATCACCCACCCCTATCCCGGCACCGACCTGATCCACGTGACCGCCATCTACAAGCCGGGCAGGGTCGAGCCGGTGGGGGCCGCGCGCTCCTCCACCGACCCGGTCTTCCGCAGGCCTCCGCTGATCCAGACCTTCCGCAGGGTCCAGGGCGGCCAGTCCTTCACCGTGCTGGTCAACCACTTCAAGTCCAAGGGCTGCGACGCGCAGGCGGTGGGTCCCGACGCCGACCAGGGTGACGGGCAGAGCTGCTACAACGGCGAGCGCGTCCGCCAGGCGCAGGCGACGCTGGGCCTGATCGACAGCCTGAAGCTGACCAACCCGCTCGTCCTCGGCGACCTCAACGCCTACGGCGAGGAGGACCCGATCGACACCCTGGAGGCGGCGGGCCTGACCAGCGTGACCAAGAGGTTCGTCCCGGCGCCGCTGCGCTACAGCTACCTCTTCGACGGACTGGTCGGCGAGCTGGACCACGCCCTGGTCGGCAAGGACCTGCTCAAGCGCGTGACCAGCGCGACGATCTGGCACATCAACGCCGACGAGAGCCGGATCCTCGACTACAACACCGAGTTCAACCCGCCGAGCCTCTACCAGCCCGACGCGTTCCGCTCCTCCGACCACGACCCCGTGATCATCGGACTGACGCTGACCGGTGGAAAGCACTGATCGCGACCACGGCACATTGACGCGAGACCTCCGCGGGGCCGCCCCGCGGAGGTCTCGCCGTATGACCCGGCCAGGCCAGGCCCGGCCCGGCCGGTGAGGGGCGTGGGACCGACCCCCGCCCTCGGCCCCCGGTTCCGACTCCGGGGAAAAGGAGAGATCCGGTGCGACGCGCGACGCCGGGCGGGAGGCGTGCGGGCCGTGCGGGCCGTGCGAGGAGCATGCCCGGCGGGATGGCGGGATGGAATGCGCGGGGAGGGGAAGTGGTTATGCCAGCCATACAGACGTGAACGACAGAAGGAGCCACCGGTGGCCACCATCGAGGTAACCGAGAAGAACTTCAACGACATCGCCGACGAGGGGATCGTCCTGCTGGACTTCTGGGCGGCCTGGTGCGGACCGTGCCGCACCTTCGGGCCGATTTTCGAGAAGTCGTCGGCGAAGCACACCGACATCAAGTTCGGCAAGATCGACACTGAGGCCGAGCAGGCGCTCGCACAGGGGTTCGAGATCACCTCGATTCCGACGATCATGGCCATTCGCGATGGCATCGTCGTCTTCGCCCAGCCGGGCGCGCTGCCCGAGCCCGCCCTTGAGGACCTCATCGGCCAGGTTCGCGCGCTCGACATGGACGCGATCCGCGCCGAGCTCGCCAACGAGCTGGGCGCGCAGAAGGGCTGATGCCCGGCTCCCGATCACGTGAAAAGCCCCGCGCCACCGGAGGAAGACCGATGGCGCGGGGCTTTCGCGTGATGGCAGAACCTGCCGGTGAGATCAGACCGAACGGTAGAGCTCGGCCACCCGGAAGGCGAGGTCGAGTGACTGGCCGCGGTTGAGACGCGGGTCACAGGCCGTCTCGTAGCGCCTGGCGAGGTCGTTCTCGACGATCTCGGCGCCGCCGCCCACGCACTCGGTGACGTCGTCGCCGGTGAACTCGATGTGGACGCCGCCCGGGTGGGTGCCGAGCGCGCGGTGCACCTCGAAGAAGCCCGCCACCTCGTTCAGGACGTCGTCCAGGCGGCGGGTCTTGTGACCGCTGGGTGCCTCGAAGGTGTTGCCGTGCATGGGGTCGCAGATCCACGCCACCTGGGCGCCGCTCGCGGTCACCTTCTCCACCAGCTCGGGGAGGTGCTCGCGGATCTTCGACGCGCCCATCCGGGTGATGAAGGTGAGCCGTCCGGCCTCGTTGTCGGGGTTGAGCTTCTCGATCAGCGCGAGGGCGTCCTCGGAGCTGGTCGTCGGGCCGAGCTTGACGCCGATCGGGTTGCGGATGCTGGCGAAGAACTCCAGGTGGGCGCCGTCGAGCTGGCGGGTGCGCTCGCCGATCCAGACCATGTGCGCCGAGACGTCGTACGGCCGGCCGGTCCGCGAGTCGATCCGGGTGAGCGCCTGATCGTAGTCGAGGATCAGCGCCTCGTGCGAGGAGTAGAACTCGACGGTGTGGAACTCCTCGGGCTCCGCCCCGCAGGCGCGCATGAAGGCGAGCGCCTGGTCGATCTCGCGGGCGAGCTGCTCGTAGCGCTTGCCGGCCGGGGACTCGATCACGAAGTCCTGGTTCCAGGCGTGCACCTGGCGCAGGTCGGCGTAACCGCCCTTGGTGAAGGCGCGGACCAGGTTGAGCGTCACCGCCGAGGAGTGGTAGGCCCGCAGCAGCCGCCACGGGTCGGGAACGCGGGACTCGGCGGTGAACTCGAAGCCGTTGACCATGTCGCCCCGGTATGCGGGCAGCTCGACACCGTCGCGGATCTCGGTGTTCTTCGAGCGCGGCTTGGCGAACTGCCCGGCCATCCGGCCGATCTTCACCACGGGGACCTTCGCCGCGTAGGTCAGCACGATGGCCATCTGGAGCAGCGTCTTGAGCTTGTTGCGCACGTCGTCGGCGGTGGCGCCGGCGAAGGTCTCGGCGCAGTCTCCGCCCTGGAGGACGAAGGCCTCTCCCCGCGCCACCGCCGCGAGGTCGGCTTTGAGGTTGTCGCACTCGCCCGCGAAGACGAGGGGCGGGAGGCTCTTCAGCTCGGTGACGACCTTCTCCAGCTCGCCACGGTCGGGCCACTCGGGCTGCTGTGCCGCGGGCAGCCGCCGCCAGGATTCGAGGTTGATGCTCACGACATACCAGGCTATTGCAACCGGGTGTCGGAACAGACCCGATCGTCCACGTAGTGAGAAGGACTTTATACCTGGTGAGATTCCTCGGGGCTGGAAACATGCTCCTGGAGGACGCCAAATCCGACAAAACGCCTGGCCAGCGAGCCGATGAGCGGAAGGCGGGAGATGTCGCGCGGTAGCCGCACCGGCCGGCCGCGCTCGCTCAGCGTCGGGCGGATGAGCCGGCTCTGGACGACGCGCTGGGCGAACTGAGTGATCATGGTGGGCGGGGTGCGCCGCCGCTGGATCTTGGCGAGCAGGGATTCGGGAATCTCGGCCCCGGAGGCGAGCGGCCCGGCCAGCAGGTTCGCGGCGGCGACCGCGTCCTGTACGGCCAGATTGATGCCGACGCCGAAGATCGGCGACATGGCGTGCGCGGCGTCGCCGATGACCAGCAGGCCGGGGCGGTGCCAGCGGCGCAGCCGGTTGAGCGCGACCGAGAGCACGCTGACCTCCCCGAAGTCCCGCAGCCGTCCGGCCCGGTCGTCGAGGAAGGGCAGGAGCCTGGCGACCGGCCCGCGCAGCGCCTCGATCCCCTCCGAGCGCAGGGTTTCGAAGCCGCCCTTGGGGATCAGGTAGGCGAGCTGCCAGTAGGTCTCGCGGTTGATCGACACCATCATGTGGCCGTTGGACACCCGCAGGAACGTCTCGTCGGGGTCGGAGGGCTCGCGCGGCAGCCGGAACCAGACCACGTCCATGGGGGCGCTGTGCTCGACGGGGACGAGGCCTGCGGCCCGGCGTACGTCGGAGTGGCGGCCGTCGGCGGCCACGGTGAGGGTCGCGCGCAGTTCGTGCTCGCCCGAGGGGTCTCGGTAGCGGACCCCGCGCACCGCGTCACCCTCGCGGATCACCCCGTACACCTCGGCCTTCATGATGAGGCGGAAGTTCGGATAGCGCTCGGCGGCGGTGGTCAGCAGGTCGAGGAAGTCCCACTGCGGCACGAAGGCGATGTACTGATATCTGCCTTTGAGCCGCCTCAGGTCGGCGACCGGCACCGTGGCGTCGTCGGTGCGGATCTCCATCGTGTACGCCTTGCGGTGCGGAAGCCGGTGGAACTCCTCGGCCAGCCCCAGCTCGTCGAGGATCTGCAGGGTCGAGGGGTGGATGGTGTCACCCCTGAAGTCCCGCAGGAAGTCTTCGTGTTTCTCCAGGAGCGTCACCTCGACGCCGGCCCTGGCCAGCAGCAGCGCCAGCATCACCCCCGCCGGGCCGCCCCCGGCGATCACGCATGTGTTTCTCCGCATAATTCATCACCTAGTGAAATTCTGACACAGGATCCGGGAGAAGGAAACAGGTTCGGGGGCGACAGTGGTGAAGCAGGGCTCTCCGCCTCGGCCCGTCTTCCCGGCACGCGTATCCTGATCTCCGGTTCGGCCATATCCGTCATATCCGCCTCTCTGCCCCGGAGCCGTCGGCGCGAAGGCGTTCGCGGGCGGCGAGAACCGGTGAGAGCGAGGAAGGTGAGCAAGGTGGCCGAGGTCTGGCAGGTGGCCGCGGCGATCGCGGGGGGCATGCTGTTGCTCTGGCTCGTGCTCGCCGTCTTCCTGGTGATGGCGCGCCCCAGGGGCGGCGCCCTGGGGGAGGCGTTGCGCCTGCTGCCCGACCTGCTCCGCCTGGTCGCCAGGCTCGCGCGCGACGACGGCCTGCCTCGCGGGGTACGGGTCCGGCTGTGGCTGCTGCTGGGCTACCTGGCACTGCCCATCGACCTGATCCCCGACTTCATCCCGGTGCTCGGCTACGCCGACGACGCGATCGTCGTCGCCTTCGTCCTGCGGTCGGTCGTCAGGCGTGCGGGCCCGGACGCGCTGGCAGGACACTGGCCCGGTACGCCCGAAGGGCTCGCCGTCGTACGACGCCTCGTCGGAGGGCCCGGATGATCGCGAGTCGCCGCCCGTCCGTGCCTTCCCGTGTCCGTCCGTGCCTTTCCATGCCCTCCGTGCCTTCCCGTGTCGGCGGCGACGAGCGGTTCAGGTCACCCGAGTGACGCGGGTCACGGCGCCGCCGAGAGCTTGTCGAGGGCTTCGAGCACGTCGGCGGCGCAGCGGTCGCGCAGGGGGGCGTACTCCTTCTCCGGATACCGGCGGGGGCCGTTCTCGATCAGGATCATCAGCGCCAGGTAGAGACGGTAGAGGACCATCCGGGTACGGGCGGGGCCGGTGAACTCCACGACGCCGCCCGCGTCGCGGTATCCGGCGACGATCGGATCGGACTCCTCCAGCTCGCCGAAGATCGTCGGGACGACGAAGTCGGCGAGCGGGTCACCCCAGAAGGCCCGCTCGTGGTCGATGATCGCCTGGATGCGCGGTGTCTCGTCGCGGGTCAGGAAGACGTTGCCCGACCCCAGGTCGAAGTGGACGAGGCAGGGGGTCACGACCTCCTCCAACGCGCTCGCACCCGCCTCGATCGCCGCCGCGATCTCGGACACCGGCCTCGGCAGCGGGGTGGCGTAGCGGCCCGCGTCGGCCAGGATCGCATCGGTCATCACCAGGAACGCCTCCCGCCACGTGCTCCCGGTCAGGCCCGCGTACGGATAGCCGTAGACGTCGCCGGTGATCGCGTGCAGCCTGGCCAGGTGGCCGCCGAGCTCTCTGCGCAGGGCCCGCCGGTCGGCCTCCGCCGGTTTCGCCCGGCTCCAGGGCACCCCGTCGAGGACGGACAGGACCAGGTAGTCGCCGCCCAGCACCGGATCGTCGAACCCGGCGCGCAGCAGCTCGGGGACCGGAATCCCCGCTTGAGCGGCCAGGCCGTAGACCGTGGCCTCGGTACGCAACAGGTTGCGCTCGTAGCGCAGCTGCTCCAGCTCGGGCGGCGGTGCCAGTTTCATGACCACCTCCCGCCCGTCCAGCAGGGTGAGCCGCCACACGGCGTTGGCGAAGCCGCCGGTGAGCTCGGTGGCGGACTCGGTGCCGGAGGAGAGGCCGACCCCCAGGGCCCGCCGCGCCAGCGCGTCGAGCTGGGCGAGCGTGAGCGGGCGTTTCGTCCTGCTGTCCATTGTCCTACCTCGTCCTACCTCGTCCTGCCTCGGCGCGGCTGGGGAACGGTGGTACGGCCTGAACACGGCGCGCCGGGCAGGGGAGGAAGGTTGGCGCCGACCCTTGAAGGGCAGGTCAGGCGGAGTCGCGCTCGATCAGGTGGGTGTCCAGTATGACCACCGGCTGCTCCAGCTGCTCGCCGTTGATGCGGGCGACGAGCAGATGGGCCATCTGCCGGCCCATCGACTCGGTGGGCTGGTGCACGGTGGTCAGAGCGGGTGAGGAGTGCGCCCCCGCGGGGGAGTCGTCGAAGCCGATCACCGCCACGTCACCGGGAATCGACTTCCCCGCCTCGCGCAGCACACGCATCGCACCCAGCGCCATCGGGTCGGAGGCGGTGAAGACGGCGTCGAGGTCCTGGTGTTCGGCGAGCAGCCTGTGCATCGCCGCCATGCCGCTCTCCTCGCTGAAGTCGCCGTACGTCACCATCTCGCTCACGCCGGTCGCGATCAGCGCGTCGCGGTAGCCCGCGAGCCGGTCGACGCCCACGCCCATGTCCTGGGTGCCCGCGATGGTGGCGATCCGGCGGCGGCCCTTGCTCAGCAGGTATTTGACCGCCTGCCTGGCCCCGGCCCGGTTGTCGACGTCGACGTAGCTGTAGGGGGTGAGGCCGACCGGCCGACCGCCGATGACGGTCGGCACGCCCATCGCCTCCAGCCGCCCCGGCAGCGGGTCGGCGCCGTGCAGGGAGATCAGCAGCACCCCGTCGACGTGCTGCCCGGTCAGATAGTGCTCCAGCCGCTCGTGCTCCTGCGCCGACTGCGCCATCGCGAGGATCAGTTGCAGGCCGGTCTCCGACAGGGCCGAGCCGATGCCGCGGATGGTCCCGGCGAAGTACGGCTCGTCGAAGACCCTCAGCTCCGACTCCGAGACGACCAGTGCCACGGTGTCGGTGCGCCGGGTGACCAGCGCGCGGGCCGCCCGGTTGGGCACGTAACCCAGCTCCTGGATCGCCCGCAGCACGGCGTCGCGAGCCCTCTCGCTCACCTTCGGCGAGCCGTTGATGACCCGCGACACCGTGCCCCGGCCGACACCTGCCAGGGCCGCGACCGCCTCAAGCGTCGGACGACGGTCGCCGTTCATGTGATTGTGCCCCCAGTGATGAATTTCCCGGCCCCTATTCTGCCGGACCGCTCAGGCCTCCACGCCTGATGGTCCCGGCATACCAGAGAGCGCTCTCTTTGGGAACTCTAATCTGGGTTTCATAATCGACGTGTACCAGCCCGAACCGCTTGCCGTACCCCCACGCCCACTCGAAGTTGTCCATCAGCGACCAGGCGAAGTAGCCCTCCAGCGGGATCCCGGCCTCGATGGCGGCGTGGCAGGTGCGCAGGTGGGCGTCGAAGTAGTCGACTCGGTCGCGGTCGTGGACGACCCCGTCGGGGCCCACGACGTCGTCGAAGGCCGCACCGTTCTCGGAGATGACCAGCGGGACGCGCGGGTACTCGGCGGCCAGCCGGTGCAGGATCTCCAGCAGTCCCGCCTGGTCGATCTCCCAGCCCATGGCCGTCACGGGGCGCCCGCCCTCGACGAACGACACGTGCTCGCTGCCCACCCAGGGCGACCCGCTGTCGGTGGGTGCCGCCGCGGCCGACGCGGCGCCGCCGGGGGTTCCCGAGACGGTGAAGCGGCTGTAGTAGTTGATCAGCAGCTTGTCCAGCGGCGTCGAGATGATCTCCATGTCGCCGTCGTGGACGAGCCCTTCGGGCCGGCCGAGGTCCACCAGGACGTCGTCGGGGTACTCGCCCTTGAGCAGGGCGTCCAGGAAGAAACGGTTCTGCAGCCCGTCGATGCGGCGGGCGGCGTCCTGGTCGGCCTCCGAGGAGGTCTGGGGCGAGATCGCGTACAGGTTGACGCAGCCGCCGATCATGCTTTCCGGCCGCTGGGCACGGATCGCCTGCGCGGCCAGGCCGTGCGCGAGCAGGAGGTGGTGGGCGGCGTACACCGCCTTTTCCGGCTCACGCCGCCCGGGGGCGTGCTCTCCCGAGGCGTACCCGAGGTACGCCGAGCACCAGGGCTCGTTGACCGTGCTCCAGTTGCGGACCCGGTCGCTCAGCGCGTCGTGCACGGCCATCGCGTAGTCGGCGAAGCGCTTCGACGTGTCCCGTGCCGGCCAGCCGCCCGCGTCTTCCAGGGGCTGGGGCAGGTCCCAGTGGTAGAGCGTCACCCACGGGTCGACGCCCCGGGAGAGGAGCTCGTCGACCAGACGGCTGTAGAAGTCGATGCCCGCGGGGTTGACGGCCCCGCGCCCCTCGGGCTGGATCCGGGGCCAGGAGACGGAGAACCGATACGCGCTGAGGCCGAGTTCGGCCATCATCCGCACGTCGTCCCGGTAGCGGTTGTAATGGTCGATGGCGATGTCGGCGTGCTCGCCGTTCACCACCTTTCCCGGCTGCTTGACGAAGGTGTCCCAGATGGAGCGGCCTCGGCCGCCCTCCGAGACAGCGCCCTCGATCTGGTAGGCGGAGGTGGCCGCACCCCAGACGAAGTTCGTCGGAAACATTAGATCCGGGCTCTTGATCCGCGTCTCTTGCGTGGTCACGCCTTGACCGCACCTTCCATGAGTCCGCCGACGATCTGGCGGCCGAACGCGATGAAAACGATGAACAGCGGCAGGACCGATGCCGCGGTGCCGGTGAACAGCATCACGTAGTCGGTTCCGTGGGCCTGGTTGAGCGCCGCGATCGAGGTCTGGACCACCGGGTTGTCCGGGTTCAGCACGATCAACGGCCACATGAACTCGTTCCAGGTCTGCATGAAGACCAGGAGCGTGAGCACCGCCATTCCCGGCCGGAGCGCCGGGAGGATGACGTTGAGATAGATGCGCATGGTGGAGGCGCCGTCGACACGGGCCGCCTCGACCAGTTCGTCCGGCACCGCCTGGGTGGCGTACTGGGTCATCATGAAGACCCCGAAGCCGTTGACCAGGAAGGGCAGGATCACCGCCTTCAGCTGACCGGTCCAGCCGAGCGTGACCATGAGCTCGTACAGTGGCACGACGCCCATCTGCTGGAGCGGGACCATCATCGTCACCAGGATCAGGCCCAGCAGGATCTTGCTGCCCCTGAAGCGCAGCTTCGCGAAGGCGAAGCCGGCGAGGGTGGAGATCAGCACGACCGAGACCGTCACGGTGACCGAGACGATGGCCGAGTTGATCAGGCCGGTCATGAAGTAGGCGTCCTCGGTGGACAGCAGTCGCGCGATGTTCTCACCGAGGTGGCCGCCGGGGAACAGCGGCGGGGGTACGTCGATGGCCTCCTCGTTGGTCCGGGTGGCCATGATGAACATGTAGTAGATGGGGAACGCCGACAGCACGAGGGCGAAGGCCAGGACGACCTTCGTCAGCGGGCCCGCGTCCCAGATGCGGTTTCGCGCGGCCGACTGGCCCGAGGGGCGTCGGGAGTGCTGCGCGGGGGGCCGCCGGAGCTGGGTGGCCGTCACTTGGAACCCCCGATACGGCGGGTGAAGGAGTAGTTGATGAGTGTCCCGATGAGGATCAGTGCGAACAGCAGCCACGAGGCCGCGGCGGCGTAGCCGAAGTCGAAGTCGCGGAACGCCTCCTTGACGATGAACATCGCCACGGTCTGGTACTGGCCGGTGGCGCCACCGCTCATCGTCGGGTTGCCGTCGAACATGACCGGCTCGGTGAACAGCGTCAGGCCGCCGATGGTGGAGATGAAGACGACGAAGATGATCGTCGGGCGGAGCATCGGGATGGTGATCTGCCAGAACTGCCGCCTGGGCGTGGCGCCGTCGATGGCGGCGGCCTCGTAGAGGTCCTTGGGGATGGTCTGCATGGCGGCGAGCAGGATGATCGAGTTGTAGCCGGTCCAGCGCCAGTCGATCATCGTGGAGATCGCGATCCACGCGGACCACTTCTCGTTCTGCCAGTTGATCGCGTCGACCCCGAAGAAGCTCAGGAACCAGTTGATCATGCCGTAGTCGCGCCCGTAGAGCTGGGTGAAGACGACGGCGACGGCGACGACGGAGGTGATCAGCGGCAGCAGTACGCCGAGGCGGAAGAAGAGCCGTCCCCGGATGCGCTTGTTGAGCGCGTTGGCCAGCAGGAGGGCCAGGACGAGCTGCGGGATCGTCGACATGACGAACATGCCGAGGGTGTTGATCACCGCGTTCCAGAAGGCCTCGTCGGTGATCAGCTCGATGTAGTTGTCGAGGCCGACGAGAGTCTTGTCTCCGGCGAGCTCCCAGTCGTGCAGGGAGACCCAGAGGGTGTAGCCGAGGGGGAAGACGCCGAAGACGGCGAAAAGCAGGAAGTACGGGGATACGAGGAAGTAGGGGGTCGCCCGGAGGTCGAAGCGAGACCACCCACCGCCCTGCTTCGGTCCGCGGCGCCCGCCGGACCGGCGGGGGCCGGGCCGTGGCGGCGCGGCCGGGGAGTCGACGTGCAGTGTCATCGGTCAGAGCCTTTCAGCGGGGGCAGGCGACCGGCCCGGCTGCGGGATCGCCACAGCCGGGCCGATGCGGGGCGGTACGGGGATCAGCCCGCTGCCTTGACGCCGGCCTCAAGGAACTTGGTCCAGGCCTGGTCGTAGGGGACCGAACCCTGGTCCATGCCCTCGAGGACCTTCTCCACCGCGGTCTTGACCTGGGCGTGCTTCTCGCCGAGGAAGACGGGCAGCAGGTCCTTGACCGAGGCACCGAAGATCTGGCCGGTCGGCGCGTCGTTGAAGAACGGGTTCTTCAGGTCGGCGACCGCCGGGTCCTGCTGGGCGGGGATGGAGCTCGGGAAGGCCGCGGCCTCCTGGAAGGCCATGACGTGGCCCTCCTTGCCGGTGAGGTAGTTCAGAACCTCGGCGGCCTCCTTGGGGTGCTTGCTCTGCTTGGGAACCGCGAGGTAGGAGCCACCCCAGTTGCCCGCGCCGCCGGGCACGGCCGCGACGTCCCACTTGCCCTTGTTGTCGTCACCGGCCGCACCGGAGACCACGCCGAGCATCCAGGCAGGGCAGCCCATGGTCGCGAAGGCGCCCTTCTTGATCGCGGCGTTCCACGGCGGGGTGAACGAGGCGAGCTTGGCGGTCAGACCGGCCTCGCTGAAGTCCTTCACCGTGTCGAAGGAGGTCTTGATGGCCGGGTTGCTCTCGATGATGAGCTGGTTGTTCTTGTCGAAGTAGGCGACGTTGCCGTTCTTCGGCGCCTCCTGCGACAGGATCACGTTGTAGAGCGTGTTCGGGCCGTCGAGGAACTTGGGATCGGTCTTGCCGGGGTTGGCGGCCTTGAACTTCTCACCGATCGCCTTGAAGGCGTTCCAGTCCGGCCAGAGCTTGCCGACCTCCTCGCGGTCGGTGGGCAGGCCCGCCTTCTCGAACAGGTCCTTGCGGTAGCACATGGTCATGCCACCGATGTCGGTGCCCAGGGCGAAGAGCTTGTTGTCGGCGTTGATGCCGTTGTCCCACTTCGCTGCGGGGAAGTCGGCCTTACGGCTGTCCAGCCCGTACTCGGCGAGGTCGGTGAAGAACTGCGGGCGGGCCTTCATGAGACCCATCGCGCCCTCGTCCAGGGCGATGATGTCGGCCGCGCCGCTGCCCGCCTGCAGGCGCTGGAGCAGTTGCGGAAGATAGACGTCCTCGAAACGGTCGGTCAGGTTCTGGTACTTGACCTGGATGTTCGGGTTCGCCGCGTTCCACGTCTCCACGGCCTTGTCGTAGCCGAAGTTCTCACCGCCACCGAAGGTGTGCACGGTGATGGTTACCGGCTCGGCCGGGGCGGAGGAACCGCCCTCCGCGGCGGGTGCCGCCGGCTCGCTGGAGCTACATGACGTGATGGCCAGGGCGGTGGCCGCCATGACCGCGACGGCGGCGAGCTTGCCGTGTCGCTTGTTGTTCAACATTCCGGACCCCTCTCAGGTGGTCGCCCGAACTTCATTGGGAGGCGACATCGCGGACCGGTCCCCGACAAACGCGGTCGTCGCGACGAGATCGTTCCTCAATGTGCTTTTGGGAGCGCTCCCACGAAGAGTGGACGATGGGCAACCAGGACGTCAATATGCCGAAACTCAACCGTTACATCCAGCCGCTTTAGGTGGGACTTTTGGTGTGAAAAGTCGACATACCTCCCACAAGGGTGATTGGGAGCGCTCCCATCTCACGGGCATACCAGTTGGGGCATTTCGTGGCCGTGCGGGGCTCGCGGAGGGGAGAGAGAGGGGCGGGCGGGGTGGAATATGGAATATCGTCAGGGGCACCGCTCGAACGAGCGGTGCCCCTGGGAGTGTGATGACCGGTCCGCGTTCACCGGCGGGGGGCCGGGGCGGCCGGAGGTCAGTCCGAGTAGACCGGGTAGCCGTAACCGACGACCTGGGAGACGGGCCTGACGCGCTCCTCGACGGCGCCGTTGCCGGTGTTGCCCTCGATCGTGGTGATCGTGCCGTTCCCGTTGTCCTTCTTCACGAAGCCGACGTGGTCGATGCCCTCGATGCTCTTGCCGCCGGCCCAGTCGAAGTAGACGACGGCGCCGGGAGTGGGGGCGGTGCCCCAGTGTCCGTTGTTCTTGAACCACTTGGCGTGGGCGACGGTGTAGGCGTCCCAGCCCATCGTGGGGCGGATGCCGGCCGTCTCGCCGACCCAGGAGACGAACATCGCGCACCAGGGGGCGTTGGCGTACTCGTACACGCTCTTGCCGCCGTCGCGGGCCATGGTCTCCTTGGCGCGAGGGCTCGAAACGTACCAGGACTGGAACTTGGTTCCACCACCCTGGGCGTTCTCGCGGACACCGATCTGCTTGGAAGCGATGTCCAGGATCTGTGCGGCGGAGACCTTGGGAAGGCCCTCGGCGATGACCTGCAGGGAGGTCTTCGCGGCCCCGGCGTCCTGCGCGCGGGTGTCGGCGGGCGGTGCGTTCACGACGCCGTGGCCGTCGGCCAGAGCCGCGCCGGTGGTGCCCGTCGCGAGGACGGCGCAGGCGCCCAGGACGGCGCAGACGGCGCGGGGGGTGGAGGTGAGGCGATGCTTGGTCATGCGGGGGTTCGACTCCTTGCTTCGCTTCCATACCGCCTACCGGGTTAGCTGACGGGTTCGGGCTGGGAAGTGCCCTACGACGCATGAGTGCGTTGATTCACCCCAGGAACGTGGTTCCCCGGTTCCGCAGACTTCGCGGATTCGGCGGCCGTGCTCACCGACGGCGGAAGGTTCCGCCGGGTGGAGCGCGGTCGGGCAATGTGACGGCAATGCACAGATCTGTATAGACCTAGACAATTGCCATGAACAGGACGAACGTACGACAACCCGGCAGACGATTACAAGTGGGACACATTGCTCTGACTTGGTAATACGTCCCAAATGAAGGGGTACGGCGGGGTGCCGCCTGGCGAGGGAGGGGGGAGTCGATCACGCCCCTCCGGCGCCGGGCGCACCTTCCTCCGGGGGTGGAGGGGCGTCCGGGATCCCCCGCGTTCACGGCGATCCGGGTTTTCCCGACCCGCCCGAGAGGTGTCGGCCAGGGTGTGCTACCGCGCGTGGGGAGCCCTTCCGCCGAAGATCATATAATCACCATTTTTTAGAACAAGTATTCGATGGTAAAAAGTATGCGGATGGTAGGAGTTCTCCCATGGAAGTGCCGGAGAGCGCACACGGGGCCCGGCGGCTCACGACCATGCCCGAGGAGGTTCTCGCGGCCTCCAGGTGATCGGGGTCCACGGCCGGCGCCTCCCCGCCCGGCCCGCGACGATGAATCGTCGTGGCCCCGCCGACGCCGGCCCGCCCGACGGACATCCGGTCGTATCCGATCTCGGACGGTGGCGGCGGAGAGGTAAAGACCAGAGAGATCATCTGCAATCTCGCGTGGTCGGTTGTTCACCCGCAGTTCCCTGCTCCTTAAGGCCACCGGGTTAGGTTGTGCCAGTCGTGAACGGGTCATCGCCCGGCGTGGAGGACGGTCGAGACCACGCGCGGGAGCAGGATTCGACCATCGCCTGGGTGGAGTCCCCGCTGCAGATGCTCTGCGCGGTGGAGGCCCACCATGCCGGGCTGCTCGGCGCCCGCAGCCATCTCGTCCCCCGGGCGAAACTCCGCCCGCTGGCCGTGACAGGCCGCGAACTCGGCCGCCTCACCCTGCCGAGAGGGCTTGAGCTCACCCCGGCGCGCCCGGACATGCCCCGGCCGCGCCGGGGGGAGACCTGGGCGGTGGGCGACGCCTTCTCCGGCAAGGTCCAGTTCCGCTGGCTCACCGCGTCCCCCGGCCGGATCGTGATCGTCGACGACGGGCTCGCCACCATCAGGCTCCTGGAACTGCTCACCGGCAGGACGGGAACGCCCCTGCTGAGGGCGAGGGGGAAGGCGGGGAGGCTCAGGACCGTCCTCGCCACGGCGGCCGGGCTCAGGCTGCGCGCCGCCGCCCGCGCGGGGCGGTTGTCGATCTTCACCGCGCTGCCGGTGCCCTCCGACCTGGCGAAGGCCGTACGTGCCAGGGGAGTCGAGCTGGTCACCCACGACTTCGCCTGGTTGCGGTCCCAGCCGCTGCGAAGGCCCCGCCCCGCCGAGCGCACCGTCGTCCTCGGCACCTCGCTGGTCCGCAACGGCCTGATCCACCGCGAACGCTACTTCGGCTGGCTGGCCGGGCTCGGATCGGCCGAGCCGGTGGCCTACTTCCCGCACCGCCGCGAGGACCCCGGCGACCTGGCCCGGGTCGGGGAGCAGCCGGGAATCACCGTCTACGACGGCGGGATCCCCGCCGAGATGACCCTGCGCGGCCTGGCCGCCGAGCAGCGGGTGCTGAGCCTGCCGTCCACCGCGGTCACCTCCCTGCGGGTCCTGCTCTCGGCCCGGGGGGTCGCCGTGGAGACGGTGGACGTTCCCGACGAGTGGTGGACGGCCGAGGCGGCGCCGTCACTGCGCTCCCACCTGTCGAGGTTCGCCCATCACGACACGGGAGTCACCGGGTCATGACCCGACGGCCGAGGCCGGGCGGGCTCGCCGCTCGCGCCACGCACACCGTGCCCGTACACGAAACCGGGGAATTCCCCGCCGGAGGTTTTCTTTGAAGGTCCTGGCCGTGGCCGACTCCGACTCCTACCTGAAGTGGGCGGCCTGCCTGCTGCGGGACCTGCCCGCAGGCTGTGAGTCGGAACTGGTGGTCGTCCGCACCCCCATCACCCCTTCGCCGGCGCAGATCCACGCCGCCGTGGCGGGCTCGGCGGCAGACCCGCCGGTGCTGTCGGCCCGCGCGCTGCGCCGGGCCGCCGAACGATTCAGACCCGACGTGGTGCTCGTCGCCTGTACGGGACCGGTGGTGGACGTGCTGACCGCAGACGTGCTGACCGGGCTGCGGCCCCGGCCGGTGTTCGTCTCGGGGCTGCCGGGCATCTCCGTCCCCGCCACCGAGAAGGCGTGGCTGTTCCGCAGCGGATGCGACCTGTTCGTGCTGCACAGCGGCCGGGAGGTCGAGGAGTTCTCCGAGATCGGCGCCAGACTGGGCGGGGGCGGCCAGATCGGGCTGGCCAGGTTGCCGTTCCTGCGCGGTGACGCGGAGATCGCCGCCACCGGGCCGCGCGACCGGGTGGTGTTCGCCACCCAGGCCAAGGTGCCCAAACGCAGGGAGGAGCGCGAACGCGTCCTGCTCGCCCTGGCCGAGCTGGCCGGAAGGCGGCCCGACCTGGACGTCGTCGTCAAGCTTCGGGCCCTGGACACCGAGCGTCAGACCCACAACGAGCGCTACCACTACCAGCGCCTGTGGCAGTCGCTCGCCGAGGAGGGCCGGGTGCGCGCCGAGGCCGTGCGCTTCGCGGTGGGGCCCATGCACGAGCACCTGGCCCACGCGGTGGGCTTCGTCACCGTCAGCTCGACCGCCGCGCTGGAGGCGATCGCCCAGAAGGTACCGCTCCTGGTGCTGTCGGACTTCGGGGTCGGCGCCGAGATGATCAATCTGGTCTTCGAGGACAGCGGCCTGCTCGGCACCCTCGACGACCTCTCCGCCGGGCGCTTCCTGCACCCGGACGACGCCTGGTGCAAGGTCAACTACTTCCACCCCGGTGGCGAGAGCGACTGGGTGTCGCGGATGGTCTCTCTGGTGGGAAAGGCTCGCTCCGGCCGCCTCGCCCCGGCGATGTCCCTGCTCGAAGGTCCCGAGTACGCCACCGCCCGCCGCCGCGCCCGCATGCGCGTGGAGGTGCCGCCGAACATGCTGCGCGTCGGCTACCGCGCCAAGCGCCGGATGCGCCGCTACCTCAAGGGGTTCGGCCGACTCTAGAGCACCGGTCGGGGTAAGGGCCGGGCGATGTCCGGCCACCGGGTAAAACCGCGGTTCGCAACGGATCGGCCTGGCCGCGTCCCATGTCGATCAACGCTCCTGCGCGGTTACCCGACCGTCTCCCTGGGGGAGCGCCTTCGACAGGCGGTCGCGGAGCCTGCCCAGCGGGCTTCGCTCCCTGGGGGCGGCGGCCGGGGGAGCGGTGATCAGATCCAGGGCGCCGAGACGCTGGCGCTTGAAGTAGCGGGCGGTGCCGTGCGCCTCCAGGTAGGCGGTGGCGCTCTCGCGAAGCCCCGGATACACCTCGGCCCGCATGCAGTAGCCGACCGCGCTCACCAGGGCGGGAAGATCCACCGGCGGCGGTTCCTCCAGCGAGCCGTCCGCCGACAGGCGCGGCAGCAGGGCGTCGGCGATGGTGGCCGGGATCCGGTTGCTGTTCTCGTACGGGGTGAGCCGCTCCAGGACCGATTCGACGCCCGACGTCGCCACCGGGAGCCCGAAGTACCGGCTCGCGGTGATCAGGGCGGTGGAGAAACAGCCGACCACGAGCTCGGGCCTCAGCCCGGCGAAGCACGACTCGGCGGGTACGGTCTCCGCCACCACGTCGAGCTCGACGCCCAGCTCGGCGCCCGTCTCGCGCAGCCGCTGGGCATGCCTGCGCCCGGCGGCCGGGTGGGGCTTGAACAGCACACCGCGAAATCCCCGGGCGACGAGGCCGCACAGCATGTCGGCGTGCAGTCGCGCCTCCTCCTCGGGGGTGATGATGCCGAGGGCGGACAGGTACTGTCCGAGAATCATCGCCCGACCCGAACGCGCGTCCCCGGTCTCCCCGCCGACCTTCCCGATCACGTCGAGGAAGGCCCGGCAGGGAAGGGACTCGGCGGGAACCCCGTACTCCGACAGCAGCAACGGCGTGAGGCCGGGCACCAGGTCGAGGTGGAGCAGGCGCGTGATCCGCCCGGAGATCTCCGACGGCAGCGGGTCGCGGGTCGGGCCGTAGCTCATCAGGCCGTCGGAGTAGACCGTGATCGGACAGTCCCTGACCAGCCCTCCCAGGGTCCTGGCCGGGGGAACCGCGACGGACTCCAGGATCAGCTCGGCGGGACCGTCACCCAGTGCCAGACGCGAGGCGACCAGGCGGCTCAGCATCGGCACCTCGACGACGCGGGCCCTCCAGTCCGAGGGATGCAGCGGGGCGATGATCTCGTTCCACGAGTGGAGTTCGTCGAAGCGCGGGCGCAGCGCGGCAAAACCGGCCGCCTCGTCCAGGGGCGGGGTGATCTCCGGGATGGCCGCGTTGTTGGACACCAGCAGGATCCGGCGCCCTTCGCGGGGACCGAAGCGGCCGTCGTCGATCGCCGCCGCCAGCGTCATCGCGCCGAACAGGGTCGAGGCGTAGAACAGCTGCGTCATCACTCCTCCAGGAGTCTCTGCAGGATCTGGTCGCGTTCCGGGTCCAGACGGATCTCGGCGAGCAGATCCGGGGGGAAGCGTCTCAGAGCCGCGGCGCCGCGCTCCTCGAAGCGGGCGCGCAGCTCGGGGGAGAACCGCTCGCCCGTCTCCAGGTGGTGGGCGAGGAGCGCGAGGAACATCCGCACCGCCTTGGGGGTGAACTCCTCCTCCAGGCCCTCGAAGACCAGGTCGAAGGCGTCGAAGAAGTGCAGCTGCCTCGCGTCGCCGATCCGTGTCAGCGAGCCCGCCACCATCCGCCGGTAGAACAGCCCGGCCAGCGACACCACCGCGAAGGAACCCGCCTCACGGTGCAGCCGCCAGATCCACGGCCTGTCCTCGGCGGTGTGCAGGTGCCCCGGGAAGGTCAGCAACTCGCCGAGGTCGCGGCGGTAGATGCCCGCCCACGCGTACGGGTAGTCGACCATGGTCTTCGACTCGGCGGGCAGGATGTGGTCGCGCGGCTTCACCACCACCTCCCGGGTGGCGAGCGGCGCCCGGTGAATCGTCCGTTTCCTGCCCTCCACCTGGACGTGGTCGACCCGGACGAAGTCGCAGCCGAGCCGCTCGATCGCCCCGACCAGGCTCTCCAGGTATCCGGGCGCGAGCCAGTCGTCGCCATCCATGAAGGTCAGATAGCGGCCGGAGGCCAGGGAGACCCCGAGGTTGCGCGCGTCGGCCAGCCCGACCGGCGCCTCGTTGCGCAGCACGACCAGCCCCGGCAGGTCGTCGCGGAAGTCCTCGATGATCTGCCCGGTCGCGTCCGCGGAGCCGTCGTCCACCACGATGAACTCGAAGTCCCTGCGCGCGTTCCTGGTCAGCGAGGTCAGCGCGTCACCGATGTAGCCCTCCGCGTCCCGCACCGGAACCACCACCGACAACTTGATCAACTCCACCCTCCCATCCCCACCTCATATCGACCCCTTCACCTCCCTCCCCACGGGACCACCCCCATGACGCCCCCGACGGGACTACCCGTGAGGCCGCGCCGGCGACTGGACTGAGGAGAGGGAGGTCGTGAGGAACGAGCGACCTCCCTCGACGAGGGAAGGAGCCGGACAAGAGCGGCCGAACCGCGACGCGTTAGCGTCGCCATGTAACAGCGTCGCAATTCATACAGTGACTCGGCGCAACCGCGACTTGGGAGCCTCTTCACCGGGGAAGACGCGCTTGACGCCGTCGCCCAGGGCGGTCTCGATGATCCGGATGTCGCGGACCAGGTGCTCCAGCCCGGCCGGCTCCAGGGAGGCGGCGTGGTCGGAGCCCCACATGGTGCGGTCGAGCGTGATGTGTCGTTCCACGGTCACCGCGCCCAGGGTCACCGCCGCGAGCGAGATCTGCAGGCCGCGCTCGTGGCCCGAGTAGCCGACCGGCACGCCGTACCGCTCCTGGAGGGTGATGATCGCGCGGAGGTTGGCCTCCTCGGGAGGCAGGGGGTAGGTGGAGGTGGCGTGCATCAGGACCAGCTTGGAGGTGCCGATGATCTCCACCGCCCGGTCGATCTCCTCCAGCGTGGACATGCCGGTGGACAGGATGATCGGTTTGCCGGTCGCGGCGAGCGCGCGGAGCAGTTCCAGGTCGGTCACGCTCGCCGAGGCGACCTTGTGGGTGACGACGTTCATGGACTCCAGGAACTCCACCGACGGCACGTCCCACGGCGAGGCGAACCAGTGCAGCCCGCGCTCCTGGCAGTACTTGGCGATCTGGGTGTACTCGTCCAGGCCGAACTCGGTCCTGATCTTGTACTCCATGTAGGTCATCTCGCCCCAGGGCGTCTGCCGGATCTGGTCGCGCTGCTCAAGCGGCACGCAGATCTCCGGCGTGCGCTTCTGGAACTTGACCGCCTGGCAGCCTGCCTCGGCCGCCACGTCGATGAGCCTGCGCGCGATGTCCAGGTCGCCGTTGTGGTTGATGCCGATCTCGCCGATCACGTAGACCGGCTGCCCGGCGCCGACGAGCGCGTCGCCGATCTGGACGGGCCTGGCGGTCGGGGTGAGCCGCAGCTCGGCGCGCGGCGCGGGGGCGACGGCGACCTCGTCCACCGGGCGGGCCGCGAGGACGCGGTCACACAGTTCCCGTACGGCCCCGGCGCCTCCTGGCCTGGTCAGTACGGTCCTGGCGGCGGCGCGGACCCTGGGGTGGGCGTCGGGGACCGTGACGGGCCAGCCGACGTCGCTCATCGGGCCCAGATCGTTGACGTCGTTGCCGACGTACGCGACGCGGGCCGGGTCGATCCCCTCGATGGCGAGCCAGTCGCGCAGCACGGTCTGCTTGTCGGTGAGGCCCTGCAGCACGGGCACGCCCAGCTTGCGGGCACGGGCCGCGACCACCGGGTTGTGCTCGGTGGACATGATCATCAGCTTGACGCCCGAGCGGCGCAGCAGCGAGATGCCCATGCCGTCGGAACGGCTCACCGCGACCGTCTCGCGGCCGTCCTGGTCGACGTAGGCGCGGTCGTCGGTGTGCACGCCGTCGAAGTCGGTGATCACCGCGTCCACGTCGATCGGCTCGGGCTCGTCGACGAAGGGGGCGAGCGCCCGTACGATCTCCAGGTCCTCGGGGGTGTCGATCTCGATGGCGTGGCGCGAGGGCACCTGCTGCACGGCGACGGAGCCGAAGAAGCGGTGGCCGTGCTCGCGCAGACCCTCGGTGCGCATCACGTAGAACGCGCCGGTCTCGCGGAAGTGCGGCTCGCGATCCTGGCGGCGGGGACGGTAGGACGGGTCGTGGTTCACGCCCGCGCCGGCGGCGTCCCAGAGGAACTCGTGGGTCTCCAGCCCGGAGAACACCACGTCGGCGCTGCCGTCCAGGACCTTCGCGATCGCGCCGTCCAGGTCGGCGGGGTCGATGAACGCGCTGGTGCACTGCACCAGGATGACCACGTCGGGAACGTCGGGGACGTGGTCGAGCGCGTGGAGCACGGCGGACTCGCTGGAGGCGGTCGAGCCGCTCAGCTCTCCCGGCCTGTCGATCACGGTCGCGCCCGCGGCGCGGGCGACTTCGGCGATTCCCTCGTGATCGGTGCTGACCACGACCTCGTCGACCAACTCGGCGCGCACGCAGGCTCGTACCGCACGGGCGACCAGGGGAGTGCCGCCCACCGCGGCCAGGTTCTTCAGGGGGACCCCCACCGAACCTCCACGGGCGGGGACAACGGCCAGGACTCGCAAGGTGGCTCCTCATGACATACGGCGAACGCCCCTGAGCTGGGGTGTCATAGGAACCTAGCTACGGGGATAGACCGAAAAGGGGTGTCTGAGCTGAACGTCCAGAGTCGCCAGTCTTAACTTTCCGCGCCGCCGGGAGCCCCAGCCGGGAGCGGGCGGAGAAGAAGGACGAGGGCCTGCTGCTCGTGGCGCTGGACGAGGACGAGTCGGGGGTCCTCAGGCCGCCGCGCCGATGGAGCCCATGAGCAGAGGAAGCGAGCGTTCGAGGCCGCGGCGCCAGTAGGGCCAGGAGTGGGTACCGGGGCCGTAGAAGTCGACCGCCACGTCGACGCCGTTCGCCCTGGCCCGCTCGACGAAGGTCGCGGCCTGGAGGAGAAGGGAGGCCTCGCCCTCGTCCCGGGCCTCGGAGACGTCGTCCAGCGGTCCGGGGGCGCCGTCGCCGCTGGAGACGAAGAGCCGTATCCCGCGCAGCGCGCCGGTGAGGTCGGCCGGGTTGTGGGCGGCCCACCGCGGATCCTCGGGGGGACCCCAGAGCTTCACGGACTTCTCGCCGTACTGCCCGAGCAGCCAGTCGACGCCGCCGTTGCCGTCGCGGGTGTGCAGCACCCCGGAGAAGGAAGCCGCGGCCTGGAACATGCCGGGGTGGCGGGCCGCGTACGACATCGCCCCGAACCCGCCCATGGACAGCCCCGCCACCGCCCGCCGGTCTCCGGCGCCGTAGTCGCGCTCCAGGATGGTCCGTACCTCGGCGAGGTGGAAGGTCTCCCAGCCGGGGCCCTCGCGCCAGTCGGAGTAGAAACCGACGGTGCCTCCCTCGGGGACGACCACGAGCGCGCGGTAGCCGGAGGTGAGCTCCGCGGCGCCGCCCTTGGTGATCCAGGTGTCGTAGCCGGACTGGCAGCAGCCGTTCAGCAGGTACAGCACCGGCCACGGACCCGAGCCCGGCGCCCATCCCTCGGGCAGCAGGACCCTCACCCTGCCCTCGCGGCCGAGCGCGGCGGAGGTGACGGTGAGCTCGTGGTCGCGCTCGCCCAGCTTCTTCACCGCGACGGTGGAGACGTGGATGCCCTCCTTGCCGTGCGTGCCTGTCGAGGACGGTGGCAGCAGTGCGAGCAGCACCGCCCCGACCGCGACGGCGGCCAGCAGGAGCACTCCCAGACGTACAGCGGTGCGGTTCACGCCGCCAATCCTGCCGCCTCCCACTGATCGCGTGAAGCCCACTTGCCGTACCGGCCACGAAGCGGTGTCTTTTCGCGGAGGCACCGGAGCTCATGGTCGATGCGGTTCGGCTGATCCGGATCGTCCGTTCGTATCGATTCCGGCGACGCGCAGGGTTTCGCGAGCCGGTGGTCCGAGAGCCGGTCGAAGGGGCAAAGTCCTGGTCAAACGGCGTTACGGCTTGAGTGAGGCAGGGGATTGGCGGGATATGTCGTGATTTGTGGAGGCCGCCATGGCGAGGACAACCACCACCGCTTCGAACGGCAGGGCGCGTGGCAGGGCGAAGGGGGAACTGTCGTCGCCGCACATCACCGTGCCGGTGATCGGGACGTTGACCCTGCCGACGCCTGACCGGCTGGTCTTCTACGGGGTGCTGGGGGCGTTGGGAGCGTTGGGAGTCATCGATTGGCCCGTCGCGCTCGTCGTCGGGTTCGGCCACTACCTGTCGGAACAGCGGCGGTTCCCGATGCTGCGGCAGGCGGGGGAGGCCGCGGAGGCGGCGTAGCCGGGAACGCGGACGCCCTTTCCTGGACACGAGACCGGGGTGACGGCGATGGCGCCTCTCGGTGAACTCACCGGACAGGGCTGGGCGCAGGTGGGGATGCTGCTCCTCGCCTTCGTGCTCTCGGCCCTGATCGGCCTTGAGCGGGAGGCCCGCCAGAAGAGCGCGGGCCTGCGCACCCACACCCTGGTCGGCTTCGCCGCAGCGCTGATCATGCTGGTGTCGAAGTACGGCTTCTCCGATGTTCTGCGGGATCACGTCACGGTCGATCCGTCCCGGGTGGCCGCCCAGATCGTGTCCGGCATCGGTTTCATCGGCGCGGGCCTGATATTCGTCCGTGGTGACGTGGTCCGGGGCCTCACCACCGCCGCGGCGGTCTGGCTCACCGCCGGGGTGGGGATGGCGGCCGGGGCGGGGCTGTGGCTGCTGGCGGTCATCGTGACCGCCGGATACCTCGTGACGGTGTTCGTCCTCACGCCGCTGGCCGACCGGCTTCCCGGGTCCAAGTACGCACCCTCGCGGTTCCGGTTGACCTACCTCGGCGGCCGGGGCGTGCTGCGGTCGGCACTGGCCGAATGCACGGAGCGAGGGTTCGGTGTGGACGAGCTGTCGGTCGACCGGCGCAGCGAGGGCCAGAGCCCGGCCGTCGTCTCGCTCTGGCTCACCGTGCACGGCGTCGGGTCGATAACGGAGCTGACCACGGCGCTCTCCGAGATCGACGGAGTGCTCGCCGTGTTGAGCCGGGACCCCGGCACGGCTTCCTGAACCGCGGTCGCACGCCCTCGGGGGTCCCGCTGTGGTCGCGCCCGCCGCGCTCGTCGCCCGACGGGAGATCGTGAAGGCGCGAAGGTCCGCATTGACAGGCAACTAAAAGGTTGCCTATATTCAGACATGCATCCAAACGGTTGCCTAACTCTGTGAGACAGCATGGACGCGGTATTCAAAGCACTCGCCGACGCCAGTCGCCGGAGGCTGCTGGACAGTCTCAACCGGCACAACGGCCAGACCCTGCGCGAGCTGTGCGCGGGGCTGGACATGACCCGGCAGGCCGTGACCAAGCATCTGTCCGTCCTGGAGGCGGCCGGCCTGGTGGAGACGGTGAGGCGCGGCAGGGAGAAGCTCCACCACCTCAACGCCGCGCCCATCAACGAGATCGCCGACCGGTGGATCGGCCGCTACGACCGCGAGCGGGCACGCGCGCTCGCCGACCTGAAACGAGCCCTGGAGGGTACGGACGTGTCCGAGACCAGCTTCGTCTACGTCAGCTACATCAAAACCACGCCGGAGCGGCTGTGGGAGGCCTTGACCGGCACGGCCTTCATCACCCGTTACTTCGGTGGCGGGGGCCCGCGATCCGACTGGACGCCGGGTGCCCCGGTCGAGTGGAAGGTCACCGCGGACGGCGAGTACCACGACTGGGGCCAGCGGGTACTCGAGGCCGACCCCGGCAAGCGCCTGTCGTACACCTGGCACAACTACGAGCAGGAGGTGGCCGACATGTTCGGCTGGAGCGACGAGAAGCTCGCCGAGCTCAGGAAGGAGCCGATCTCGAAGATCACCTTCGAGATCGAACCCGCCGGTGGGGCCACGGTCAAGCTGATCGTCACCCATGAGGGCCTCGTCGCGGGCAGTGAGATGATCAAGGGCGTCAGCGAGGGCTGGCCCGAGATCCTGTCGAACCTGAAGACCCTGCTGGAATCGGGCGAGACGCTGCCGCTCGGCTAGGCGCCGGAGCGGTCTTCGCGGACGTCCGGCCTGCCCCGGTCCCCCGCTCAGCGGGCAACGTTCCTGCGCATCCTGCGCCCCCCATCGATGACCTCTGACATGGATATATGAGCATCTGCGTGATTTGTTAACCGAGAACCGCAGGGCATGAGTAGGGGATACTCATGCTTTCCGCCGTGCCCCCGCCTAGCGTTCGGAAAGACCCGTCCCGGCGCCTAGCGTTCGGAAAGACCCGTCCCGGCCGATCCACGGGGCGGGCGTGCAAGGGCTGGATCCGTACCCGTCGTTTTCGATGCCGTCGGCGCCGCTCCTCGTGGGTGTCGTACCGGGTGCCGGGAAAGCCGCGAGCCTGGCGGGGGCCGGCTCGCGGACCTTCCCATCGGGCCGTCCCCTCGGACCGTGCCCGAGCGCCGGTCGCCCCGGGGGACGTACGGCGGGCTACTCCCAGCGGAAGAACACGGCCGCGACGACGCCGCCGAGCACGATGGCCGCGGCGAGGCCGATCAGGTTGGAGGCCTCGATGGGCGCGCCGATCCAGGCGGCCGACAGGGCCTGGCTCCCGGCACCGAACGGCAGCCACTGCCCGATCGTCGCGATCACCTCCGGGAGGTTGCCGCGCCCGCCGAACATGCCGCCGGTGGCGCCCAGCACGAAGAAGACGACCAGGCCGATCGCGACGGAGGAGTTCGGGGTGGGCGAGAGCGCGGCGACGGTCAGCCCCAGGGCGTACATGGCGGCCACCGTCAACGCCAGCACACCGAGCGCCGCGCCGACGCGCACCGGGGGATGGGCGCCGAACGCCAGCAGGGCGAGGATCCAGGCGGCCGCGATACCAAGGGCCATCTGCAGCACACCGGCCGCGGCCTGGGCGACGAGGACCAGCGCGGGCGAGGCGGGAGTCACCCCCAGGCGTCGCAGGATGCCGCTGCGACGGTAGTAGGCCAGAAAGCTCGGCATGTTGACGATGCCGGTCGTGGCCACGACCATCGTGAACACCAGCGGCAGCACGTAGACGTCGAACGCCGTGCGACCGTGCGCGATCGTCTCCCGGCCGGCGGACGAGGCGTTCATCACCAGGATGAGCATGGGCAGGCCGATCGGCACGATCAGCCCGGCGGTGTCGCGGGTGACCATCTTGAGCTCGCAGATCAGCAGTGCGGCCCAGGCCCGCGGGCCTGGGCGGTGGACGGTGATGTCCGTCATCGGATCGTCTTCTCCCTCGTGTCGGGTACGGTGTCGAACTCTGCGTCGAGCTTGGTGCTGCCGAGCCGGTGCCCGGTCAGCGCGAGGAAGGCGTCGTCGAGGCCGGCCTGTTCGCTGCGCGTCTCGGCCGCCGCGACGCCCGCGTGCACGAGCGCGACGCTGACGGCCTGGAGCAGCTCACCGCGGCCCTCGACGACGACGCGGTCGCCGTCGGCGTGCACCCGGTCGACCCCGTCGAGTCCTTCGAGCAGCCCGCCCGGCACAGGGGTGATCGCGCGGAAGGTGACCCGCTGGGCGAACCCGGCCCTTCGCACGAGCCCCGAGGGAGAGTCGAGGGCGACGACCCGGCCCTCGTCGAGCAGTGCGACCCGGTCGCACAGTCGTTCGACCTCCTCCATGGTGTGGCTGACGAGCAGGATGGTCACACCGGACTCGCGCAACCGCTCAAGGGTCGACCACATCTGACGGCGTGCCTCGGGGTCGAGGCCGGTGGTGAGCTCGTCGAGGATCACCACCCGGGGCCGTCCGACGAGCGCGAGCGCGATCGACAGTCGCTGCTGCTGGCCGCCGGAGAGCTTCTCGAAGCGGGTGCGCCGGGAGGCGGTCAGGCCGACCGACTCGATCAGGTCGTCGGACGGCAGCGGGTCGCGGTAGAAGGTCCCGTACAGGTGGACCAGCTCGGTGACCGTGAGCGCGGAGTGCAGGACGGCCTCCTGCAGCTGGACCCCGAGGACCTGGCGCAGCCGGGCCCGGTCCCGCTGGGGGTCCAGGCCGAGCACGCGGACGGTGCCGCGGTCGGGCCGCCTGAGCCCGGCGATCAGCTCGACGGTGGTCGTCTTACCGGCTCCGTTGCGTCCCAGGATGCCGAAGATCTCACCGGCGGCGACGGAAAGGCCGACCTCCTCGACGGCGACCTTGGAGCGGTAGCGCTTGTGCAGGCCGTCCGCTTCGACGGCGGGAGATGACGTTGTCGCATGCATGCCGTCGACGTTAGGAAGGGCGAGCCGCCGGCGCCTGTGCCGATGGTCAGTATCGGCACCCATGACTTTCGGCACCTCAGCGGGGGCACGAGCGCACGTTAGGGTGAACGGCATGCGGCGAATCGAGCCGGACGTGTGGGCGGGGCTGGCGGCACTGCTGGTGTGCCTCGCGGTGGGCACCCCGATATTGCTCGGCGTGGCCGAGACACAGGTCCCCCGGCCGGTGTGGGGCGCGCTCTTCGTGGCGCTGCTGGTCACCGCGCTGATCGCCGCGCTCTGGGAGGAATGCCGGCCGAGGCAGGCGTGGGTCTGCTATGGCGCGGCCGTCGTGCTGGGATGGTTCACGATCCTGACGGCGCCCGGCGCCGGATGGCTGCCGATCCTGCTGGTCTTCACCGCCGCCCTGAGCGCGTACGTCGCGCCGCCGTGGGCGGGCCCGGTGGTGATCGTGCTCAACGTCGTCGTGATCGCCGTGACCGTGGGTCTCACCGGTTCCACCGTCGCCGAGATCGGCCTCAGTGCGCTGCTGTACCTGCTGATCCAGATCGCGACGCTGCTGAGCGTGCTGGTGACCATCAGGGAGCAGCGGATGCGCCGCGAGCTGAGCGAGGCTCATCTGGAGCTGCGGGCGGCGAGTGTGATCCTGGCCGACACCGCACGCGCTCACGAACGCCTGCGCATCGCCAGGGAACTGCACGACCTGATGGGGCACCAGCTCACCGCGCTCACCCTGGAACTGGAGGTCGCGCGGCACCGCGACGGGGCGGGCGCGCGCGTGCACATCGAGCGTGCCGACCGGGTGGCGCGGGACCTGCTTCGCGACGTGCGCGCGACCGTCGGACAGCTGCGCACCGACGCGCCCGACCTGCGCGAGGCCCTCGCCGCCGTGGTACGCGACATTCCCGGCCTCGACATCGGCGTGTGGATCGACGACGACGTGTGCCCCACCGAGGAGGTGACCCTGGCGCTCATCCGTGTCGTCCAGGAGATCGTCACCAACACCATCCGGCACGCGGACGCGACCTCGTTGCGCATCCGGATCGAGAGCACACCGGAGCGGGACGTGAGGTTCACCTCCGTCGACGACGGGCGAGGCAGCCCCGAGCTGCGGCCCGGCAACGGGCTGCGCGGCCTGAGCGAGCGGATCGAGGCGATCGGCGGCGACGTACGGCTCGACGGCAGCGACGGTTTCCGGGTCACCGCCACGGTGCCCGCGCGATGATCCGGGTGATCGTGGTCGACGACCAGACCCTGGTCCGGCAGGGCATCCGCAGCCTGCTCGACCTGACCGACGACATCGAGGTGGTGGGGGAGGCCGACGACGGCATGGCCGCGCTGGCGGCGATCGAGGAGCACGCCCCCGACGTCGTCCTGCTCGACCTGCGCATGCCCCGCCACGACGGCATCTGGGTGCTCAGGGCGTTGCGGGAGCGCGCGGACGGCTCGCCGCCGGTGCTCGTGCTGACCACGTTCGACAACGACACCCTGGTGCTGGACGCGATGCGGGCGGGGGCGTGCGGCTACCTGCTGAAGGACGTGACGCTCGAACGGCTGACCCGGGCCATCCGCGTCCTGGCCGCCGGGGGGACACTGATCTCGCCGTCGATCACCGACCGGCTGCTGCGCGCGGTGCGGCGCCGCCGACCGGCGGACGACGACCTGCCCGCGATCCAGCGGCTCACCGAACGAGAGGTGGAGGTGCTTCGGCTCGTCGCGGAGGGCTACAGCAACCGCGAGATCGCCCAGGCTCTCTTCCTGGCCGAGGGCACGGTGAAGAACCACGTCTCGACCATGCTGCTCAAACTCGGGGCGCGGGACCGGACCAACGCGGTGTTGCGCGCCCTGCACGCCAACCTTCTCGACTGATAACTGCGGGCATTTGGTCAAATTTGCCGATGCTGGCATGCTCTTTTCCGGGACCAGACTGCCCGGAACCCGGCGCGTGCGGCAGGGCGTGGCCGCCGGACCACTCGGGCGGGCTCGCGGCGGGGGAGGAACACGATGGCCGGTACGGAGCTCAGATCCGGCGACCCCACCGCCTTCGGGCCGTACGTGATCGAGGCGAGGCTCGGCGAGGGTGGGCAGGGGACGGTCTACCTCGGTCGTGATCCGGCCGGTGAGCGTGTCGCGGTCAAGGTGCTGCATCCCAGGTTCGCCGCCGACCAGGTCGCGAGGACGCGCTTCGAGCGGGAGATCGCCGTCGCCCGGCAGATCGCCGAGTTCTGCACCGCCCGGGTGCTCGACGCGGGGGAGAGCGGCGACCATCTCTACGTGGTGAGCGAGTTCATCGACGGGCCTTCGCTGCAGCAGGCCGTCGAGAGGGAGGGGCCGCGCGACGGCGCCGCCCTGCAGCGCATCGCGATCAGCACGGCCACCGCGCTCGTCGCCATCCACCAGGCGGGCATCGCGCACCGCGACTTCAAACCTGCCAACGTGCTCCTCGGCTTCGACGGCCCGCGCGTCATCGACTTCGGCATCTCCAAGGCACTCGACGCCGGGTTCGCCCAGACCAGCGGCGCCGTCGGGACCCCGACGTACATGTCGCCCGAGCAGATCCACGGCCAGCCCGCCGCCGCCCCCTCGGACGTGTTCAGCTGGGCCGTGACGATGGTGTTCGCGGCCACCGGCAGCCCCGCGTTCGGCCGGGACACCATCCCGGCCGTGCTCCACCGCATCCTCACCACCGAGCCCGACCTGTCGGGGGTTCCCGAGGGGTTGCGCCCGTTGCTGCGCGCCTGCCTGGCGAAGGATCCCGCCGATCGGCCGGTCGCCTCCGACCTGCTGTTCCGGCTGATCCGCCAGCCGTCGGCCGGCACCGCCATGCCGCCCGCGGAGTCGCCGCAGACCGGTCAGTCGGCCGAGGTCCAGCCCTCTCCGTCCCAGCGGCCGTCGCGGACCGAGCAGCCGTCCCCGTCCCCGCAGCCTTCGCAGCCCGAGTCTTCTCAGCCACAGTCTTCGCAATCACCGCTCCACGACCGGCCGCCCTCGTCGCAACGACAGCCGTCACCCGGGTGGGAGGCCGACCCTCAGCGGCCGCCATCCCGGCCGTCGCCGCCGTTCGAGCCGGGCGCGGCACCTTCGCTGCCGCCGTACGCCGGGTGGTCACCGACGGGTCCGAGCACCGAGCCCGGGCAGTGGCACCGGCAGGGCCACGGGGTCTCCACCTCTCCTGGTGCCCCATGGGAGGGGGCCGGTGGCGCGACCGCGCCGGGCGGGTCAGGACGATCGCGCCCGTGGCGGATCGGGGCCGCCGTCGCCGTCTGCGCCGTCGCGGTCTCCGCGGGCGTCTTCGTGCTTCCGCCACTGCTGGCGGGGACCGGGGAGGAGGGCGCTGACCCCACTCCCGTCGCGATGACCGGCTCCCCTTCGATCTCCGGCGGCTCCCCCTCACCCGGCGAGTCCACGCAGCCCAGCGCCTCACCGTCTCCCAGCGCCTCACCCTCTTCCAGTGGATCGCCGTCCCCCGCCGCCACCCCCACCGCGGTCACCGGGAACTGGAAGAGCGCACCGGTCGGCGGACCGCTGCGCGGCCATCGCGACGATCTGCAGTCGGTGGCGATCGCCCAGGTCGGCGGCAGGTCCGTGATCGTCTCCGGTGCCAACGACCGCACCGTCCGCCTGTGGGATCTCGCGACCCGCAAGCCGCTGGCCACCCTCACCGGGCACACCAACTGGGTGCGCTCCGTCGCGGTCACCGAGCTGGACGGCAGGACGATCGCGGTGTCGGGCGGCGACGACGGCACCGTACGCCGCTGGGACCTCGCCACCCGCAAGCCGGTCGGCAAGCCCTTCGACGCCGCTGTGCCCGTCTTCTCCCTTGCCCTCGCCACCCTCGACGGCGAGCCCGTCGTGGTGACCGGAGGCCGCGACGGGAGCCTGCGCGTGTGGGACCTGAGGACGGGCGCCGCGATCGGCAAGGCCCGTCGCGCCTCCGAGGGCGCCGTGTTCGGCCTCGCCACGGCCACCCTCGACGGTGAGCCCGTCGTGTTCACCGGCGGCGGCGACGGTACGGTGCGTCGCTGGCCGCTCCGCTCGGGGGCGGGCGAGACGCTCCTCACCCAGCGCGCCCAGGTCACCGCCGTCACCACGGCCGAACTGGACGGCAGGCTCGTGGTGCTCTCCGCCGGCGGCGCGCAGGACATCCACATCGACGACGCCGCCGGTGCTGGTGAGGCCCGCCCGCCCATCCAGAGCCACAGCGGCTGGATCTACTCCCTCGCGGTCGGCCGGGTGGGGTCGCTCACCGTCGTCGTCTCCGGCAGCAACGACGCCACCGCGCAGGTCCACGACCTCGACACCGGGAAGCGGGCGGGACGGCCGTTCAAGGCCCACGACCACAACGTGTTCGCCGCCGCGGTGACCGAACTCGACGGGCGTCCCGTCGCGGTCACCGGCGGCGGCGACGACACCGTCCGCGTCTGGCGCCTGGGCTGATTGGAAGGTGGCCCGCGGGGCCGGTGGAAGGCTCCGTCCGGAGCGGAGGGGTCGGGTCACCACTCCGGACGGAGCCAGACATGGGTTACTTCAGGTACGGCCCCGCGTCGCCGATCTTGCCGGGGGCCGGGTTGCCCGGCAGGGACAGCACGTAGGCGCGCATGTTGCCCTTGCCGCTCGCGGCGATCGACAGTGTCCCGTTGGTCACCGTTCTGCTGTCGCCGGTGACCGCGTCGACGTAGGTGCCGTTCGGGATTCCGGTGAAGGTGGCGCCCCCGGTGACCGAGACCAGCACGAAGCTGTCCACGGTCCCCTGGGTGAAGCGGCGCTTGTAAGCCATCTGGCCCGTGACGCCCTCGGTCGAGTACTGGCCCTTCTGCAGCGCCGGGATGGCCCGGCGAATCCGGTTGAGCCGTTGCACGTGCTTGACCAGCGGCTTGTCGAAGGTCTGCGCCACCGTGCCCGAGGCGTTGGAGACCGTGCCGAAGCCCGAGGCGGTGACCGATCCCGCCAGGTGGTCACCGAAATAGGCGCGTCCCGTCGTGGCCAGCGGGCAGGTCGGCCCGCAGTCGATCCGCTTGCCCGCCTGGAACTCGATCTCCGAGCCGTAGTAGAGCGTCGGGATGCCGCGGAAGGTCCACATCAGGCTCATGTTCTCCGCCCAGGCGTCGGTGCCGCCGTCGTAGCGGACCGAGGACTTGTTCGGGCCGTAGTCGTGGGAGTCGACGTAGACGGTGTTGTAGGTGGCGTCGTTGTAGCTGTCGTCGGAGTCCTTGCCGCTGTGGAACGCGTTGGACGCCTCGCCGAAGTTCATGTGCATGCGCATGTCGATGACGTTCATGCCGGAGAACCTGCTGTGGTCGGGCGCGTGGTAGGTGTTGCCGTTCAGCGTGGCGTTGGTGCTGGTGGGCTGATTGCCCGAGCCCATCAGGTTCTCGTAGTCGTACTGCTCGATCGCCGCCCTGACGTCGTCGGGACTGTACTCCTTGCGCTCCTTCCAGGTGAAGAACTGGGCGGAGTGGTTCACCGAACCGCGGTTCCACTTGTCGTGCACGAACGCGGCGACCTCGCCGAAGACGTAGAAGTCCTTGGCCTTCTCCGCGCCGAACTTCGCGGTCGCGTGCTCGCGGATCGCGGGCAGGAACCGGCGGTTCCAGGTGACCCTGGGGATGTGCACGGCGGTGTCGACGCGGAAGCCGTCCACGCCCATGTCGATGTACTTGTTGTAGACGTCGATCAGGTAGTCCTGGACGACCTTGCTCTCCGTGTTGAAGTCGGCCAGGTCGTCGTGAAGCCAGCAGCTACGAGAGTCTTCGCCCTCCCAGTTGCCGATCCAGCACTGGTGATAGTAGTTCGCGGGGAACATGCCGGAGGTCGGGTTCGGCCACTGGCAGTTGTGGATGCGGAACCCCTCGGGGCTGCTCCACTGGGTGGGAGTGCCCCAGTTACGGCAGGTGTTGCCCGCCGGCTCGGTGGTCGACCACTGGTCGCCGTTGTACGGCCTGCCCTTGGCCATCGCGTTCTGCGCGGCTGTCAGGCTCGGGTCGTTCCCCTGATGCTCCCGCATCGGGTCGTACTCCCGGCCCGCCTCCTTCTCGTTGTAGAGCCACTTCCACTGATCGTCGCGCGCACCCCACACGGTGGGGGTGAACAGGCCCTTGGCGCCCCAGCGGGAGCTGTGGTTGTAGACGACGTCCTGGTAGATCTTGATGCCCTTGGCATGGGCGGCGTTGATCAGGTCCTGGTACGACGTGCCCGCGGACTCCAGGCGGGGGTCGACCCGGTAGAAGTCCCAGCCGTGGTAGCCGTGGAAGTCGTAGTCGGAGCGGTTGAGCACGACCGGGGTGATCCACAGGGCGGAGAAGCCGAGGCCCTTGATGTAGTCGAGCTTGTCGACCAGGCCCTTGAAGTCACCGCGGAACATCGGGTCGTTGTTCGCGGCGTTGCCCGACTTCGCGTGCTGGCTGCCACCCCGGTTGTTGGAGGTGTCGCCGTCGGCGAAACGGGCGGTCATCACGAAGTAGATGGAGTCCTCACGCGGGTCGCCGCCGAGCGGGGTGCCGCCCTCGGGCGCCTCGGGCTTCTCCCCGGTGGTGGCGGTGGCCTCCTCGCTCGCCCCGGAGAGGTTGCCGGCGGCGTCCCTGGCCTGGACGGTGTAGCGATAGAGGGTGTTCTCCGCCAGGCCGGTGTCGGAGTGCGTGGTGGCCGTCACGTCGACGACCTTGGTTCCCCCGGTGCCGCCGGTGCGGGTCACCTTGTAGCCGGTTACTTTGACGTTGTCGGTGGAGGCGCTCCAGGCCAGTGCGATCGAGACGCCGTTCGCGGTCGCCGTCACGCCGGTCGGCGTGCTGGGCTTCTCGGTGTCCGGAATCTCGGGGACGCAGGGGCCGGCGGCGTTGCCGGTCACGACGCCGTTCTTGACCGTGCTGACCCCGGTGCCGATGGTGTAGTCGGAGCCGCCTTTGTTGTCCCAGGTGCCGTTTCCGTTGTTGAAGGCGGCTTTGAGTCCGGTGGCGGTGCCGAGGTTGACGGTCTTCTTTTTCCAGCCGGTGCAGGCGGTCTCGTTCATGGGGGTGCCGGGGACGGTGGTCCAGGCGCCGCCGGTGGGCTGGTAGTGGATGTTCGCGTCTGACCAGGTGGTGGAGTAGTAGACGGTCGCGGTGTTGCCGGAGCCCGGGTCACAGGGGTTACCGGAGCCGATCGTGCGGCCGGAGACGGTCACGACTCCGGTGCCGATGGTGTAGTCGGAGCCGTTGTTGTTGTCCCAGGTGCCGTTTCCGTTGTTGAAGGCGGCTTTGAGTCCGGTGGCGGTGCCGAGGTCGATGGTCTTCTTTTTCCAGCCGGTGCAGGCGGTCTCGTTCATGGGGGTGCCGGGGACGGTGGTCCAGGCGCCGCCGGTGGGCTGGTAGTGGATGTTCGCGTTCGACCAGGTGGTGGAGTAGTAGACGGTGACGCTGTTGGCGCCCAGCGCCGCGGACAGCGGGACGACGGCGGAGGTCAGGCCGATGGCCGCTGCGGCGAGCAGTCTGAGGGCGCGTTTGAGAGACGAGCGCATGAAGGTTCCTCTGTGCGAGGTGAAGGGGGAACCCGGGCGCCGGTGGACGCCCGGGAGGGGGTGGGCCGGGGCGGCCCGAAGGTCAGCGCCAGGCGTCGTCGCGCGTCGCGGTGCCGCTCGCCGGGGTGGTGAAGGACCGGTTGGGGTCGCTCTCCCACGTCACCGAGCCGTTGGGATTCTTCCTGATGTACTTGTAGGAGACCGCGGTGTTGGCCGGCAGATTGGCCGTGACCTTCCAGACCGGGTAGTCGGCCGAGGAGAGCGCCACCGCGTTGGCGGGGTTCCAGGCGCCCAGTTCGGCGATGTTGCCGACCACGAAGACGTTCTGGCCGTAGGAGGTCGTCACGTTCGCGTTGAAGGAGATGGCGACCTTACCGGGGTTCACCGTCGGGGTGGGGCTGGGTTCGGGGCCGCAGGGGGAGGTGGCGTTGGCGGTCACGACGCCGTTCTTGATCGTGCTCACACCGCGGCCGATGGTGTAGTCGGTGCCGTTGTTGTTGTCCCAGGTGCCGTTTCCGTTGTTGAAGGCGGCTTTGAGTCCGGTGGCGGTGCCGAGGTCGATGGTCTTCTTTTTCCAGCCGGTGCAGGCGGTCTCGTTCATGGGGGTGCCGGGGACGGTGGTCCAGGCGCCGCCGGTGGGCTGGTAGTGGATGTTGGCGGCCGTCCAGGTGGTGGAGTAGTAGACGGTCGCCTCACCGGGCGGCGGGTCGGTGGGCCGTACGCCGCCCACGTGGATGGCGACCGCGCTCTTGCCGGGGACGGTCACTGAGGCGGAGCCGTTCGAGCCGACGGTCACCGTGCCGCCGCCCACGTCGTTGGCGTAGGTTCCGGCGGGCAGGCCGGTGGAGAAGGTACGGGTGACGCTCCCGCCCTCGTTGTTGATCGCGACCCAGCCCTTGTCGCCGCGGCTGAAGGCGATCACGTTGTTGCCGTTGTCGTACCAGTTGCCGACCGAGGTGCCGGCTACGGCGCGGTTGAAGCCGACCATCCCGCTCATCTGGCGGTGGAAGCAGGTCCACTGGCCGTTGCCGCAGTTGGCGTCGGTGACGAAGCCGCCGCCCGCCGAGGGCGGACCGCCCTCGGCGTCGCTCCAGGTGAATCCGGAGTAAACGCGCTGCGTACCGTACGGCCAGGCGAGCATGAAGACGTTGGCCAGCTTGTAGGCGTCGCCGTACTTGTAGTTCATGGTCGAGCCGTTACGCTCGGTGTCGTGGTTGTCGATGAAGACCACGGCCTTGTCGCTGGGCACCGACAGACCCCAGCTCTGCCCGAACGACTGCAGGTTCTTGATCTGGCCGCCGCCGAACTGCTCCTTGAGTTTGCGCCCGTACACGAACTCGTGCACGTCGCCGATCCCGGTGTACTGGCTCGGCGTGATCGCCTCCTGATCGCCCTCGATGACCTCCTGGTGAATGTAGGGCGAGCCGGTCAGCTTGCCCTTGATCGCGGCCAGGTCGCTCGGGTTGATGTGCTTGGCGGCGTCGATGCGGAAGCCGTCCACGCCCAGGGAGGTCAGGTTGTTGAGGTAGCCGGCGATCTGGTTGCGAACGTACTCGGAGCCGGTGTTGAGGTCGGACAGGCCGACGAGCTCGCAGTTCTGTACCCGCCAGCCGTCGTTCTTGTAGTCGGAGCTGTTGATCCCGCAGGTGGGGGAGTGGAAGTCGGCGGACGAGTAGAGGCCTGGATAGTTGTACTTGCCGAAGCTGTAGCCACCGTAGCTGGTGCTGCCCTGGCCGGTCATGTGGTTGATGACGGCGTCGGTGTGGACCTTGACGCCCGCCGCGTGGCAGGCGTTGATCATGTTCTTGAACGCGTTCTCGTCACCGAACTTGCTGGTGAGTGTGTAGCGGGCGGGCTGGTAGATGTCCCACCAGACCGACCCGCCCTTGGACATCGAGTCGCTCGGAGGGGAGACCTGTACGGCGCCGTACCCGGCGGGGCCGAGGACGTCGGTGCACTCCCTGGCGACGGAGTTCCAGTTCCAGTTCCACAGCTTGACGATCGGGCCTGGGGTGGGTGGCGCAGCCTGGGCAGGGGCGCTCAGCGCGACGGGCACCACGACCGTGGCGGCTGCCAGCGCGCTTAACGCTGTGGCAACCATGGCTCTGTAGGGTTTCATGAGTGGGTCCTCCAGGATCGATGGACGGGTTCCCTGGCCGGGCCGGGTGCTGCAACACCCGGCCCGGCCGTCTTTCCGGGGTATGTGGGGTCAGGGCTGGACGAAGACGGCGACCGTGCGTGCCGGGACCGTCAGCGTGCCCGTGGCGGAATCGAACGTCGACTGCTTCACGACGGCGTCGTCGCCGGCCGTCTGGACGGGGTGGAGCGTCACCTGGGTGCCCTTCAGCGCGGCGACGGTCTGCGCCCGCGCCTCGGGGGTCGCGTTGAAGACGACGGTGACCGACTTCCAGCGGGGGTCGATCCCCGAAGCGTCCAGGTGCATGGTCACGACGCCCGGAATCTCCGAGACGCCGCTGGTCGGGAAGGTGAGGCGCTTCTGCACCTCGGCCAGGCTGCCGAGGGCGAAGACCGGGGACGACGAGCGGATTTTCAGCAGGTCGCCGTAACGGGCACGGGCCGTGCCGATCGCCGCGCAGTCCGGCTTCAGCGCCGGGTCGGCGAGCAGCGGTTTGGCGTACTGCCACTTGTCCTCGTTGTCGGCCTTTGGGGGGAGGCCCGCGCCGAAGCCGTTGCCCGCGGAGCAGTCCCAGAGCAGACGGTTGAACCAGTCGCCGGAGTCGTAGGAGTTGCGGTCCAGCGACTTGGAACGGAGCCGCTCGCTGCCGGCGTGCACGAACGAGGTGCCCTGCCCGAGCACGGCCGTGGCCAGCGAGAGCGACTGCATGCGCACCCGGTCGACCATGGTGGTGGTCTGCGGAAGCTTGTAGGCCAGCGCGTCGAACAGCGTCTCGTTGTCGTGGGCATCGACGTAGGTGACGACCTCGCCCGGCGAGGCGGTGTATCCGGCGGGGGAGCCGTTGTAGTCGACCTGCGAGCCCTTGACCTCCTTGCCGTTCGAGGCGGTGAAAGTGTAGTCACGAAGGTTACCGGCGAGCCCGACCTTGATCAGGTCCTGGTAGCCGAACAGCCGGGCCCGCTGCTGCGCCTCGTCGCCGTTGGCGAGCGACCCGTTGGGTGCCCCGGCCAGGCCCGAGCCGAAACCCTGGATTCGCGGATCGGGGTCGAACGGGCTGCCGCCGCGGACCGCGTCACGGAGCCGGTCGCTGAAGGTACCGATCCCGGTGCCCGCCATGTTGGCCTGGGTGGCCTGCTCGAAGCGGGCGTTGTCGGCGACCTCGCCGAAGTTCCAGCCCTCGCCGTACAGGATGATCGACTTCCCGTCCACGCCGTCGTGGGCCACGCTCAACCTGTCCAGGGCGGCGCGGACCGCGAGCATGTTCGCCTTGGGGTGATGGCCCATCAGGTCGAACCTGAAGCCGTCCACCTTGTACTCGCGGGCCCAGGTGACGACGGAGTCGACGACGAGCCTGCCCATCATGGCGTGCTCGGGGGCGGTGTTGGCGCAGCAGGTGGAGGTGGCCACGGTGCCGTCGTCGAGCAACCGGTGGTAGTAGCCGGGCACGATCCGGTCGAGCACCGAGGTGGAGTCCTGGCCGGCGGCGTGGGTGTGGTTGTAGACCACGTCCATCACCACTCGCAGTCCCGCCCCGTTCAGTCCGCCGACCATGCTCCGGAACTCCCTGATCCGCGAGGTCCCCTCGGGGTCGGCGGCGTAGGAGCCTTCGGGCACCGTGTAGTGCAGCGGGTCGTAGCCCCAGTTGAAGGAGTCTTTCGCCGCGGTGCGCGCGACGCAGGCCTGCTGCTCCTCGGAGTCGGGGGGCATCGAGGCCAGGTCGCAGTCGGGTTCGGTCCGCTCCGCCCTGCGCTCGGGGACCGTCGCGATGTCGAAGACGGGAAGCAGATGCACGTGGGTCAGGCCGTCCCTGGCCAGCCCGCGCAGTTCCTTCATCCCCGCCGAGTCGCCGGTGAGGGCCGAGTAGGTGCCGCGTCTGGAGGCGGGGACCGTGGCGTCGGAGGCGGAGAAGTCACGCACGTGCAGTTCGTAGATCGACGCCTTCTCCTGCGGCACCGCCGCGGGCTTGGCGAGGGACGACCAGCCGTCGGGCCGCAGGGAACGGTCGGACAGGTCGACGAGCTGGCTGCGGCCCGACCCGGCGGCCAGCGACAGGCTGTAGGGGTCGGTCACCTCGTTGACGACGACCTTGCCCTCGGCGGGAACGTAGACAGTGACCAGGAAGGTGTAGTAGCGGTTCTTCCAGCTCGGTTGCCCGCGGACCGACCAGATGCCGGTGCCGTCGTCGCGCCGCATGGCGTGGACGGTGCGGTCGCCGCCGGAGGGGGTGCGGTAGAGCGCCAGTTCGACCTTGCCCGCCGTCGGCGCCCAGACCGACAGGCCGGGCGTCCCGCCGTTCCAGGAGGAGCCGAGGCCGGCGGTCGCCGCCTTGGCGTACAGGTCGTCGAGTACGCCGGGCAACTGCACGCCGGTGGCGGCCAGCAGCGTGCCCGAGGCGTCGCGCTCGACGGCCACGACCTGTCCGCGCAGCGCCTTCTTGACAAGGTCGGCGTCACGCGGATCGATCGTGAACGCGGCGTGCCCGGCCAGGTGCGGCCACTTCGCTCTCTGCGCCTCGGTGAGCACTCCGGGAAGGAGGCGGATGATCCGGAGGTCGCCGGTCAGGTCGCCCTTGTCGTAGGTGATGTCGCCTTTCTCGGAGAAGGCCAGCGAGTGCCGGAGCGAGGACGACGGCTCGACCTTCCAGGCGACGGTACCGCGGTCGATCCAGTGCGCCGAGGACTTCGACAGGTCGGCGTCCGCGCCACGGGCCGCCGGCTGGGGCAGCAGGTAACCCTCGGTGGCCGCGATCCGCCAGGCTTCGTGGCCGGTCGCGGTCAGGTCCAGCGTTTGGTTGTCGGGGAGGTCTTTCTCGTCACCTTTGTGGATGATGTAGTTCACGTTCTTGGCCCCCTCGGTCAGGGGGACGCGGAAGTAGACACCGAAGGCGTCTTCGCCCGCGGGCTGAAGTGGGGTGGCCCACTCGGTGGGCTGGGCCACGTCACCCCACAGGTGTAGTCCCCAGCCTTCGTACTTCCCGTCGGGGCGGTGGTAACGCAGGATCGCCACGTTCTCGGCCGCGGCCCGGGTCGGGTGGGTCTTCGCCACGCCCGAGACGACGTTGGCCTCCGGTTGGAGTGCCGGGGTGAACGACTGGTCGGGGCCGGGGTCCTTGGTGTCGCCCTTGTGGATGATGAAGTTCACCGGTGTCGAGGCGTCCTTCAGCGGGACCTTCCAGAACGCGCCGTAGGAGTCGGTGCCGTCCGGCGGGCGCGGGGTGGCCCACTCGGTGGGCACTCCGTCGGCGAGTCCGTCACCCCACAGATGCAGACCCCAGCCGTCGTAGTTCTTGTCCGGCCGGTTGTAGCGGATCGTCGCGTAGCCCTGGGCGGCCGCGCGGGACAGGTGCGTCTCCGCCTTCCCCTCCGCGAGCCAGACCTCGCCGTTCCTGGCGGGGTTGACGACCCGGTCGCCGCCGTCCTTCTCGTCACCCTTGTGGGCGATGATCCCGACGTTGGACGCGCCGGGCTTGAGCTTGATCCAGGCGAAACGGCCATAGGCGTCCTCGCCGGTGAGCCGGAGGGGCTCGGCCCATTCCGTGGGATTCTCGACGTCGCCCCAGACATGCAGGCCCCAGCCGTCGTAGTTCTCGCGCTGGTAGTGCACGACCAGCCAGTCGCGCTTGACCGCGCCCGGCTCCTCGGGGGCGGGCGCGGCGCCGACGGTCGCCGCCGCGCTCGCCGAGGCGAAGCGGCCCGCGGAGTCCTTCACCACCGCTTTGTAGGAGATCTTCGTACCCGCCGCGATACCGCGCAGGTCGTGGAAGACCCGGAAGGTACGGCCCGCGGGGGAGGTGTTCGGCGCGTCGTCGGTGCCGATCGCCCGCCAGGGGCCCTCGCCCACCTTGGCGGCGAAGGTGACCTGGTCGAAGCCGGTGCCCGGCACGGTCGCGACGACCGGGATCCGGCCGTCCTCGGCGGTGCCCCTGATCTCGGCCCCCGGCAGGGAGATGGAGACGGCCGGGGCCGTGGCCGGGGCGGCGAGTTTGGCGGGCGCCTTGTAGACCACCGCCGACAGGGCGGGGACGGTGAGCGCCAGCTTCGTGTCCGCGCCGGTGGTGAGCGTGGCGGCACCCTCGCCGTACACCCTGGTGAAGGCCGCGCCCGCCGAGAAGGTGGGCGCGCTCACGGTCGCGGGCCGCTCGGCGTTGTTGACCGCCACCAGATACTCGATCTGTCGCGCGGCGTCGATCCTGGAGAAGGCGTAGACGCCGTCGGAGACGAGCCGCTCGATCTGGGCGCCGTCGGCGAGGGCCGGGTGGGCGTCGCGCAGCGCGGCCAGGGCGGAGATTCCCCGGTAGAGCGGGTGGGAGGGGACGAAGTTGTCCCTGGCGTGGGTGGAGTCGGTGCCGATCAGGTCGTCGCTCAGGTAGCTCTCGGTCCTGGAGGCGAACATGGACGCGCGGGCGTCCTGGTCGCCGCCCTTGCCGGTGAAGCCCTGCTCGTCGCCGTAGTAGACGACAGGCTGGCCGCGGGTGAGATACATCAGCTCGTGGGCGAGCAGCGACCTGCGCAGCAGCTCGGAGTCGGGGGCACCGGGATTGTCCTGGGAGATGAAACGGCCGATGCGGCCCATGTCGTGGTTGCCGAGGAAGGTCGGCAGCGACGAGGCGTTACTGTCGGCGTCGGTGTGATAGTCGTCTTCCGCGTACAGCCGTGCCAGCCTGGACGCGTCCGCCGTGCCGCCGCTGAAGGAACGGGCGGCCTCCTGGAACGGGAAGTCCAGGGTGGCGTTCATACCGCCCCGGGTGGAGTATCGGCTGGTGAAGGAGGGCTCGCCGGAGTAGACCTCGCCGAACATGAAGAACCGCTTGTTGCCCTGCTGGGCCGCGTAGCCGCGCAGGGCGGGGGAGAACCTCTCCCAGAACTCCATGTTCACGTGCTTGGCGGTGTCGATGCGGAAGCCGTCGAGGCCGGTCTCGCGCACCCACGTCCTGTAGATGTCGATCATCCCTTTGACGACCTCCGGGCGCTCGGTCCACAGGTCGTCGAGGCCGAAGAAGTCGCCGTACTCGTCGTTCTCACCGCCGCTGAAGGTGGAGTCGCCCCGGTTGTGGTACATCGTCGGGTCGTTCAGCCAGGACGGGGTCTTGGCGTTCTTCGGCGCGACCGGCGTGTACGGGAACGAGTCGGCGTCCACCTTGGGGAAGGTGTCCTTGCCCGCGTGGTCGCGGTCGTCGAACGGCGTGCCGCGGGTGTCGACGTAGGGGTAGGCGCCCTTGGAGCGATACGAGTAGGTCTTCTCCGCGTAGTCGACCACGTCGGCCGTGTGGTTGGTGATGATGTCGAAGAAGACCTTCATCCCGCGCCGATGTGCCTCGCGCACCAGCTCCTTCATCTGGGCGTTGGTCCCCAGGTGCGGGTCGATCCTGGTGAAGTCGGTGATCCAGTAGCCGTGGTAGCCGGCCGAGACGTTGGCGCCGGTGCCCTGCACGGGACGGTTCACGAACGCCGGGGTGATCCAGATCGCGGTGCTGCCCAGGTTCTTGACGTAGTCGAGCTTGCCGAGCAGGCCCTTGAGGTCGCCGCCCTGGTAGAAGCCCTTGTGCGTGGGGTCGAAGCCGGTGGTGAGCCGGTCGCCGGACAGGCCGCCCCGGTCGTTGCGGGTGTCGCCGTTGGCGAACCGGTCGGTCATCGCGAAGTAGAAGCGCTCGCGGCTCAGGTCGGCGCGGAGCGCGTCGCGGGCGAGATCCCTGTCGGAGGGTTCGGCGGTGCGGCTGAGCGCGGACACCACGGGATCGCCGGACGCCCGTGCGGACGCGCCGGAGGGCCCTGGGGATGGCGCTGCGGAGGGCGCTGCGAGGACCGGTGCGGCGAGGGGCGCGGACGCGAGGGAGGTGGACGCGGCGGCGGGGGGCGGGGTGGCGGCGAGATGGGTGGCGATCAGGGCTACCGCGAGCGCGGCGCCCGTCAGGAGGGTCGTTCTCGCGCGCCGTGGGGGGAGCGGCCAGACCACGGTGGGCCTCCACGGGAGTTGTTTCGAGAGTATTGCCCGGAAATTACTCACTAGCGGTGTTCTATGCAATCCCTTGCGGCAAATTTCTGAATCCTGGCAATTCTCAGGCCTCCAGGAGGGGGGTGGTCGTGGGGAAAAAACGCGACAAAAGGGATTTTCAGCTCTTAAGTGGTGAATATCGCCACTTGAAATCCCGTCAGAGGAAGGCCTGGCTCCTTGGGTTTGGGGTGGCTTTGTAACGACTTTGCAGACTCTTGCAGAAACTTCTTCCAATGGGGTTCACGTAGGCGTAACGTCCGGCTTACTCCAGACCCGGCCGGGCGGCTCTTCGGTCCCGGTCGTCCCTTGAACACGAGGAGAAGAACATGCGGCGAGCCTTCTCGGCCGCGACGATTGTCGCGGCCCTCGCCCTGGCGGTCTCCGCCTGCGGTGGCGGTGACGCCGGCACGGCGGCCCCCGCCCAGCCCGCGGCGACGGATCCGTCGAAGATCACCGGTGAGATCACCTGGTGGGACACCGTCAGGCCCGACAGCGAGGGCCCGACGTTCCAGGCGCTCATCAAGGAGTTCCAGGCGAAGTACCCCAACATCAAGGTCAACTACGTCAACGTCCCCTCGGACCAGGCGCAGAATAAATTCCAGACCGCGGCGCAGGCCGGTACCGGGGCGCCCGACGTGGTCCGCTCCGAGGTCGCCTGGACCTCCCAGTTCGCCTCCCTCGGCTACCTCCAGCCGCTGGACGGCACGCGCGCGGTGGAGAACGAGTCCGACTTCCTTGCCAGCCCGCTGAGCAGTACCAAGTACGACGGCAAGTCCTACGCGGTGCCGCAGGTCACCGACACCCTGGCGCTGCTGTACAACAAGAGGCTGCTCAAGGAGGCCGGCTGGGACAAGGCGCCCACCACGGTCGAGGAGCTGAAGAAGGCCTCGCTCGACGTCAAGGAGAAGACCGGCGTCAACGGCCTCGCGCTCAACGTCGACGCCTACTTCCTGCTGCCCTTCATCTACGGCGAGGGCGGCGACCTCCTCGACGTGCAGAACAAGAAGATCACCGTCAACTCCCCGGCGAACGCGAAGGCCATGGCCTCGGTCGCTGACCTGATCACCTCCGGGGCCGCGCCCAAGCCCGCCATCCAGGACAGCTACGCCAACGCGATGACCGCCCTCAAGGACGGCAAGGCCGCGATGATCTACAACGGCCCCTGGGCGCTGGCGGAGGTCTACCAGGGCAAGGAGTTCGCGGACAAGGAGAACCTCGGTATCGCCCCCGTCCCCGCGGGGTCGGTCAAGGCGGGCGCGCCCACCGGCGGCTGGAACTACGCCATCTACGCCGGCTCCAAGAACCTGGACGCCTCCTATGAGTTCGTCCGTTTCATGAGCACCCCCGAGGCCCAGGCCAAGATTGCCAAGGAGATCGGTCTCCTGCCGACCCGTACCTCCGCCTACGACAACCCCGACGTCCAGGGCAACAAGGACGTCGCCACCTTCAAGCCGATCATCGACACCGCGGTCGCGCGTCCGTGGATTCCCGAGGGAGGCCAGCTCTTCCAGCCGCTCCTGGAGAGCTACCAGTCCCTGGTCGGCGGTAAGACCTCACCCGAGGACATGGTCAAGACGGTGGACGAGAAGTATCGCGGCATCTTCAAGGACTGGAGCTGATCCGTGGCGACTTCCACTGGACGTGTAACCGGCACGGCCAGGGACCGGGCCGCGGGCGCCGCTGACGGCGCCCGCGGCCGGGGCCGCCCCAAGAAGGTCGGCCCGATCCGGCGGTCGATGTCGCAGTACTGGTACGCCTGGGCCATGGTGGCCCCGGTTGTCGTGGTCACCGCCATCCTGATCGGCTGGCCGCTGGTCCGGGGTGTGTATCTGTCCCTGACCGACGCCACCGAGGCCACCATGGGGCGGACGATCGGCGTCAACGTCATCCCCTCGACCTACGAGTTCATCGGGATCGGCAACTACCTCGACATCCTCACCGGTGGCTTGTTCTGGGACAAGCTGACCTGGACGGTCATCTGGACCGTCGCCTGTGTCGGGCTGCACTACGGCCTCGGCCTCGGTCTGGCCCTGCTGCTCAACCGGAAGTTGCGCTTCCGCTCGGCCTACCGGTTGATGCTGATCCTGCCGTGGGCGATCCCTCCCTTCGTCGCCGCCTTCATCTGGCGCTACCTCTACAACAGCGACTTCGGCGTCATCAACGCGATGCTGAAGGCCACGGGCCTGGGCGCGGTCGGCTGGCTCGACGACCCGACCACGGCGAAGATCGCGGTCATCGCGGTCAACGTCTGGGTAGGCGTGCCGTTCATGATGGTGGCCCTGCTGGGCGGGCTCCAGTCGATCCCCGGTGAGCTTTATGAGGCGGCCGAGGTGGACGGTGCCACGCCGTGGCAGCGCTTCCGCCACATCACGGTCCCCGGCCTGCGAACCGTCTCCAGCACCATCGTCCTGCTGGGCACGATCTGGACGTTCAACATGTTCCCGTTGATCTTCCTGATCACAGGCGGAGGTCCGGGCAGTTCCACGGAGATCCTGGTGACCTACGCTTACCGTGAGGCATTCACCGGCATCCGCAACTACTCGGGTTCGGCGGCATGGGGAGTGATCATCCTTCTGCTTCTCGTCGTGATGGCCCTGGTCTACCGCCGCGCGCTGCGCAAGCAAGGGGAGGTCTGGTGAGCACCGTCACGGCAGGTTCCGCGAGGCGCGGGCGCGCCCGCGGCCGCGAGGATCGCGGCATCGGCAGCTCGATCCTTTTGCACGGGACGCTGATCATCGCGTCCGTCATCTCGCTGTTCCCCATCGTGTGGCTGATCTTGACCTCGCTCAAGCCACGCGACGGCTGGCTCTCCAGCGAACTGAAGTTCTTCGACGACTCCTCGCTGGACAACTACGTCCGCGTGCTGACCGAGACACAGTTCCCGACCTGGTTGCTCAACTCCGTGATCATCGCGGGACTGACCACGATCATCGGTGTTTTCCTGGCTTCCACGACCGGGTATGCCATCAGCCGCTTCCGTTTTCCCGGCTACCGCGGTGTCATGTGGATGCTGCTGATCACCCAGATGTTCCCGGTGGCGATCCTGATCGTGCCGCTCTACAACCTGATGGCGGGCCTCGGACTGCTCAACCAGATTCCGGGACTGGTCATCGCCTATATGACCGTGGCGGTGCCGTTCTGCGCGTGGATGATGAAGGGCTACTTCGACTCCATCCCGCGCGAGATCGACCAGGCCGGCATGATCGACGGACTGACCCCGTTCGGCGTGTTCTGGCGGGTCATCCTGCCGCTGGCCCGGCCCAGCATCGCGGTCACCGCGTTCTACTCCTTCATGACGGCCTGGGGTGAGGTCGCCTACGCCTCGGTCTTCATGACGGGGGACGACAAGCGCACCCTCGCCGCCGGTCTGCAGCAGTTCGTCGGGCAGTTCTGGGCCGATTGGGGCCTGCTCACCGCCTCGGCGGTGCTGATCGCGTTGCCCGCGGCGGTGGTCTTCCTGCTCGTCCAGCGGCACCTGGTCGCCGGACTTACCGCTGGCGCCACGAAGTCGTAACACCACCGTGCTACTACATCCTGGTATGTCATCTGATCGGGGGATTTAATATGACCGAGCTTGTCCGGGCGGGCCTCGCTGCCGGGGCCGTCACCCGATGGTGGCGCGACGCGGTGATCTACCAGGTCTACGTGCGCAGCTTCGCCGACGGCAACGGCGACGGCGTGGGAGACCTGATCGGCGTGCGCGGCAGGCTCCCCTACCTGGCGGATCTCGGGGTCGACGCGATCTGGCTCACCCCGTTCTTCACCTCGCCGATGGCCGACTTCGGCTACGACGTGGCCGACTACCGGGACGTCGACCCGATCTTCGGGTCGCTCGCCGACGCCGGGGCACTGATCGACGACGCGCACCGGCACGGCCTGCGGGTCATCGTGGACGTGGTGCCCAACCACACCTCCGACCGGCACGCGTGGTTCCTGGAGGCCCTGGCGGCGCCTCCGGGAGACCCCGCGCGTGAGCGCTACATCTTCCGCGAGGGCCGGGGGGTCGGCGGGGAACTGCCGCCCAACGACTGGGAGTCGGTCTTCGGCGGCCCCGCGTGGACCCGGCTGCCCGACGGCGAGTGGTACCTTCACCTGTTCGCCCCGCAGCAGCCCGACCTGAACTGGGAGAACCCCGAAGTTCACGCGGAGTTCGAGTCGATCCTGCGGTTCTGGCTCGACATGGGCGTGGACGGCTTCCGTATCGACGTCGCCCACGGCATGGTCAAGGCCGAGGGCCTGCCCGACGTCGGCCACGCCGACCAGGTCGGGATGATCGGCACCGAGGTGGTGCCGTTCTTCGACCAGGACGGCGTGCACGAGATCCATCGCGCCTGGCGCAAACTGCTCGACTCCTACCCGGGAGAGCGGATCGGCGTCGCCGAGGCGTGGGCGCCGTCCTCGCAGCGGCTGGCCAACTACGTCCGCCCCGACGAGATGCACCAGGCGTTCAACTTCCACTTCCTCGTCACTCCCTGGGAGGCCGCTCCGTTCCGCGCGGTCATCCAGGAGTCGCTCACGACGGCGGGAATGGTCGGCGCGCCGTCCACCTGGGTGCTTTCCAACCACGACGTCAAACGCCATCTCACCAGGTACGGCGGCGGCGAGATCGGCCTGCGCCGCTCCCGCGCCGCCGCCCTGCTGACGCTCTCCCTGCCCGGCTCGGCCTACGTCTACCAGGGCGAGGAGCTCGGGCTGCCCGAGGTCCTCGACCTGCCGGAGGAGTTCCAGCGTGACCCGCAGCGCCTGCGCAACCCCGACCACGGCCGCGACGGCTGCCGGGTGCCGCTCCCGTGGGCCGACGACGAGCCGCACTTCGGCTTCAGCCTGCCCGGCGCCGAGGCGACCTGGCTGCCCATGCCGCCCTCCTGGGGGCCGCTCAGCGTCGCCTCCCAGCTCGACGACCCGCTCTCCACGCTGAACCTCTACCGGGAGGCGCTGAGGATCAGACGCGAGCGCCGCTCCTTCGACGACGCCCCGCTCACCTGGCTCGACTCCCCGGAGGGCACCCTCGCCTTCTCCAGGGGCGAAGGCTTCGCCTGCACGCTCAACCTCACCGGCGAGCCCGTGGAACTGCCCGCCCCCGGGCGGATCCTGCTGGCCAGCACGGAGACGGCCGTCGAGGACGGCGTGGTACGGCTCGCCCCCGACTCCGCCGTCTGGTGGGAACCCGATGTCGCATAGCACCGGGCAACTCGGCGCCGGCAACGGAACCGCCAGGCTGACCGACATCGCCGCGCAGGCCGGGGTGAGCGAGGCCACGGTCAGCCGGGTGCTCAACGGCAAGCCGGGCGTGTCCGCCCTCACCAGGCAGGCGGTGCTGACGGCTCTGGACCTGATGGGGTACGAGCGCCCCCAGCGGCTGCGCCAGCGCAGCAACGGGCTGATCGGCCTGGTCACCCCCGAGCTGGACAACCCGATCTTCCCCGCCTTCGCCCAGGCCTTCGAGAAGACGCTCACCCAGCACGGCTACACCCCGGTGCTCTGCACCCAACTGCCCGGCGGGGCGGTCGAGGACGAGTTCACCGAGGTTCTCGTGGAGCGCGGGGTGAGCGGGATCATCTTCGTCTCCGGACTGCACGCCGACATCACCGCGCGCTCGGACCGCTACACCCAGCTGATCGGGCAGGGCGTGCCGATCGTCCTGCTCAACGGACACGCCGCCGACGTGCCCGCCCCGTTCATCTCCCCGGACGACCGGGCCGCGGCCCGGCTGGCCGTGCAGCATCTGGCCGACCTCGGGCATGAGCGCATCGGCCTGGCCGTCGGCCCCGGCAGGTTCGTGCCGGTGATCAGGAAGATCGAGGGGTATCGGCAGGCGATGTCGCAGTTGTTGGGGGTGACGGAGGTCGACGAGTGGATCTCGCATTCGTTGTTCTCGGTGGAGGGTGGTCAGGCGGCGGCGGCGCAGTTGCTGGCGCGGGGGTGTACGGGGATCGTGTGCGCGTCGGATCTGATGGCGTTGGGGGCGATCCGGGCGTGCCGGGATCGGGGGTTGTCGGTGCCGGGGGAGGTGTCGGTGGTGGGGTTCGACGACTCGCCGTTGATCGCGTTCACCGATCCGCCGCTCACCACCGTGCGCCAGCCCGTGCAGCCGATGGTCACCGCCGCCGTGCACACCCTCCTGGAGGCCGTCGCGGGCACGCCAGGACAGCACTCCGAACTGATCTTCCAGCCCGAGTTCATCGTCAGGGGATCGACGGGATCCGGCCCCAAGGTGATCCGGTGACGGCCTGATCCCTCGATCCTCCCCGCTCCCCTTCCCTTCGCTCGAATCCATCCCCTCCCTTCCCCGCGTGGGGACCGGCATCGACCGCCGGTCCCTCTTCCCGGCATGTGCACCACCCGGACCGCCCACAGTCCGGGATCTCCCTCTTTTTCTTTCGATCCATCGATCTCGCGCCCGCCCAGGAGGTCGGCATGAGTGTGCACGACCCGGCTCCTCCCACCGTTCCCCGGCTGCTCGCGGCACGGGCGGAGACCGATCCCGACCGCCCCGCCCTCGTCGCCGGTGAGCCCGCCGACGGATCGGGCGACCTGACCTTCGGTCAGTGGGAACGGCGTTCCAACGCCGCCGCCCGTGGTCTGCTCGCGCGCGGCCTCCGTCCCGGAGACCGCGTCGGCCTGCTGTTCGGCGGGGACGAGTGGCCCGCCTTCGCCGTCGCCTTCTGCGCCGTACTCAAGGTCGGTGGCGTGGCGGTGCCGCTCTCCGCACGCCTCGGCGGCCATGAGATACGCGACAGCCTGCGACGTTGCGCCGCCGTGGGCGTGCTGCACGGGCGGCAGCCCCCCGTACTCGCCGAGAAGGATCCCGGCCGGTGGTGGTCACCGGTGCCGGACAACGGCGACGGCTCACCGATCGACGGCGTCGAGGTACGGCCGGGCGACCTCGCTCAGATCATCTACACCTCCGGCACGACCGACACCCCCAAGGGCGTCGGTGCCACCCACGCCAACCTGACCCACGGCCGCCCGCTACGTCCTCGCCGCCGGGCCTACGCGCACTCCGAGCGTTTCCTGCACGCCTTTCCCATCGGGACGAACGCCGCGCAGATGATGCTGATGGACGCCCTCACCGCCCACCCGGCCGCGCTCACCCTCCCCGGATTCGAGCCCGAGGAGTTCTGCCGCCTCATCGAGACCCACCGTGCGGGCACCGTCTTCCTCGTCCCGTCCATGGCGATCGAACTGCTCGGTTCCGGCGCTCATCGCAGGTACGACCTGTCCGGGGTGCTGCTGCTCAGTTCCTCGGCCGCCGCGCTGCCCCCCTCCGTCGCCCAGGACCTGGCCGTCGCCTTCCCCGGGGCGACGCTGGTCAACTACTACACCTCGACCGAGGCGGTCCCCGCCCAGACCACCATGATCGTCGATCCCGCCAGGCCCACCTCCCTGGGGCGCGCCACCGACTCCGATGACCTGCGCGTCCTCGGTGAGAACGGGGAGAGGCTGCCTCTGGGTGAGACGGGTGAGGTCTGGCTCCGCTCCCCGGCGCCGCCGCGCTCCTACGTGGGCGACCCCGAGGGCAGCGCGCTGGTCTTCCGCGACGGCTGGGTTCGGATGGGTGATGTCGGCCACCTCGACGCCGACGGCTACCTCTACCTGTCGGACAGGGAGACGGACGTCATCAAGTCGGGTGCCCTGAAGGTCTCGACCGTGCGGATCGAGGCGGTACTGCATGAGCACCCCGCAGTGGCGGAGGCCGCCGTCGTCGGCGTTCCCCACCCCGTGATGGGCGCGCTGCCCGCCGCCGCCGTACGGCTGGCGCACTCGGTGCCGATGGACGAGATCCGCGACTTCCTGTCCGGGCGGCTGGCCCGTCAAGAGTTGCCGACCAGGATCGTGCCGGTCGAGGAGTTCCCCCGCAACGACCTCGGGAAGATCCTGAAGTCCGAGGTCCGCGAGCTGTTCGCCGCGCGGGGCCGCCGGGTCCCGCTGACCGCGGGGCAGGCCGGAGCACCGGCCCACGGGGAGACGGTCCGGGTGGCGATGCGGGTGCGCGACACCGTCGACCCGGGGCTCCTGCGCAGGGCACTCCGCGAGGTCGCCGCCGCCCACGAGGCACTGAGGCTCACCTTCCCCGTGCTGGACGGCACCCGCGTCGCCGAGATCGCGCCGGAGGCGGAGCCCGAACTCGTCCGCGTCCCGGCGGAGGCCGCCGTCGAGTACGAGCTGTCCCGGGGGTTCGACCTCGAAAGGGGACCGCTGCTCAGGACGATCCTCACCGATCTCACCCCCGATGGGTCCCTGCTGGTGCTCTGCGCCTCCGCGCTGGCCTGTGACGACTGGTCACTCGAGACGGTCCTGTACGAGCTCGGCACCGCCTACGCCGCGGCTCTCGCCGGGCGTACGGCGCCGGCCCCGCAGGCCACCGTGAGCTACGCCGACTGGGCCGCCACCCGTCCTCCGGTCCCCGGTGGCCCGTCGGCTCGGTTCCCGTCGCCGCTCCCGCACCCTCCTGCCGATGTCTCCGGGGCATACGGCTTCAGCCTGCCGCCCGAGACGGCCGGGCGGCTGCGGCAGGTGGCGCGGGCCCGCCGGGTGGCGCCCGCCGAGGTGGCCCTGGCCTGCTGGGCGGCCGTGCTGTCGCGGAGGGGCGGCCTGCCCGAGCCGACGGTGCTCGTGCGCGAGCCGGGGCGTTCGGAACCCGCCCACGCCACGCTGGTCGGCCCACTCGCGCTGGACGTGCCCGTCCGGATCACGATCCCCGGCGACCCCGTCGATCCCGCTGCGCTGATCGGCCTCGCAGAAGCGGTGCCGGAGGCGGTGGAGCATGCCGGCCGGTTCCGTTTCGAAGGCTTCCGCCCTGAGCCGTACCTGCCCGGCCTGAAGGCCGAACCGTACCCGCTGCCCGTGGCTCCGCCCGTCGACGGCGGCCCGTTCCTCACCCTCGTCGAACAGCCGGACGGATCCATGTCCGGCGTCTGCGCGGGGCCCGCCGCCGATGACCTCGGCCGGGGGTTCCAGCGCCTGTGCGATCTCCTCGCTCCCTGATCGACCCCTTGACTCCCCTGATGAGCCCTCTTCGCCGAGCCCTCATCTGAGATCGGAAGTGATGCCGGTGACGTCCGAGATAGACTCCACACCCGTTCGGGCCTCGCTCGCCCAACAGGGAATATGGTTCAACGAACGACTGGGCGGCATCGGAACCGTCTATACGATGCCGTTCTCCGTCACCTTCGACGGTCCCCTCGACGAGGCTGCCCTGGTCGCCGCCTGGAAAGGGCTCGTCGCCCGCCATCCCGTTCTGGCCCGCGCGGTCGAGGAGCGGCAGGGCGTGCCCTATCTGGTACCCGCGGTCCAGCCCGTACTGCAGGTGGTGGACACCTCGCGGGAACGGCTCGCGGAATCGGTACGGGCCGAGATCCTGCGCACCTTCGACCTGTCCACCGGACCCCTGGCGCGGGCGGTCCTGTACCGGGAGGGCGAGGGGAGGGCGACGCTGCTGGTCGTGGCACACCACATCGTCTTCGACGGCGAGTCCACCTCGGTGTTCCTGCGCGACCTCGCCGAGCTCTACCGGGCCGAGGTCACCGGAACCGCCGCGGACCTGCCCGAGCTGAACCATGAGGAGCCGGACGCCGGGCGTGTCGAAGCCGGGCTCTCCTTCGCCAGGGAGTTCTGGCACTCGCGGTGGCGCCAGCCGGCAGAGGTGACCCTGCCGGGACTGTCGGGAGAGACGGCCATCTCGGCAGGGGGCGCGTCCGAGGGCGCGGCCGTGGAGTTCGCGCTGGCGGAGGAAGCACGGCAGGCACTGGCCCGGTTGTCGCAGGAGATCGGTGCCAGCAGGTTTGAGATCGTGCTCGCCTCGCTGCACGCGCTCCTGTACCGGTACGGCGACGCCGAGCCGACCGTCGCGGTCGATCTGGGGACCCGATCGCCGGAGACCCGCCACCACCTCGGCGCCTTCGTCAACGAATTGCCCGTCACGGCCAGGATCCAGCCGGACTGGAGTTTCCGCCGGTTCGTCGCCGACCAGCGGTTCGTCCACGGGCTCCGCTCCGACCTGCGTGGCCTCTACCGGGTCAGGGAGGTGCCGCTGTCACGGGCGGTCAGCGGCGTACGGCCCGGCGTCTCGCTCGCGCCGGTCTCGCTCGGCTACCGCAGGCGCGAGGCCGCTCCCACCTTCTTCGGCGTGGACGCCCATGTGGAGTGGGCACTCTTCAACCACACGGTCCGCGGCGCCATGCGCATGCACATCGTGGACGGGCCGGACCGCTTCGGTGTCGCCCTCCAGTACAACCCGGAGGCGATGGGCCGCGACGACGCCGAGCGGGTCGCCGCCCACTGGCGGACGCTGCTCGCCGCGGTGGCGGCCGAACCGGACGCGCCCCTGACCGGGCTGCCGCTGCTCGGCGCCGAGGAGACCGAGCTGCTGCTGTCGGACTGGAACGACACATCGGTCGACTACCCCGAGCTCACCCTGCCCGAGCTGGTGGCCGCGCAGGCGGCCCGTACCCCGGACGCCACGGCCGTCGAGTGTGGCACGGACTCGATGACCTACGCGGAGCTCAGCGCGGCCACCGACCGCCTGGCCCTGCGGCTGCGCGCCGAGGGAGTGGGCCGGGGGAGGCTGGTGGCGATCTGCGCGGAGCGCTCGCAGGCGACCCTGGTCGGGCTGCTGGCCGTGGCGCGAGCCGGGGGAGCCTACCTGCCGCTCGATCCAGGACACCCCGAGGAGCGGCTCCGTTTCGTGCTGGAGGACTCCGGCGCCGGACTGCTCCTGACCGATCCGGCGACACGAGACCGGCTGGCCGGATTCGAGCTCCCCATCATTGTCCTCGAAGACCTGGTCATCCCGGTTGAGGTGGCCGAGCCGGCCGGTTTCGGCCGGCCATCGCCGGAGGATCTCGCCTACGTCATCTACACCTCCGGCTCCACGGGACGCCCGAAGGGCGTGGAGATCCCGCACCGGGCACTGACCAACCTGCTGCTCGCCATGCGCGACCGGCTCGGTTCCCGCAGGGGGGACGGCTGGCTCGCCCTGACCTCGCTGTCGTTCGACATCTCCGCGCTGGAGCTCTACCTGCCGCTGATCACCGGCGGCCGGGTCATCATCGCCCCCGGCGACGCCGTCAGGGACGGGCGCGAACTCGTCAGGATCGCCGGGTGCGGGGTGACCCACGTGCAGGCCACCCCGTCCGGCTGGCGGATGCTGCTCGACTCCGGGCTCGACCTGCCGCACGTGACGGCGCTGGCGGGTGGGGAGGCACTGCCCGCCCCGCTGGCTCGCGAGATCCTGCGCAGGACCGGCCGTCTGATCAACGTCTACGGTCCCACCGAGACGACGATCTGGTCGATGAGCGCGGAGATCACCGAACCTGTCACGACGGTGCCGATCGGCGAGCCGCTCGCCAACACTCGGGTCCACGTGCTCGACGAACGGCTCGGTCTGCTCCCCGTCGGGGTGCCGGGTGAGCTGTGCGTCGCGGGCGACGGCATCGCCGACGGCTACCGGAACCGGCCCGAGCTGACCGCGGAGCGGTTCGCGGACGATCCGTTCGGCCCCGGACGGCTCTACCGCACCGGCGACCGGGTGCTCAGGAGAGCCGACGGCCTGATCGAGTTCATCGGCAGACTGGACGACCAGATCAAGCTCCGCGGCCATCGCATCGAGCCGGGCGAGATCGAGGCCCGGCTGCTCGAACATTCTCAGATCCGCCGCGCGGCCGTGCTCGCCAGGGAGGACGACAAGGGCGAGCGGCGGCTGGTCGCCTATCTGGAGGCCGAGGCCGTCCCCGCTGACCTGCGGGAGCATTGTGCGAGGACGCTCCCGCCGTACATGGTCCCGAGCGACTTCGTACACCTGTCCCCGCTGCCGCTCACCGCGAACGGCAAGCTCGACCGGAGCGCGCTACCCGCCCTCGACACGGGAGGGGAGCGGGAGGCGAAAGCGGCCTCGGCGGTACCGGTCACCTACAGCGGCGTGGCCGCCGAGCTCCACGAGATCTGGTGCGAGGTGCTGGGGGTGGCGGAGGTCGGTCCTGAGGAGGACCTGTTCGAGCTGGGCGGGCACTCGCTCACCATCACCCAGATCGCCTCACGGGTCCGTCTGCGCCTGGGCGCCGACCTGCCGCTCCACGTCTACTACGACGACTCCACGATCCAGGCGGTCGCCGCCGCGGTCGAGCGCCTGCGCGGGGAGGGCTGAGCACGTGCTGACCCACTTGCGGGACGCCGCCCGCTCCGACGGCGTCCCGCTCTCGCCAGGCCAGGAACGGCTCTGGTTCCTGGATCAGCTCAACCCCGGTGACGCCGCCTACAACGTCTACGTCTCGGAACGGCTGCGCGGACCGCTGGACGCCGCGGCGCTGGCCGGCGCGTTCGACGAGGTCGTGGCCAGGCACGAGGTGCTGCGCACCCGCTACCCGAGCGTGGAAGGCCGGCCGGTCCAGGTCGCCGAGGAGTCCGGCCCCGGCCTGGAGCGGGTCGACCTGTCCGGTGAGTCCGTGCCGGACCCGGTCGTTCGAGCGCGGGAGCTGGTGGCCGAGCTGACCAACCGGGGGTTCGACCTGGCGGCAGGGCCGGTGCTGCGCGCCGTCCTTCTCCGGCTGGCCGCCGGCGACCACGTGTTCTGCCTCGTCGTCCACCACATCGCGGTGGACGGCTGGTCACTGGGCGTACTCCGCGGCGAGCTGACCGCCCTGTACGAGGCGTTCGCTGCGGGGCTGCCCTCCCCGCTTCCGCCGCCCGCACTACAGTACGCCGAGTACGCCGAGTACGCCGTGGCCCGCCGCGAGGCCCTCGCCGAGGAGGACCTGGGCTACTGGCGGGCCAAGCTCGCCGATCCGCCGGTTCTCGCGCTGCCCACCGACCGCCCGCGTCCCCGGATCAGGACCGCGCGCGGCGCCTACGTCTCGCGGATCATTTCGGGGCCGCTGGCGGCCGAGGTGGCCGGGCTGGCCAGGCACGAGCGCTGCACGCTGTTCATGACGCTCACCGCGGCCTTCCAGGCACTGCTGGCCCGCCATACCGGGCAGGAGGACATCTGCCTGGGCACCCCGGTCGCGGCCAGGGACCGGCCCGAGCTGGAGGGAATGATCGGTTTCGTCGTCAACACGCTCGTGCTGCGGGGCGACCTGTCGGGCGATCCGACCTTCCGCGACCTGCTGCGCCGTACCCGCGCGATGGCGCTGGAGGCGTACCAGCGCCAGGACACGCCCTTCGACGTCCTGGTCAACGAGCTCGGGGTGGACCGGGACCTGTCGCGAACCCCGGTCTTCCAGGCCCAGCTGGTCCTGCACGGCCGGCACCAGGAGGGGCTACCGCTGCCCGGGATCACCACCGAGCTGTTCGAGGGCGGCTTCGCCCTGTCCAAGTTCGACCTCTCCCTGGAGATCGGACACGAGGGCGACGGGCTGCGGGCGCACCTCTCCTACAACGCGGACCTGTTCGAACCCGGCACCGCCGAACGGCTCGCCGCCCACTTCGAGAACCTCCTGCGCTGCGCGACCGGTGCCCCGGACACCCGGCTGTCGGAGCTGGAACTGCTCGATGAGGACGAGCGTGAGCTCATCCTGGAACGATGGAACGGCGGGGCCTCAGGCCGGGGCGCCGCCGAGGGGGTCACCACCCTGCACGGGCTCGTGGAGCGTGCCGCGGCCCGCTCACCGGAGGCCGTCGCGGTCGTCTTCGGCGCCACCGAGCTGACCTACGGTGAACTCGACTCCCGAGCCGACCGGCTCGCCCGGGTGCTGCGCGGTCACGGGGTCGGCAGGGACACCCGCGTCGCCGTCTGCCTGGAGCATTCCCCTGACCTGGCGGTGGCCGTGCTGGCCGTGCTCAAGGCGGGGGGCGCCTACCTGCCGCTCGACCCGGAGCAGCCTGCGGACCGGCTCGCCCACCTGGTTGCCGATTCGGGGGCGACGGTGCTGGTGACCGCTCCGGCGCTGACGGATCCGCTCCGCGCCCAGGTCACGGTTCTGCTCGATGGGGGCGAGGTCGTGGACCCCAAAGATCCCGCGGCTCTCGCGGATCCTCGGGAGCCCGGGGGAACGGGGCCGGACGACCTGGCCTACGTGATCTACACCTCGGGCTCGACCGGCCTGCCCAAGGGCGTCGCCGTGCAGCACAGGCAGGTCCTCAACTACCTCGCCGACGTGCGCGAGCGATTCGAGATCGTGGACGGCGCCCAGTACGCCCTGCTGCAGTCGCTCTCCTTCGACTTCGGAGTCACGATCTTCTACCTGGCCCTGGCTACGGGAGGATGCCTGCACCTCGTCCCGTCACGGATCTCCGGCCCTGACCTCGCCGACTACGCGGACCGGGTGGGGATCGACTACCTGAAAATCACCCCCTCACACCTGGGGGCGCTCACCGCCGAGGTCGACCCGCGCCGGATCCTGCCCCGCCGCATGCTCATCCTCGGTGGCGAGGGTTCGGCCTGGGAGTGGACCCGCGAGCTGGCTGCCCTCGGCGTCTGCCGGGTGGTCAACCACTACGGCCCCACCGAGGCGACCGTCGGCGTGACCACGTACGAGGTAGGGGCCGAGGACGACGTCCGGGGGCCGATCACCCCGATCGGGCGACCGCTCGGCCATGTCCGGGCCTACGTCCTGGACGCCGGCCTCAGGCCGGTGCCTATCGGCGTGGTCGGTGAGCTCTGCCTCGGCGGCGACCGGCTGGCACGCGGGTATCTCGGCCGCCCGGACCTGACCGCCGCCGCCTTCGTCCCCGATCCCTACGGCGAGCCGGGGGGCAGGCTCTACCGCACCGGTGACCTGGTACGCAGGCTACCCAGCGGCGACCTGGAGTTCCTGGGCCGCCGCGACCTCCAGGTCAAGATCCGCGGGTACCGGGTCGAGCTGGCCGAGGTCGACGAGGCACTCCGCGCCCTCCCCGGCGTCGCTCACGCGGTGGTGGACGCCCGCGGCCGGCCCGGGGCACTGGAACTGGTCGCCTACCTGGTCGCGGCGGGGACATCCGGGACATCCGGGACACCCGAGGCCGAGGGGGCCGGCCAGGCACCCGCCGGATCGGGCGTGGCCGAGCTGCGCGGGCGGCTGCGGACCGTGCTGCCCGACTACATGGTGCCGACCCGCTACGTCTGGCTGGAGCGGCTGCCGCTGAAGTCGCACGGAAAGGTCGACAGGGCCGCGCTCCCCGACCCCGGGGCGACCGGACCGGATCGGACCGGGGAGTTCGAGCCGCCCTCCGGGATGGTCGAGGAGGCCGTCGCGGCGGCGTTCGCGCAGGTGCTCGAGGTGGAACGGGTCGGTGCCGTGGACGACTTCTTCGACCTGGGCGGGCACTCGCTGCTCGCCGTGCGGGTGGTCGCCAGGCTCCGCCGGAGCCTGGACGGCATGCGGCCGATCAGTGTGATGGACCTGTTCGGCCATCCGAGCCCGCGAGCCCTGGCCGCCCTCGTCGAGTCGGACGACAGCGGGCCGCGCGGCCTGCTGTACGAGCTGACACCTTCGATCGCCACCCCCGAGCTGTCCCTGGTGTGCGTGCCGTACGGCGGCGGCAGTGCGGTGGTCTACCAGCCGCTCGCCGACGCCCTGCCCGCAGGGTGCGCGCTGCACGCGGTGGCGGTGCCCGGACACGACCTGGGGCTGGCCGAGGAGCCACGCCCGCTGGCCGAGGTTGCCGCCGAGTGCGTGACCGAGATCCTGGCCAAGGTGTCCGGGCCACTGGTGCTCTACGGTCACTGCGGGGTGGGCGGCGCGCTGACCGTCGAGATCGCCCGCCAGGTGGAGGCCGCGGGGCGTCCGCTTGAGGCGGTCTACCTCGGAGGGCTGTTCCCGTTCGCCCGGCCCACCCGCGGCGTGCTCGGTCGCTGGGCACGTCTCACCAGGCTGGAACGGCTGCGCGCCGATCGGGGCCAGGTGAACTGGCTGACCGGCATGGGGGCCGACCTGACCGGGCTGACCGAGGAGCAGCTGGCGTTCGTCGTGCGCAACATGCGGCACGACTCCCGCGAGGCGGAGGACTACTTCACCCGGCTGGTCGAGGAGGGGGCGGAACCGCTGAGGGCCCCGATCGTCTCGGTGGTCGGCGAGCGCGACCCCAGCACCGAGTTCCACCGCGAGCGCTACACCGAGTGGGGTTTCCTGTCGCCCCGTACCGCCCTCGCCGTGCTCGACGAGGGGGGCCACTACTTCCTCAAGTACCGGGCCGAGGAACTGGCCGAGATCGTCACCACGGTCCACCCGGCCCTCGTGGAACCTCCGGCGCCAGGGGCGGGGCCGCCGGAATCCACCAGCGGTACCTGGCGCCTCGCCGCCACCTCCGGCGCCCCGGACGCCCCGGTTGGCCTGGATCGCTCCAGCGGGGCGGGAGATGGGGAAGCGCCCGAACCGAGCCTGGCGCGATTCCTGACGATCGCGGTCGGGCAGTTGGTCACCATCGTGGGCGCCACGCTCACCGAGTTCGCGATTCCCATCTCCACCTACCTGGACGGCGGATCGCTCACCCGGTTCGCCGTGCTTCAGATGCTCGCGCTGATTCCCGGAATCCTGGTCGCCCCGCTGGCCGGAGCGATCGTGGACCGATCGAGCAGGCGGGCCGTCATGCTCGGCGGCAACGTCGCGGCGCTCGTCGTACAGCTGATCACCGGCATCCTGGTGTGGAGCGGCGGCCTGGAGGTCTGGCACCTGTACCCGTTGCTCACCGCCCTGTCCGTCGCGCTGACCTTCCAGCGACTGGCCTACATCTCGGCCATCCCGCAACTGGTCCCCAAACGCTATCTCGGGCATGCCAACGGGGTGGTCCAAGCGACCACAGGCGTGGCGCAGTTCATCGCGCCGCTTGGCGCGGTGGGACTGCTCGCGCTCACCGGGCTGGGAGGCATCCTGGTGCTCGACGTCGCCGGGTACGTCGCGGGGGTGATCGTGTTGCTCTGCGTCGCCTTTCCCGCGAGGCTGGCCGGTGAGCGCCACGAGTCCGTCGCGGCGGAGATCGCCGGGGGATTCCGGCTGCAGATGGGCCGGCCCGGCTTCCGGGCCATGCTGGTCTTCTTCGCGCTCTTCAACCTGGTGCTCTCCCCGGTGTTCCTGCTCTTCTCACCGCTGGTGCTCTCCTTCGGGACGCTCGGCGACGCCGGGTTCGTAGCACTGCTCGGCGGCGCGGGCGCGGTGACCGGCGGCCTGGTCATGAGCGTGTGGGGTGGACCGGCGCGCCGCCGGATGTTCGGCGTGCTGATGGGGACGCTGGCGCTGGCGGCCTGCTGCCTGGTGACCGGTGCGCACGAGTCGCTGCTGTTCGTCGGAGCCGGTGCGTTCGGGGTGTCCTGCTCGCTCGCGCTCGTCAACGGCGTCTACGCCACCATCGTCCAGGTCAAGGTGCCCCAGCGGTTTCACGGCCGGGTCTTCGCGCTCAACCAGATGGTCGCGCTGTCGACGATTCCGCTCGGCGTGGTCCTGATCGCGCCGTTCGGCGAGCGCCTGCTGGAGCCGATGTTCCTGCCGGGCGGCCTGCTGGCCGATACGGCGGGTGCGGTCATCGGGGTGGGGCCGGGTCGCGGCATCGCGTTCATGTACATCGTATGCGGCCTGCTGGTCGCACTGATCGTGGCCGGCGCGCTGCGCAGCCGGGCGCTTTCCCGTTTCGACGACGAGGTGCCGGACGCCGTGGCAGACGACCTCGTCGGTATCGAGGCCCTGAGCCGAAGGGCCGGACCGGACGCAAGAACGACGAGAAAGGAGCCGGTCCAGTGTCCCTGACCGTCCCCGCAGTCCACGTCAACTGGACCGGCCCGTACCGGGCCGGCCTCCGCCGCCATCGGGACCGGGCGCTGGAGAACGGCCCCTATGGGGTGCCGGTCGAGGAGATCCTCACCTGCGTGCACAGCGTCCATGCCTGGCGTACCTTCCACGGAGGCGTCGAACTGGTGACCGACGAGCTGGGAGCCTCCTACACCGCCGCGCAGGGGCTCGACGTGCTCTACGACCGGGTCGACACCCACCTGGACGAGTTGGACGCCCTTGACGTCGACCCGCTCCTGTACTTCGCGGCGGGCAAGAGCCATGCGGCCCTGTCGCGAGCCGCGCCGTTCGCCGTGGTCGACACCGACTTCTACCTGCGCCGACCCATCGACCACCTGGAGCGCGGGGGGTTCGTCTTCGCGCACTGGGAGTCGGTCGGCAACTCCGTCTACCCGCCGATCGAGGAGATCCCCAATCCCGCGGGCCTGGACCTGTCCCGCTGGACGTTCGACACCCCGGCCGCGAACATGGCCGTCTCGGTCTTTCTCGACGACCGGCACCGCGCCGAGTACGCCGAGGCGGCGATGGCGTTCATGACCGGCAACGCGGGCCCTTCGAGCACCGACCCGATCGTCCGCCAGACCTTCGCCGAGCAGCGCATCGCCCCCGCGGTCGCCCGCTCCCTCGGCGTGGACCCGCGCCCGGTCACCGAGCGCTTCTGGATCGTGGAGACCGAGGAGTGGGACGGGCCCTCCTACGCCGACCGGTTCCACCACACCTGGAATCAGAAGCGCCTGCTGCGCCAGTTCCCCGAGCTGCGTCCGGCCTACTGGCGCTACCTGCTGGAGGATCTGCTCTGGAACCACCCCTCCGCCGCCGAACTGCTCTTGTCTGTGCCCGCGCTCGAAGAGTGCGCCGACCTCATCCGGGCCGTCCGGCGCGACCTGGCCGCGCACGGCCCCACCGTCCTCGATTGGAAGAGGCCATGACCCCGTGCCGAGACCTGCTGGAGGAAGAATGACCGCGCAGAGCACAGAGACGGAGCTGGGCGCCCTGTGGCGTCAGGTGCTCCGTGTTTCCGAGGTGGCCCCGGGCGACAACTTCTTCGAGCTGGGCGGCGACTCCTTCAGGGCCGCCCAGCTGGCCTCCTTGATCGGTGACCGTTTGGGGGTGCTTGTCACCCCGGCCCTCGCCTTCGACCGGCCTGAACTGGGAGGACAGGCCCGCTGGATCGACGACGCCCGCGCCTCGGCCACCCCGGCCGCGGCCGCTCCGAAGACGGGCGAAGGAACGGTGCTCAGCACCCAGCAGGAGGAGTTCCTGCACTGGATGTTCGAGGGCGATCCGGTCCGCGACATAGGATCCTGCGCCACCGCGATCCGTATCCGTGACGCCCTCGACGTGCCGCTCCTCACCCGGGCACTGGAGGCGGTGATCGCCCGGCACGAGCCGCTGCGCACCGTCGTCACCGCGTCGGGGCAGGTCCTGGTCGCGGACGAGCTGCCTCCCGAGGTAGCCGAGGTCGCGGCCTCCGGTGACACGCCGTCGGAGCGCGAGCGCGACGCAGAGCGGATCGTCTGGCAGGAGCGCATGCGTCTGGACAGCGTGCTGCGCGGCCCGCTCGTCCGGGCGCTGGTGGTGCGGGTCAGCGAGGACGACCACGTGCTGGTTCTCGCCGTGCACCACTTCGCCTTCGACGGGTTCTCGCTGGGCGTCATGCTCAGGGAACTGGGTGTCGTCTACTCGGCGTTGCGAACCGGCCATCCCAGCCCGCTGCGCCCGCTGCCCATGACCTACGCCGACCACTGCGTCTTCGCCCGGGAGCAATGGCCGCGCAACCGGGCCTACTGGGACCGGGTCCTGGACGGCGCCCCCCGCGACCTCACGCCGTTCCCCGGTCGCCGGGACACCGCCCTGTTCTCCCGGCGCAGGCACGCCTTCGAGATCGACGCGGGGCTGGCCCGCGGTCTGCGGGAGACCGCCCAGGCGCGGGGCGCGACCACGTTCATGGCGGTGGCGGCATGCTGGACCTGGCTGCTTCGTCAGTGGACGGGGATGACGGATCTGGTGGTGATGTCACCCGTGCCGGGCCGTACCGCGCCCGAACATGAGGCGCTGATCGGCTGCCTGGTGCAGTCGCTCGTCCTGCGCTTCGACGCCTCGGGAGAGCCCGCCTACTCCGAGCTGCTCGACCGGGTCAGGGAGGTGTCGGTGGGGGCGGTGACGCACCAGTTCCACTCCTACCTGGAGACCAGGCTGAGGGTGCCGTTCCCCTCGAGGATCCACTACGAGAGCTTCGGCGCCCCGCACTTCCCCGGCCTGATGTCGGAGGCGTTCCCCTTCCCCCGCGAACAGGAGGGGCTCGACTGGGCGGCGAACCCGGGCGAACTCGACCTCAGCGCTCCCGAGCTGATCGTCGAGGAGCAGCGGGATGGCTCCTTGTTCGCCGCCGTGGTCTACAACCACTACGGGTACGATCCCGGGACAGCCGCCGAACTCGCCGGGGCCTTCCAGCGCTATGTCCGCATCGCGGTCGAGCACCCCGACGAGCCCCTCCCCGCGCTGGGGGCGGCCTAGCGGCGCTCGCGTGCTGCGCGGGCAGCAGCCGCCGGTAGGCGGGCCGGTGGCTCCGCCCCGACCGTGACGGACGCTCCTCCCGGCGGCTGGGCCGCCGGGAGCCACACCGTCGCCGACCTGTCAGGAGCCCGCAGTTGAAGCGAAAGTAACGGCTGGCTGTGGGTCCGTCCTTGGGATCGCTGACCAAACCCCGGGTGTGCGAAGATCTGCGCCTGACACACCCCGTGGTGACGGTGATGGAGCGTACCAGGATGAGATCGACGAGACGATGGGCCACTCCGGTGGCAGGGGCTTTCTTGGCGGGAGGCATACTCGTCGCACTACCCGAGGCCACCGTGGCGGCGGCGGGTACCGTTTACTACGTCGATTCCAGGGCGGGAGACGACGCCGCGGCAGGCACCTCGGCCGCGACGGCCTGGCGCAGCCTGGACAACGTGAACGCCGCCACCCTGGGCGCCGGTGACACCGTGCGTCTCAAGCGCGGCGGCAGTTGGCCGGGAGTGCTCACGCTGTCCGGCAGGGGCACCGCCGCCGCCCCCATCGTGGTCGAGCCCTACGGCAGGGGCACGGCTCCGAGGATCAGCGGCAGGGACGAGGACTGCGTGGTGATCACGGGTTCCTACGTGCGGGTCGTCGGGGTGAGGGCCGTCAACTGCCGGTGGGCCGGTTTCGAGGTCAGCGGCAACCGCAACGAGCTCGACCGCGTGATCGCCGAACGCAACATCACCGGCGTCCACCTCATGGGCAGGTACAACGTCGTCAAGAACAGCCTGCTGAGCGAGAACAACCGCATGAGCGTCAACACCGAGGGCGGCGACGACGACTCCGGCGCGTTCGGGGTGCTGCTCAACGGCGACGACAACCTCGTCACGGAAAACGTGATCACCGGTAGCTACGCCGCCAGCAAGGACTACGGCACCGACGGAGCCGCCGTCGAGGTGTTCAACGGCGACCGCAACCGGGTCACCCACAACATCGCCAGGAACAACGAGACCTTCGTCGAGCTCGGCGCGCAGAAGGGCAAAACCGCCGCGGACAATGTCTTCGCCCACAATGTGGTCACCTCCTCGCGCAGGGCCGCCTTCCTCGTCACCCGAGGCGCCCGCCACGTGGTCGGGCCGGTGAAGGGCACCGTCGCGGTGCACAACTCGGTCTACCTGCCCGCACGTAAAACCCTCGGCTGGATCTGTCACGACGGCTGCTCCCCGGGAATCCTGAAGCTGCGCAACAACATCATCGTGGTCGGCGGCGAGGTGGGCTTCGAGGACGGCAAGGGGGCCGACGAGGACGCGGGCGTCTACAAGGGCCGCTCCCGCAAGTTCAAGCTCGGCCCCCGGTCGATCATGGCCGATCCGCGTTTCAGGAGCCGGACGGACCTGCGCCTGCGCCCCGGTTCCCCGGCGCTCGGCCGCGGTGTCAAGCTCGGCCCCGACTGGTACGGGGGCACGGGGCTCGCCCGTGACCTCTCCGGCGCCGCGCTGTCCGCGTCTCCCGCCGCCGGGGCCTATCAGTCCTGACTTATACCCATTTCAGGTCTTATTTTGGACATCTCCCTGGAACCTCCGTGAAACCTGGCTAGGACAGTCTGGTGCGCAGAGTGAGGTGATCGGCATGATGTTGCGGCTACGCGTTTCCTTCCCCGACAGGCCAGGCGCCCTGGGGCAGGCGGCCCGGGTGCTCGGCACGCTGGGCGCGGACATTCTCCAGGTGACGGTGCTGGAACGTGAACTCGGCCGGGCGATGGACGACTTCACCGTCTCCTGGCCCGGCACCGTGGACGCGGAGACGGTGCGGGACCGCCTCTCCGGCGTCCCCGGGATGCGCGTCGAGGGCGTCTGGCCCACCCGGGAGATTCCCGGCGCCGCCCCCGACTACGACCTGCTGAAGCATGTCGCCGCCGATCCGGGCAGAGCCTTCGCCACCCTCGTGGACGCCGTGCCCGACCTGGTGAGCGCCGATTGGGCGGTGATCGTGTCGCCGGAGAGCGGAGAGCTCCTGCACCGCAGCTGGCAGGCACCCGAGGCGTTCGACGAGGGGAGCGGTCTCGTCGGTGTCAAGGTGACCGATCTCGCCACGCTGAGGCCCGCCGTCCTCGGCTCGGGGCGGCACCAGCTGATGAGCCTGCCGGTGCCTGGGACGAGCCGGCACCTGATCCTGGCCAGGGCCGACGGCCCGCCCTTCCACCGCGCGGAGCTGGACCGTGCCATGCGTGTCCTGGAGATCGTCTCCATCATGGGACGTACTCCTTGAGTGCCAGCGTTTCCGATATGTCGGTTATGGGGTAGGAAGACGAGGAGTGGCCTGATGCCACTCCCGTGACCGGGCATTCCCGCCCGTCGTGCCCCGTCCCGCCCGTCGCGGGCCGGCTCCCCGGCGAGGCGATGGTCGCCGCCCACACCCGCATCAGCTCTCCCCCCGACAGACGCCGCAGGTCGTATCGGTACCGGGCCCTCGCGGGTCCGGGAGGAGGGCAGCCTGATGCCTAAGCGCCATCACGTCGTGACGACGAGCCTGCTCGGGCTCTGTCTGGGGGTGAGTACGGCCTGCGGGAGCGGGGGACCGGTCGCCGTGGACGCCGCCCCCGCGCGGGGCCTGGAGACGGTGCGAAGCCCCGGTCCCGGGCAGGGCGCGACCCCCGGTGCCACCGCCACGCGAAGCCCCGCATCCGTGCCCGAAGGATTCAAGCTGATCGGAGGGCCCGCCAACGGCGTCGTCGTCGCGGTCCCCAAGGACTGGGTCGCGCTCGACCTGGCCAAGGACGACCTCGACAAAGGACTGAGGAACAGCGGCCTGTCGGGGCCCATGCTGGAGCAGGCCAAGGAGAGCCTGCAGACCCTGGTCGACAACAAGGGCCTCTGGGCCTCGGGCGGCGCCTCGGCCGGGCCCTCCGCGAACGGATTTCCCACCAACCTCAACGCCTTCTGCCAGGCCGGCCGGCAGATCTCGACGGAGCAGCTGATCAAGGAGACCAGAACCCAGCTCGAACAGCTCGGCGCCAAGGTCGTCGAGGCGAGGAGGGTGCCGATCGGCTCCAAGGAGGCGGCACGGCTCGTCTACTCGTTCGAGACCAACGGCGTCCACATCCGGGGCACCCAGTACTACGTGCCCGCCGAGGACAAGACCTGCATCGTCACGCTCAGCACCGACACCGAGGGCGAGCAGGCGCTGTTCGACCGGATCGGCGAGACGATCAGGACGGTCTGACCGGCGCCCCCGCCCGTACGACCGCCGCCACGACGGTGCCGGGGTGGTGCCGGGGTGGGTGTCGTCTCAGCGCTGCGGCGGGTCGATGCGGGCGCCGTCCATGGTGAAGAGCATCAGGCGGGTGACGTCGACCCCCACCCTGGCGGGCTCTCCCGCCCGCCAGACCGGCCGGGAGCCCAGACGGACGATGAGGTCGGCCCGGCGGTGGCCGCCGGAGCGCTCCTGCTCCTGCTCCGGCTGGGGCTCGTCCTCGTCGAACATGGCACTGGGCATCAGCCTCCGCAACACCGAACGGACCCGCCCGCCGACGAGGGGGACGCCCATGCCGTTCATCTTCTGCCGGGGGTCGGGAGGCTCGGGGACGGTCACGGAGGTGAGCCCGCTCTCGACGTAGGCGAGCCACTCGTGGCCGTGGTACTCCAGGGCGCGGACGCGGCCGAGGAAGGTCGGTCCCTCGAAGCTGTCGGGGACCGGGGCCAGGCAGTCGGGACGCAGGCCGACGATGATCTGGCGGCCCACGTGCTGTGAGATGACGTACGCCCTGGGATCGGTCCAGGGGATCATGATCTGGTGCGGGCCGAAGTCCAGCAGGATGAACTGGTTCTGCGGGGTGCGGACGGTGGCCGCGAGCAGGTTGATCTGCTGGGAGCTGAGGAAGGCCGCGGTGAAGGCGGTCGCCGGGTCGTTGTAGACCTGTGCGGGGGTGCCGACGTCCTGCAGGACGCCGCGGTTCATGATGGCGATCCGGTCGGCCAGGGTGAGGGCCTCGACCTGGTCGTGCGTCACGTAGATCGTGGTCACTCCGAGGGAGCGGACCAGCGACGAGATCTCCATCCGGAGCTCGGTGCGCATGCCCGTGTCCAGGTTGGAGAGCGGCTCGTCCATCAGGAAGAGGGAGGGCTGACGGACGATCGCGCGGCCCATCGCCACCCGCTGGCGCTGGCCGCCGGAGAGCGTTCCAGGACGCCGCTCCAGGGTCTCGTCGATGTGCAACGCCTTGGACAGCTCCGTCACCCGCTCCTTCACCAGCGAGGGGTCGGCCTTGGCTATCTCCAGGGGGAAGGAGAGGTTGCCGCGTACCGTCCGGTGCGGGTAGAGCGCACCGTTCTGGAACACCATCGCCACGTCGCGGTCGCGGGGAGCCAGATCGTTGGCGAGCGTGCCGCCCAGCCACAGGTCTCCCTCGGTGACCTCCTCCAGGCCCGCGATCATCCGGAGCAGGGTGGATTTACCGCAGCCCGAAGGGCCAAGCAGCACGAGAAACTCCCCGTTCTCGGCCCGCAGGCTCATGCGGTCGATCGCGAGGTATCCGCCCGGGTATACCTTGCTCACGTTGTCGAGAACGACGGTACTCATGCGCGCTCGTTCCTCCCGGGCGCCCCCGCCCGGATCCCAGCTGTGTGATTGATGAGGTAGTACATCGCGACACTTACCCGCGTGTCCATAGATGTCGTTAGAAATCGCTCATCTGTTAGTTACTTCTCCGCTCCCCGACGTGACGACCAGCAGTGACAGGGAGCCCTGACCAGACCGCCAGACGAGGGTTGAAATGTTACAGTTTGCGAAAAGTTGCAGAAACGAATTTCATGGAGGGTGCCGGACGCCGATCGGTTCGCGCCCGGTTCAGCCGCATGGTGGGGTGACTTCCTGATGGACGATGAGCTCCCTCAGAACTCGCGATCCCGCTCCGACGGGACGACGATACGGCTGGCCGACATCGCCGCGCAGGCCGGGGTGAGCGAGGCCACGGTCAGCCGGGTGCTCAACGGCAAACCCAGTGTCTCGCAGTCGACCAGGCAGGCGGTGCTGACGGCTCTGGACCTGATGGGGTACGAGCGCCCCCAGCGGCTGCGTCAGCGCAGCAACGGGCTGATCGGCCTGGTCACCCCCGAGCTGGACAACCCGATCTTCCCCGCCTTCGCCCAGGCCATCGAGAAGGCGCTCACCCAGCACGGCTACACCCCGGTGCTGTGCACCCAGCTGCCCGGAGGAGCCCCCGAGGACGAGTTCACCGAACTCCTGATGGACCGCGGGGTGAGCGGCATCGTCTTCGTCTCCGGGCTGCACGCCGACACCACGGCGAAGATGGACCGTTACAGCCGCCTGATCGAACGCGGACTGCCGATCGTCCTGCTCGACGGCTACAGCGAGCGCGTCGAGGCCCCGTTCATCTCTCCGGACGACCGGGCCGCGGCCCGGCTGGCCGTGCAGCATCTGGCCGACCTCGGGCATGAGCGCATCGGTCTCGCCGTGGGTCCGCGCAGGTTCGTGCCGGTGATCAGGAAGATCGAGGGGTATCGGCAGGCGATGTCGCAGTTGCTGGGGGTGACGGAGGTCGACGAGTGGATCTCGCATTCGTTGTTCTCGGTGGAGGGTGGTCAGGCGGCGGCGGCGCAGTTGCTGGCGCGGGGGTGTACGGGGATCGTGTGCGCGTCGGATCTGATGGCGTTGGGGGCGATCCGGGCGTGCCGGGATCGGGGGTTGTCGGTGCCGGGGGAGGTGTCGGTGGTGGGGTTCGACGACTCGCCGTTGATCGCGTTCACCGATCCGCCGCTCACCACCGTGCGCAAGCCCATCGGCGCGATGGCCTCGGCGGCGGTGGCGACCCTCCTGGAGGAGATCAACGGCGTCCGCGCCAAACACGTCGAGCTGATGTTCCAGCCCGAACTCGTCGTCCGCCGCTCCACCGGCTCGGGCCCCCTGGTCAAGGGAACACGGTGAACACGGTGAACACGGTGAACGCTGTCCACGACGTCGTCGTCATCGGCGGTACCGGCGTCGACACCACCGCCTACGTGCCCTCGCTCCCCCTGCCGTACGCCGACACCTACCCGGTCCCCCCGGTGATCGACCGGATCGGCAACACCGGCAGCGGTGTCGCCCTCGGCTGTCACGCGCTCGGGCTGAGGGTGAAGCTGGTCGACCTGATCGGCGACGACCCGCAGGGCAGGTTCATCCGGGCCCACTTCGAGGAGAAGGGGGTGGACACCGGCTGGGCGCTCGCCCCGCAGGGGACCCGGCGCAGCGTCCTGCTCGTCGGCCCGGACGGGCGGCGCACCTCGCTGTTCGACCCGCGCGCCGCGGCGGGCGAGCGACTGCCCAGGGAGCTCTACCTGGACGCGGTCCGCGCGGCCCGGCACGTCCACGTGTCGATCACCGACTTCTCCCGGCACGTCTACCCCGACCTGTGCGACGGGTCCGGCCCGCGTACCGCTCCCGAGCCGGTCCGCGGCACCGGGACGGGAGCCGGACCGGCGGCGGGGATCGCCCTGGGCGCCGGGTCGGTCTCCACCGACCTGCACGACTGGGACGGAGAGAACGACCACCACAGGGACTTCGCCTACTCCTCCGACCTGGTCTTCCTGTCGGCCACCGCACTCGGCCCGCGCCGCGACGAGGTCATGCGCGACATCCTGGCGCGCGGCAGGGCGAGGGCCGTGGTCTGCACGGAGGGCGCCGAGGGCTGCCACGTCCTGGACGCGGACGGACCGCGCGCCTTCCCCGCCGCACCCCTGCCGGGCCCGGTGGCCGACAGCAACGGCGCCGGGGACGCGTTCGTCTCGGGGGTCCTGTACGGGCTGCTCTCCGGCCGCTCCCTCGACGACTCCATCCCCCTCGGCGCCGTCGCCGGAGCCCACGCCTGCACGTCGGAGGGCACCCACGAGAACCCCATCACCGAGCCGGACCTCCTCGGCCGCGCGGGAGCGCTCGGTGACGGAGCTCAGGTGTCGCGACAAGTTCGCTGACCTCCTCGGCCGGACAGGGAAGCCGGTCCCCGTGAGGCCGCGCGAGCGGCCCGGCGGGGAGTCGCCCCCCGCCGGCGGCACGGGAGTCGTCCCCACGCCCTGACGTTCAGCCCTCGCGCAGGTCGTCGAGGAGCGCGGTCACGCGCTCACGGTAGGCGGCCACGTTGCGCAGCTTCACGTGCTCGTACCCCCTCACCATGGCGGGCAGCTCCGCGAGCTCGCGGACCCGCTCCTCGGTCGCCGGGCGCAGGTGGTCCAGCGCCCGGTGCACGTCGCGGGTGTACTCGGCGACGAGCTCCCGCTCCGTCGCGCGAACCCCGCCCAGGCCGAACGGGTCCAGCCGGGTGCCGCGCAGCACGCGCATGCCGTACAGCAGGCGGAAGGCCGGGTCGAACCAGGGGCCGAGGCGGAGCTTGCGCCTCATGCCCAGGGCGCGCAGGAACGGCGGGTGCAGGTTGTAGGAGACCTTCGCGCCCTCTCCGAACTCGGCGGCGATCCGCGCCCGCTCGGCCGGGTCCAGGTGCAGGCGCGCCACCTCGTACTCGTCCTTGTACGCCATCAGCCGGTGCAGCTGCCTGGCGTAGGCCTCGGTGACGGCGGTGCCGTCCGGAAAGACCTCGCGCTCCCTGGCGAGGACCGCGCGGACGGCGTCGACGTACCCGGCGGCGTAGCGCGCGTTCTGGTACGCGACGAGGTCGGGGACCCGGACGGTGAGGATCCGGTGCAGCTCGCCGCCGGGTTCGGCGACCGCGTCGACCAGCTGTGCCGCCGACCTGTCGGGGAGCGGCGCGGCGGGGACGGCGGGGCGGGTCACCGCCGCCACGGCCTCGGGGGCGGCGACCACCGCGCGGCCCCAGTGGAAGGCGGCGACGGTCCGCTCGGCGGCCCTGCCTCCGCCCGCGCGGATGGCCCGCTCGACCGACTCCAGGCCGAGCGGGATGAGCCCGCGCTGCCAGGCGGCCCCGACGATGATCGTGTTGGCCGGCATGTGGTCGCCGAACAGTGCCTGGGCCAGCTCCTCGGCGTCGAGGTAGACGTTCAGCTCGCGCCGGGTCCGCGACTCCAGCGCGGCGATCGGCGAGCCGGGGTCGGTCAGGTGGGTGGACGGGTCGAGCACCATCGAACCGGTCGGCACCAGGCTGGTGGAGACCACCGCCACGGTACGGTCACGATCGGCGGCGGCCAGGTGGGCGGGGTCGGTGGCGCCGATCAGGTCCAGCGCCAGGTAGGCGTCCACGCTGGCCGCCCCGCCCCGCGCCGAGCGCTCACCGTCACCGTCGAAGATGAGGATGTCGGAGACGACCGTGCCGCCCTTCTGGGCGAGGCCGGTCTGGTCGAGTCCTCGCGAGCGCCTGCCGTCGAGCATCGCGGCGGTGCCGAGGATCTGCGCGACCGACACCACGCCGGTGCCGCCGATGCCGACCAGCCTGATCGAGGCGTCCCCGGTGCGCGCCTCGGGGAGGGGCATGTCCGGCGGCGCGGGCACTGATGCGCGCCCGCGGGAGGCGGCCTTCCTCGTGGCGGGCAGCACGGTCAGGAAGGACGGGCAGTCGCCCTCCACGCACGAGTAGTCCTTGTTGCAGGACGACTGGTGGATCTCGGTCTTGCGGCCGAACTCGGTCTCCACCGGCAGCACGGACAGGCACTCGGACTTCTGCCCGCAGTCGCCGCAGCCCTCGCAGACGCGCTGGTTGATCGCGACCCGCCTGACGGGGTCGGGCAGGTCGCCCTTCTTGCGCAGCCGCCGTTTCTCGGCCGCGCACTGCTGGTCGTGGACGAGGACGGTCACCCCGGGGATCGCGGCCAGCTCGCGCTGGGCGTCCTCCAGTGCCGTCCTGTCGCGGACCTCGGCGATGCCCGCGAGCCTGACCCCCCGGTAGCGTTCCGGCTCGTCGGTGGTGACGACGATCCTGCGCACCCCCTCGGCCTCCAGCCAGCGGGTCAGGTCGGGCACCGACAGGGCCGGGGTGATCGTCTGGCCGCCGGTCATCGCGACCGCGCTGTTGTAGAGCAGCTTGTAGGTGATGTTCACGCCCGCTCCGACCGCGGCCCGCACCGCGAGCGAGCCGCTGTGGTGGAAGGTGCCGTCGCCGAGGTTCTGGAAGATGTGCGGGGTGTCGGTGAACGGTGCCTGGCCGATCCACTGCGCCCCCTCGCCGCCCATCTGGGTCAGGCCGGTGAGCGTGCCCTTGCCCTCGCGGTTGAGCACCACCATCGTGTGGCAGCCGATCCCGGCGCCGACGGGCGCGTCGTCGGGGACGGCGGTGGAGCGGTTGTGCGGGCAGCCCGAGCAGAAGAAGGGGGTGCGCTTGGGCGCGAGCAGTGTGAGCGGTGCCGGGCGCGAGATGACGGAGAGCCCCTTCGCCACCCGTTCGCCGAGGTCGGTCAGCCCCCTGCGGCGCAGCCGGAAGGCGACGGCCTTGGCGGCCAGGTCGGCGTCGACCGCGCCGTGCGGGGGAATGAGCCGCGCGCCGTTCTCGTCGAGCTTGCCCAGCACGCGCGGGGCGTCGGCGGTCCCGTACAGGATGTCCTTGATCGAGGTCTCCAGCAGCGGGGCCTTCTCCTCCACGACGAGGATCTCCGACAGTCCTCGGGCGAAGGTCCGGACGATCTCGGGGTCCAGCGGCCAGAGCATGCCGATCTTCAGGAGGCGGACACCGGCCTCCTCCGGTGTGACGCCGAGCTTGCGGAAGCCCTCGCGGACGTCGTGGTAGGCGGTTCCGGAGGCGACGATGCCCAGCCAGGCGTCGCGGGGATCGGCGGTGACGCGGTTGAGCCCGTTCTCGCGGGCGTAGGCGCGGGCCAGGTCGAGGCGGGGGCCGACGAGCGTGCGCTCCATCTCCAGCGACCACGGGGTGAGCAGGGTGGCGTCGGGCACGTGCCGGTACGGCCTGCCCTCGTACTCGACGACGGGCGTGACCGGGACGACCCGGTCACGCCCGACGTCCACGGTGCCGGTGGCGTCCACGACGTTGGAGACGGCCTTCACCGCGACCCACAGGCCGCTGGCCCGGGACGCCGCGATCGCGTGGCGTCCCAGGTCGAGCAGCTCCTGGACGCTGCCGGGATGGACGATCGGCATGCCCAGCGTGGCGAGTGTGCCCTCGGTCGCCGAGGGGAGGGTGGAGGACTTGCAGGTGGGGTCGTCGCCGCAGAGCGCGATCAGGCCGCCCTCGGGGTGGGCGCCGACGAAGTTGCCGTGCCGGAACGCGTCGGCCGCGCGGTCGACACCGGGCGCCTTGCCGTACCAGACGCCCAGCACGCCGGAGGTGCGCGGACGGGGAAGCGCGGGCACGAGCTGGCTGCCCCAGACGGCGGTGGCGCCGAGTTCCTCGTTCTGCCCCGGGCGGTGCACGACGCCGAGCGGCTCGGCGTGCCGGTGGGAGCGGGCCAGCTCCTGGTCGAAGCCACCGAGCGGGGAGCCGGGGTAGCCGGACACCATCGCGCCGGTACGCAGGCCCGCGGCCCTGTCGGCGCGCATCTGGTCGAGGATGACCCGCACCAGGGCCTGGGTGCCGGTCATGAAGACCTGGCTCTCGTCGAGCAGGTAGCGGTCGTCGGGGGAGATCTCACGGGCGTCTGCGAAGATCGTCATGGTTTGTCGTCCCGTCGTCGGCGCTCCTGCAGTGCCGCAAGGTTATGCCAGGTAGAACAAAATTCGATGTCAAACTTTCCGGGGGGAGGACCTCCCGTTAGCATCCGATGTCATGGATGTGACGGATCGCGCAATTCTCGGTCTCCTGCAGGTGGAGGGGCGGCTGAGCAACCTGGAGCTGGCCGAACGGGTGCGGCTCACCCCCTCGCCGTGCCTGCGCCGGGTCCGCAACCTGGAGGAGACCGGAGTGATCACCGGCTACCGTGCCGTGATCGACCCGGTGGCCGTGGGGCGGGGCTTCCAGGTCGTCGCCTACGTCGAGCTGGAGGGCCAGGACGCCGAGACGGTCACCGCCTTCGAGGCCGCCGTGATGGAGATCGACGACGTGGTGGAGTGCCTGCGCATGTTCGGCCGCCCCGACTACGTGCTGCGGGTGGCGGTGCCCGACATGGACGCCTACAGCCAGCTGTGCCTGGAGAAGCTCGGCCGCCTGCCCGGTCTCGACAAGCTCACTTCCCAGATCGCCATGAAAGCCCTCAAGCCCGGCGGCATCCTGCCCCTTTGAGCTTCCGGCCGCCGTCAGGACCACCCGGAATGCGCCATCCTCCCCAGGGCTTCCCGGGGAAGTACCCGTAGAAAAGGAGGAGTGTGAACGCACGTTCAGGGGCGGGCGACCGTCTCACCGCCATGGGCACCCAGTTGCTCGAAGTGCACATCTGGCTTCGCGAGATGCTGGAGGACCTCCAGGACAGCGTCGACGACTACTTCGACGGCAAAGGGCTCCCGCCACGGGACCTGCGTGCCCACTGTCTTTCCTTCTGCACCGCGTTGACGCGCCACCACACCGGTGAGGACAGGGGCGCGTTCCCGATGATCGCCGAGGAGTTCCCCGAGCTGCGCAAGGTGCTCTCCGAGCTGCGCGCGGACCACAACCAGCTGGACTGGCTGCTGGGGAATCTGCGGAAACTCCTCGAAGCCCTCCCGGAGAAACCGGACCCGGTCACGGCCGCCAAGGTCCGCGAGGAGGTGGGGGCGCTGTCGGCGATCATGCAGACGCACTTCATCTATGAGGAGAAGAAGCTCATCTCGGTGTTCAACTCGATGGACGTGCCCGAGTGGCGCGAGAACCGGCCCGACTTCCTGCTGATCGACGACGAGGACGAGCCTGCGGCTGGCTAGGATCACTCGTCATGAGGGTGACGGTGCTGACGGGTGCGGGGATCTCGACCGAGTCGGGGATCCCCGACTACCGCGGGCCGAACGGCATGTGGCGCAGGGACCCTGACCACGAGAAACTCGTCACCTACGACTACTACATGGCCGATCCCGAGATCCGGCGGCGCTCGTGGCTGATGCGCCGCGACAACCCCGCGTGGGAGGCCGAGCCGAACGCGGCTCATCGTGCCCTGGCCGCCCTGCCGGACGCGTGGATCGTCACGCAGAACGTCGACGGCCTGCACCAGCGGGCCGGGTCGCCGCCCGAACGGGTGCTGGAACTGCACGGCAACATGTTCGGCGCACTGTGCACCGCCTGCGGCGCTCGCTCCACCACACGCGAGGCGATCGACCGGATCGACGCGGGCGAGAGCGACCCCGCCTGTCACGAGTGCGGGGGCGTCGTCAAGACGGCCACCGTGATGTTCGGCCAGTCCCTCGACCCGGTCGTCCTCACCCGCGCGGTCGAGGCGGCCGAGGAGTGCGAGGTGTTCCTCGCCGTCGGCTCCTCGCTGCGGGTGCAGCCCGCGGCCTCACTGGTGGAGGTGGCGGTGCGCGCGGGTGCCCGGCTGGTCGTCGTCAACGCCGAGCCGACCCCGTACGACCACCTGGCCGACGAGGTGATCCACGACCCCATCGGCGCCGCCGTCCCGCGCCTGTGCTCGTCCCTCACCTGAGAGAGCTGTGCCCACCCGAGGAGGGCGGGCGTGAACCTCCTCAGTCGCCGATGTTGACGACGCTGGTGAGGATGACCACCGACTCCTCGTCGGCCTCCAGCGAGTGCCGCCGCTGCGGGATCGGGGCCGTGTGGCCCTCGCCGAGCTCGACGGTCCGCTCGTCGTCGACGAGCCGTACCCGCCCCATCAGGACGTGCAGGCTACCGGCCGGCGCGGCCTCGTGGTCACCGAGGGCCGTCCCGGCGGTCAGCGCGATGACCGCCTGGCGCAGGGTGCCCTCGTTGAGGTAGGTGTGGGCGCTGCGGCCGTGCGCGCTCGCCCTGGCGAGGCTGAGATGCTCCTGGGCGAGAGCCAGTACGTCGGTCATCGGTTTCCTTCCGGTCGCTGTGTACCTGCCCTGGCCGGACGAGGCGCAGAGCCAGGCGAAGGTAAAGTCATCCGTCCCGCCGGGCGGAGGGCCGCCCGTCGAAGCGGATGGTCCGAAGCAGGTCCGCGGCGGGACGGTCGAGGATCGTGACGCTCGCCGCGGGGGGGAGCGAGCCGCCGCGAGCACGCTCGACGAGCACCCGCCAGCGGCGGCAGTGCCGGGCGAAGGTCGCGCTCGTGACGACCCGGCCGCGCGAGAGCTGCCCCTCGCGGGCGAGCCTCGGCTCCACGTCGAGCAGGATCAGGTGGACCTCGTTACCGGCCCTGCGGGCCAGCCAGGCGAACCCGTACAGGATGTGCGGCCATGTGCCGCGGGTGTGCGCGACGACGGCGTGCCCCTTCCACATGGCGCGGGCGATCCGCACCGCGTGGGTGGTGTGCACGAGCGGGACGCGGGCTCTTTGCGGGATCGGTCCCAGGTAGGGGGCCCACCAGTTGCGGGACTGGCGTGAGTCGATGACGAAGGCGTCACCGGCGCGCACCGGCTCCCTCTCGTCGCCGCGCAGCCCGTACAGACGGTCGAGCAGGGTGCTCTTGCCCGCGCCGGGGATCCCCGCGAGGAGCACCAGCGATCCGGCCGGATAGCGCAGATCCCCGGCGGAGGGCCCGCTGGCCGGTGTGGTGGCCATCACGTGCACCTCGCTGGTGTGGGGGGCTTCACTCATGCCGTGTCCCGCGTTCCGGGGGAGACACCGGTGGGACGGCGCCCGGAGGGGGAGGGGGTGTCAGGGGGCATGCTCGCTCCTCGAATGCGCTCGGCCATTCGAGGTCTCCTTCACCCGCGGCTCGCGGGCGACCGTCCGGGGACGCCACAGGGCGTCCGTACTGACCGGGTCGGTCTTTGGGAAGTACTCCCCTCGTTCGTTCAAGGTTAAAGGAAAGCGGGCGATCTCGCGTTCATGGAGGGTGACTCTTCCGGACGCGCCGCGGCGCCGGCACCCCTCCCGCGATCCGTACGGGCCGATCTGCCGGCTCGGCCTCGTGGTCCGCTGGTGCAGGGGTGCCGGCGCCGCCGGGAAAGCCCTGGGCCTGACGCCCGTCGGTGGTCCGTCAGTAGTTGTAACCGGAGTTGTTGGAGCCGGAGTTGTTCGAGTTGCCGGAGTTGTGGGAACTCGGGTGCGAGGAGGGCGTGGGGGAGGAACCGCCCGTGGGAGAGGTCGTCGAGGTGGCCGCTCCGCCAGGCCTGATCAGGCCGAGCAGGCCGTGCGTACCGCCGTCGCTGCCCGCGCTGAACCACAGGGAGTTCGTGCCGCCGACGGTCTCGGTACCTGGCTCCAGGTCCCACAGGCCGCCGAGGGTGATGGGCCTGCCGTCGGAGGAGCGCAGCGGGCCGAGCGAGCGGCCGTTGCGCGGGTTGTAGGCGTTGATGCGGCCGTCGCCGAAGTTGCCGACCAGCAGGGCGCCGGAGAGGTTGCCGAAGTTCTTCGGGGCCAGCGTCATCGCCCAGGGGGCGTTGAGGGCTCCGCGCGCGACGAAGCGGCCGAGGAACCGGCCGGAGCCGTTGAACTGGCTGACGAACCCCTTGCCCTGCCCGGCCACGGACTTGCCGGTCTCGGGGTCGCGCTTGGCATACGCGACGAGCACGGAGTTGCCCACGACCTCCACGTTGAACGGCGCGTAGTTCTCCGGCAGGCCGGGGTCCTGGAACGCGCGGCGGCCCATCGAGATCCGGTCGAAGTCGCCGTTGAAGACGTGGATCCGGTTGCGGGCGAAGTCGGCGGCGAGCAGCATCGGCCCCCGGTTCGTCTGGGCGAGGGCGAGGCCCTTGAAGTCGGCGCCCTTGACGAACGCGCTGATGATCGCGTCGTCGGGGTCGGCCTCGGCGTTCCAGCCGGTGATCGCCCCGCTGGGGCTGGCGAAGATGAACGTGGCCGGCCCGGAACCACCGGGCCCCTTCACGACGAACTCCTCGCCCATGTTGACGACCTGCCCGGTGGGCCTGCCGCCGGGGACGCGGACCTGGGTCTTCTCCTGCTTCACGGTGCCCGCGCCGCCGGAGTAGACGGTGGCCAGGCCGGTGCCCGTGGCCGAGACCCAGAGGGTCTTGCCCATCGCCAGTCCCCACGGGTTGACCAGCGCGGGGTCGGTGACCGCGGCCCGTCCGCTGACGTCCGAGACCAGGTTGGTGACCGCGAAATGCTTTCGCAGGCTCTGTTGACCGGCCTTCTCGGGGCCGCTCGCGGTCCCGGCCTGTTTCGCTCCGGCCCGCGCCTGATGGGTCCCGGCGGACGCCGTACCGGCGACGCCCATGACCAGGACCGTGGCGCAGATCGTGACGGTGCGTACTCGCATTCATGGCTCCTCTGTGAGGGAGTGCCTTTCGCCGCGAGATACGCGTGGGGTCCGTGCGCGGTTCAGTCCGCTTCTCCAGGGCCGGCACCCGGGAGGATTCGCGGGGACGGGGGAGTCAGCGGAGGGCGGCCGCCTCGGCGGCCAGTTTCTCGATGCGCGAGTAGTCGCCGTCGGCGAGCGCGTCGGCCGGGGTGAGCCAGGTGCCGCCCACGCACCCGACGTTCGGCAACGCGAGATAGTCGGGGGCCGTCGCGAGCTTGATGCCACCCGTCGGGCAGAACGTGACCTGCGGCAACGGGCCGCCGAGTGCCTTCAGGTACGGCAGACCGCCGGCGGCCTCGGCGGGGAAGAACTTCATCTCGGTCACCCCGCGGTCGGCGAGCGCCATGACCTCGGAGGCGGTCGCCACACCGGGCAGGAACGGCACCCCGCTCACCTCCATGGCGTCGACCAGCCCCGGGGTGGTTCCCGGGCTGACCAGGAACTTGGCACCGGCCGCGACGGAGGCCGCCACGTCGGCCGGGGTGCGGATGGTGCCAGCGCCGATCACCGCCTCCGGGACCTCGGCGGCGATGCGCGTGATGGAGTCCAGGGCGGCGGTGGTGCGGAGGGTCACCTCGATGACCGGCAGGCCGCCCGCGACCAGGGCTCGGGCCAGGGGGACCGCGGTCTCCGGATCGTCGATCACGACGACCGGGACGACCGGGGCGATGTCGAGCAGACTCATGCGAACTCCATGGTGGACAGGCGCCGGCTCAGCCAGGCCGCCGCGCCGGTGAGGGCGGGTTGAGGGGCCACGATCAGCACCGTGGCGATGTCGGAAAGGTAGTCGTTCAGGGTCGGGGTGGCCTCGAAGCGACGGCGGAAGTCGCTGGAGCGGACCCGGTCCACGATACGCGGCAGCACGCCGCCGCCCAGGTAGACGCCACCCCGCGCGCCGAGGGTGAGGGCGACGTTCCCGGCGAAGGTGCCGAGCATGGCGCAGAAGACCTCGACGGTCTCCGCGCACAGTGAGTCGTCCATCCGGGCCACGATGTCGGAGGCGGACAGTGCCGGCGCGTCCGTTCCGTGGACGAGCGCGAGGGCCCGGTGCAGACGTGACAACCCCGGCCCGGACAGCAGGTGCTCGGCCACCACGTGCTCCAGGCCGTCTCCGCGCAGTGCCCGGACGATCTCGTGGTCCCGCCTGTCGAGGACGGGCGCCGTGACGTGCCCGCCCTCCCCGGGGATCGGCACCCATCCCTCGGCCGAGGGCACCAGACCGCCCACGCCGAGACCCGTCCCCGGCCCGAGCACGGCCTTGACGCCGTGCGAGGGCTCGGGACCGCCCAGCGAGACCAGGTCGTCGCCCCGCAGGTACGGCAGGGACGCGGCCAGGGCCTCGAAGTCGTTGAGCAGCCAGGCGTTCGGGATGCCCAGGTCGCGTACCGACCCGGTCCACCCGGAGTTGGTGAGCCGATAGCAGTCGCCCTCCACGGGCCCCGCGATCGCGACGCACGCGGCTCCCGGCTGAACTCCGCCCGCATGATCTGCGATATAGGCGGCTACGGCTTCGGGAAGGCCATCGTGTTCCGCGCCCGCGAGCACGGCCACCGCCTCGGGCTGTCCACCGGGCTCGGTGACCAGCCCGAACCGGGCGTTGGTGCCGCCGATGTCGGCGACGAGCCAGGGAAGGCTCACGAGATCTCCTTCGCGGACCGTGTGAAGGAGACGATGTGCGCGCTCACGCCCGGATCCCGCTCTGGGCGGTCGCCGGGCGGGTGCCGTTCGCGACGGCCTCGGCGTGGCCGTTCAGCGCGAAGACGCCCGCGCCGCGCTCGGCGGGGCCCGCCGCGCGGCGGAAGGCGCCGAACAGCTCGCGGCCGGTGCCGACCCACTGGGCGTCGGTGAGCGGCGCGCCCTGAAGGGGTCTGGCGGCCAGTTCCTCGGCGTCGACCAGCAGCTCCAGGGTGCCCGCGGCGGCGTCGAGGCGGATGGGGTCACCGTCGCGCACCAGCGCGATGGGGCCTCCGTCGGCGGCCTCGGGCGACAGGTGGATGGCCGCGGGGACCTTGCCGGACGCGCCGGACATGCGGCCGTCGGTGACGATCGCCACCCGCTGCCCCCTGTCCAGCAGCACCGCCATCGGCGGGGTGAGCTTGTGCAGCTCCGGCATGCCGTTCGCGCTCGGCCCCTGGTAGCGGATGACCGCCACGAAGTCCTGCCCGTCCAGCTCGCCCGCGTCGAAGGCGCGCAGCAGCTGAAGCTGGTCGTCGAAGACCTTGGCCGGGGCCTCGATGACGAGGTGCTCGTCCTTGACGGCGGAGACCTTGCTGACCGCGCGGCCCAGGTTGCCGTCGAGCATGTGGATGCCGCCGTCGGCGGAGAACGCCTCGGAGACCGGGCGCAGCACGTCGGGGTCGGTGCTGCCCTCGGTGCGCTCCTGCCAGACCAGCTCGCCCTCCTTGAGTTCGGCGGCCGAGCGGTAGTGGTCCAGCCCGCGCCCGGCGATCGTGAGCACGTCGCGGTGGAGCAGTCCGGCGTCCAGCAGGTCGCCGATGAGCACCTGCATGCCGCCCGCGGCCTGGAAGTGGTTCACGTCCGCGTGGCCGTTGGGGTACATGCGGGTCAGCAGCGGCACCGCCTTCGACAGCGCGGCCAGGTCGTCCCACAGGAGCTCGATGCCGGCCGCCGCGGCGATGGCGACGATGTGCATGGTGTGGTTGGTCGAGCCGCCGGTCGCGAGCAGTGCCACGCAGGCGTTGACGATCGCCTTCTCGTCGACGACCTCGCCGACGGGGGTGTACTCGGAGCCGTGCGCGGTCAGCTCGACCGCCCGCCTGCCCGCGGCCTTCGTCAGGGCCTCGCGCAGCTCGGTGCGCGGGTTGACGAACGTCGAGCCCGGCAGGTGCAGGCCCATGACCTCGATCATGACCTGGTTGGAGTTGGCGGTGCCGTAGAAGGTGCAGGTGCCGGGGGAGTGGTACGACTTCGCCTCGGCGTCCAGCAGCTCGCCCTTGCCGACCTTGCCCTCGGCGAACAGTTGCCGGGTGCGGGCCTTGACCTTGTTGGGCAGGCCGGAGGTCATCGGTCCGGCGGGGACGAACACCGCGGGCAGGTGGCCGAAGTGCAGCGCCCCGATCAGCAGGCCGGGAACGATCTTGTCGCAGACGCCGAGCATGAGGGAGGCGTCGAACATGTCGTGCGAGAGCGCGATCGCGGTGGCCATCGCGATGACCTCGCGGCTGTAGAGCGAGAGCTCCATACCCGCCCGGCCCTGCGTGACGCCGTCGCACATCGCGGGCACGCCCCCGGCGAACTGCGCGACGCCGCCGGCCTTCCTGACGGCGGCCTTGAGGATCGCCGGGTAGGTCTCGTACGGCTGGTGCGCCGACAGCATGTCGTTGTAGCTCGACACGATCGCCACGCCGGGCTTGACGTTGGCGCGCAGGTCCCGCTTGTCGCTCTCGCCCACGGCGGCGAAGCCGTGCGCGAGGTTCGCGCAGCCCAGGCTCGCCCTGGCGGGGCCGCGCAGGCGGGCCGCCTCGGCCTCGGCGTGAAGCCGGTTCAGGTAGGCGGTGCGGCTGGGGCGGCTGCGCTCGACCAGACGGTCGGTCACCTCCTGGATCACGGGGTGCATCCGGACTCCTCGATCGTGGTCGGCGTCATCGTTGCCGGGATGGTCGCTTCGGGCAGGGCGGTCGGCTCGCGTGCTCACTCCGCCCCCTCCTCGTGCCAGACGCGGCCGCTGCGGCCGACGAGCTCGTGGGCCGTGGCGGGTCCCGCGCTGCCCGCCGGATACGGCTCGGGCGGGGTTCCCCTGGACTCCCACTCGTCGAGGATCGGGTCGATCCACCGCCAGGCGGCCTCGACCTCGTCGCGCCGCATGAACAGGGTCGGGTTGCCGGCGAGGACGTCCATGAGCAGCCGCTCGTAGGCCTCGGGCACCCGGCCGGTGAAGGTCTCGGCGAAACTGAGGCTCAGCGGGACGGGCTTGAGCGCCACCTCGCCCGCGCCGGGCTCCTTGGCCATGATGTTCAGCTGGATGCCCTCGCTCGGCTGCAGCCGCAGCACGAGCCGGTTCGGCGTGCTGCCGGGGAAGATCGAGTGGGGCACGTCCTTGAACTGCACCACGATCTCCGAGCAGCGCTGCGGCATGCGCTTGCCCGTACGCAGGTAGAACGGAACCCCGGCCCAGCGCCAGTTCCTCACCTCGGCGCGGATCGCGGCGAAGGTCTCCACCCGGCGGGAGTCGTCGGTGGGCGCGGTGTTGTCGGGCTCGTCGAGGTAGCCGGGTACCGGGACGCCGCCGGACTCGCCCGCCGTGTACTGGCCGCGCACGGTGAAACGGTCCACCTCGCCGCCGGTGATGGCCCGCAGCGCCTGGAGGACCTTGACCTTCTCGTCGCGGATCGACTCGCGGTCGTTGCGCGACGGCGGCTCCATCGCCACCAGGCACAGCAGTTGGAGCAGGTGGTTCTGCACCATGTCGCGCAGCGCGCCGGCGTGGTCGTAGTAGCCGCGACGGCCGGGGGTGCCGACGGTCTCGGCGACGGTGATCTGGACGTGGTCGATCCACAGGGAGTTCCAGATCGGCTCCAGGAACGCGTTGGCGAACCGGAGCACGAGGAGGTTCTGGACCGTCTCCTTGCCCAGGTAGTGGTCGATGCGGTAGATCTGCCGCTCGTCGAAGATGGCGCCGACCTCGTCGTTGATCCGCATCGCGCTGCGCAGGTCGCGTCCGAGCGGCTTCTCCAGCACCACCCGCGAGGCGGGGGTGACCAGGCCGGCGCGGTGCGCCTCGCGGCAGAACGGGCCGAATGTCATGGGCGGGCTGGCCAGGTAGAACACCCGGTCGCGGCGCTCGTGCCCGTCGAGCGTCCTGGCGAGTCTCGTCCACCCCGTGGGGTCCTGGCCGCTGATGTCGATGGTGACGTGGTGCAGGCGGCCGAGGAAGCGCCGCCAGGTGTCGAGGTCGTCCTGCGGCACCGAGCCGCGCATCGCGGCGTCCACCTTGCCGCGGAAGTCGGCGTCGTCGAGCCCGCCGCGGGACATCGCGATCACGCGGGTCTCGGGGGCGAGACGTCCGTCCCGGTCGGAGTGGTAGAGCGCCGGGAGGAGTTTCCGCATGGAGAGGTCGCCGGTGCCGCCGAAGACGATGAGGTCGGCGGGTTGCGGGGTCTCGGACATCGGGGGAACTCTCCGTGATGATCTATCGAATTTGGGGATAGATCGGACACTAGCTAGATCTTGCGCTCTACACAAGCGGAGTTTTGTAATTTGAGATGAGAAAGTAGGAAGTTTTCATTTCCTAAGTGGGTGTGATTCACTTGGCGGATGCCTCGACGTCCCGCTGCCGCGCTGGCCACCAGCGGTGAGGTGTTGCGCCTCATCCGCTCGGGCGAGGCCGCCACCCGAGCGGACATAGGGCGTGTCACCGGCCTGTCCAGACCCGCCGTGTCCCTGCGCGTCACCGAGCTGCTGGAGCGGCGCCTCGTCGTGGAGGACAGTGAGGGCCCCTCCACCGGAGGCCGCCCGCCCACCCGCCTGGTCTTCAACGCCTCAGGCGGGGTCGTCCTGGTCGGCTCTCTCGGCGCGAGCCGCGCACAGGTCGCCGTCTGCGACCTCGCGGGCAAGGTGCTGGCCGACACCGCCCTCTCGGTGGACGTGGAGGAGGGGCCGGACGTCGTCCTGCCGCTGGTCATGCGGAGCTGGAGCGAGCTGCTCGGCGACCGCCCCGTCTCCCTGGTCCGCGGCGTCGGCCTGGGGGTCCCCGCCACGGTGGAGTTCGCGGCCGGTCGCACCGAGAGCGCCCGGATCATGGCCAGCTGGACCGGTGTGGCCATCCCGCCGATCATCGCCGAGAGCTTCCCCGCCCCCGTCTTCCTCGACAACGACGTGAACGTCATCGCGATCGGTGAGCACCGCGAGGTCTACGCGGGCGAGGCCGACGACCTGCTGTTCATCAAGGTGTCCACCAGGATCGGCTCCGGAGTGATCGCCGGGGGCGAGATCCTGCGGGGGGCGCTGGGCGCCGCGGGGGAGATCGGGCACATCCCGGTCCGCGACGGCGGGGGCGTCCTGTGCCGCTGCGGCAACATCGACTGCGTCGACTCCGTCGCCAGCGGCACCGCGATCCTGCGTCAGCTCCGGGCCAGGGGGCACGAGGTCACGAGTCTCGCCGACGTGGTGAGCCTGGTCAGGGCAGGGGACGCGGAGACCATGACCGTGGTCCGCGACGCCGCCCGGATGCTCGGCGAGGTCGTCGCCAGCGCGGTCAACCTGCTCAACCCCTCGGTGGTCGTTCTCGGCGGAGACGTCGCGGAGACCTTCCAGCCGATGGTCTCGGGGGTCCGCGAGGTCATCTACCGCCGCTCGACGGCGCTGGCCACCCGCAACCTGCGGATAGAGCGCAGCCGGCTCGGCCCGAGCGCCGGGATCATCGGCTGCGCCCACATGGTCCTGGACCACATCCTGTCGCCCGAGGCCGTCGACTCCGCCGGCTGGCAACCGCCGCGCTCGGTCCGCTCCGTCCGCTCCCTCGTCTGAGCCCTCTCGTCTGGAGCCCGTCTCGTCGCCTGCTACGCCTCCTGCGGGCTCTCCCTGCGATCCGCCGTGCCCGTGGACCTGGCGTTGAGCACCACCAGCGCCAGCAGGACGAGCAACCCGGCGAAGGTCGCGGCCAGGCCCACGAACTCGGCGAACCAGCCGACCAGGACGGGGCCCAGCAGCAGTCCCGAGTAGGTCAGCGTGGTGAACCTGGCCAGTGCCGCGGCCGCCCCGAGGCCCTCCGCGCCGCCGTGCCCCACCGCGCTGAAGATGAGGGGGAGCAGGACCGAGAGACCGATCCCCACCACCGCGAAACCCGCGATCGCGACGACGATCCCCGGGCTGAGCACGACCATCAGCAGGCCGCAGAGGGCGATGCCACCGCTCACCCTGACCAGGGCGGGCGCGCCGTACCGCTCGTGGAGGCGGTCACCGACGAGGCGGCCCGCGGTCTGGCACAGGTTGAAGAACGTGTATCCCAGCGAGGCGACGGCGAGGGTGGCGCCGCGATCCTCCAGGAGGAAGACACCGCTCCAGTTACCGACCGCGCCCTCCAGGATCAGGATGACGGCGCCCATCGCGCCGAACATCAGCACCCGCGGGGTCCACCCGTCCCGCCACTTCACCCGGACCTTCTTCTCACCCTCCCGGCTCGTGTGCCGGTCGGCCGAGGCCGGCAGCATCCACAGCCCGGTGACCAGCGAGAAGAGGGCCACGGCCACGCCCAGCCACAGGAAGTGCGACATGGGGGTGAGGCCGGCCTGGATGGCGAGGCCGCCCAGCACGGAGGCGATCATCGCGCCGATGCTCCAGGCGGCGTGGCAGCGGTTCATGACGGACCGTTTGTGAGCGCGCTCGACCGCGATGGCGTGGGCGTTCATGGAGACGTCGAGAAGCCCGTCGATCAGACCGAAGATCACCAGTGCGACGGCGAGCTGGATCGGATCGGAGGCCAGCGCGAGGCCGACCAGGGAGAGCGGCAGCGCCACCCCGGTCACCCGGGCGATCGGCGCGCTGCCGTACCGGGCCACCAGGCCACCGGCGAGCTGCATGGCGATCAGGGCCGAGACGGAGGGGACGACGAGCAGGAGACCGAGCTGCCCGGCGGAGAGGCCGTGCTCCACCTTCAGCGAGGGGACCCTGATCAGGAAGCTGGCGTAGGAGATCCCCACGATCAGGAACGCCGACATCGCGGCGAGGCGGGTCAGGCCCGCGGCCCGCGACATCACCGCTTCGGGAGGCGTCCCCGGCGGCTCACCGGCGGGAGAGTCCACCCCGGGCGGCTCGTTGGGAGGCCGTCCTCCGGAGGCGGGTTCGGTCATGTTCTCAGGCGCCGTCATCGCCGGCCCACTCCTTCATCCACCTGGGGTCCACTTCGTCCTCCTCGCGGATGAACCGCACGTCGGCCGAGACACGCATGACGTCGGTCACGGTGTCGAGGGAGGCGTGCACCACGTACGGGTTGTGCACGGTCAGGTCGCCCGCCTCGTAGTCGCTCCACAGCCATCGCCGGTCGACGACGCGGGCCGTCGTCTGGAGGTCGTGGCTGATCGGCCGGGAGTCGTGGGCCCGATCGGTTCGAAGCCGCGCCGGGTCGAACCGCTCCGCGGACTCCCGGTGCGAGCCCTCCAGGTAGACCAGGCCCCCGGTCTCCATCGGGCAGTCGCCGACGGGTATCCACATCGTCAGGACGCGGTCGCTGCCCTGGGACATGTACGCGTGATCGGTGTGGGCGCGGGAGGCCCGCAGCGAGCCCGCGTAGAAGTGGCGCAGGATGCCCCGGGGCAGCAGCCGGACGGGGCCACCGAGCAGGGTCGAGGCGAGCTCCGTCAGGGCCGGTTGCCGGGCGAACGAGGCGAACCGCTCGGTACGCACGAAGTCGTAGGCGGGGTGGTCCCTCACCCCGTGGGAGGGCAGCCCCTCCGGCGGGCGGCCCGAGAAGACGCCCTCCTCGGGGGTGGTCCCCGGCTTGAGCAGACCTTCGGGAAACGCCGACAGGTACGCCGCCCGCAGGGAGAGGACCGCCTCGCGGTCGAGGAACCCCCGCAGCAGCAACAGACCGTCGTCGTGGAACCGCCGCCTGAGCGCCTCGGGATCGCCGAGCAGCGCGCTGCTGTCGGCGAGCGGGGCGAACAACTCGTCGGTGAACGGGATGGGCACGCCGTTGGAGGAGACGGCCCGCCTGTCTCCTGGCATCAGTAGACCCCCTCGGTGATCTGGTCGGCGTCCTCCGCCTCGTAGGGCCCCACTCGCGCGACCCCCGGCCACGGAAACCAGGGATGCGGCGGAGCGGAGACGGCGCTGTCCCGCTCCAGCAGGTTGGGCAGGAAGAGATCCTCCAGGAGGGTCACCGCCCTGATCCGGCCCCGCTCACCGGTGGCGGCCTCCTGCCAGACGTCGTCGGGCCGGACGACGTGCATGACCGCGAAGGGCGGCGGCAGATGGTAGCTGTGCGGCTCCTCGGGGGAGGGGGCGTCACCCTGGAGGGCGTGCCCGACGAGGGTGTTTCCGTAGGTGTCGATCCACTGGACCCCGTCCAGATACTCCTCGCGCAGATAGCGCGCCTCCTCGGGGGAGCAGGAGGTGCCGCCGGTGCACACCGCGCGGACGCCGTACTCGGCGAGGGGCTTGTCCAGTGCGGGGGCGAGCGACAGGAGCAGTTTGGCGGTGGTGAAGAGCAGGCTGACCCGCTCGTCCCGCAGGAGGTCCGCCGTCTGCGCGACGAGGTGCTCGACGTAGGCGTCGGCGCCGTCGCCGGTGCCGTCGTTGGAGGCGCGAAGCAGGTGTTTCACCCAGCGCGGGTCGAAGTCCACGGAGAAGACCGCCGCCCCCCAGCTGTCGCCGAGCAGCTTGACGAAATGCCCGTAGGCGTGCGGGCCGCTGGGCGTCATGGCCAGGATGTCGCCGCCGAGCAGGCCGCGGGCCTCCAGCATGACGCGGTACATCTTCACGTCGTAGACGGCGCGGGTCACATCGACGACCCGGTACGGCGGCCCGGACGTCCCGCCGGTCTCCACGACGCGGAACGGCCGCCCCGCGAAGCCCCTGGGCACGAGGTCGCGCGCGCTCACCCCCCGCAGGTCGGTCTTGTCGAACAGGCCGAACAGGCGCAGGGAGGCGTAGTCGGTGACGTCGCGGATCGGGTCGAAGGGCAGGCGGCTCCTGCGCGCCAGCCAGAACGGTGAGCCGGTCTCCTCGCTGAAGTGCCAGCTCATCATGCGCGCCGTCCACTCGTCGAGGGACTCGCGCATGGCGGGGATCTGTTCTCGCATGGCGTCCAGCAGGGAGCCGACCGGGAGGTGATGACTGCTCGGGTTCAGGACGACACTCCTTGGGGAACGGCCGCGAAGCAGGCCGGGTGTACGAAGCGGGACCCGGCGGCGACGTCACGCGCTCCCGCCTCGTCCGCGGAGACGACGACGGCGAAGGGGAAGGGCAGCTCGCAGCCGACGAGTGGATGGCCGACGTCGTCGACGTGGACGAGGGTGGGCGCGAGGAACGTCGTCCCGCCCGACCTGACCAGGAGCGGCCGCCGGGTGAGGACGCGCCCGCCGGGGGCGAGCCGGTCGGAGACGAACGCGGCCATGCGCGCGGCGTCGGCCTCGGGCCACGACGCCTGCGGCAGGCGCGGGTCGGGCGGGTCGAGGGAGATGCCGTCGAGCACCGCCGCGACCGCGCTGCCGCGCTCGACGGCATCTTCCCCGGCCGTCCGCAGGCAGACCACCGTGGACACGCAGGTGCAGAACCGGCCCGCGTCCCGCGCGATCCGGAAGGCGAGCTCGGTGGGATCCACCGGCTCCCGCGCGCCCACGATCACGCAGGCCCGCCCGGGGCCGCGCAGATCGAGGGACGGCGTGTCCATCGCCGGTTCCGCGGCCAGGCCGTCGCCGCCGTAGACGACCTGCCTGTCGGTCGCCCGGATCAGCGCGGGCAGGACCCGGGGCGCGCTCGGGTAGTAGCCCAGCGTCTCCGGCGGCCAGCCCACGCTCAGCAGGGCACCGATCAGGCGGGCCGACGACAGCGGCTCGCGCCTGCTGGGGCGGACCCAGACCGCCGCGCCCGACAGCGCCGCCTCGAGCACTCCCTCCAGGCAGGTGAAGGTGTTGGCGGGCAGGGAGACCAGGGTGAGCCCGCCGGTCTCGCGCACGTCCGCCACGAGCTCCTCCAGCCGCTCGCCGAGCATCGCCGACCAGCGGCGCACGAGAACGGAGGGGAGCCCCGCCGTGGCGCGCATCGCCTCGTCGAACCCCCCGGCGTCCTGGACGCCGAGGGACTCGACGGGTACGCGGCCGTGCCCGAACAGCGCGACGGCCTCGCGGAGCATCTCCAGGCGCCGGGCGAAGGGGGGAACGGTCGTCGCGGCACGACGCGCCCGCAGGCGCGCGCCGTCGTCGCGGACGAGGATCTCCGGGGCGAGGGAGAGCGACGGCCCTCCGGGGACGGGCACGGTGTCCATCGACCGGTACCACCGTCCCGCGCGCAGCAACGGCAGGACCGCCTCGCCGGTCACGACAGCGCGTCCCGTAGCGCGTGGACGACCCGCTCCTGCTGGGCTCGCGTCATGCCGGGAAAGAGCGGCAGGCAGATGTGGCGGGAGGTGAACGCCTCGGCGTTCGGGAAGGACCGGTTCGCGAAGCGCCGGGCGAAGTAGGGCTGGCGATGGAGCGGGACGTCGTACACCTCGCCCGCGAGCCGTACCCCCTCGGCGCGGAGGTGCCGCTTGAGCGCCGCGCGGTCGACGCCTTCGGGCAGCAGGGCGAGATACTTGTAGTGGTTCGTCGCGCACCCCGCGGGTACGGCGGGGCGCTTCAGTGCGGGCACGCCGGCCAGGCCGTCGTCGTACCGGGCGGCCAGTTCCGTACGCTCGGCCAGCACCTCGGCCAGCCGGGCCAGATGGGTGAGGCCCACCGCCGCGTGCAGTTCGCTCATCCGCCAGTTGCTGCCGAGATCGTCGTGGAGGTTCTCCTCGAAGGAGCGCTTGCCGTGGTCGCGCAGGTGCATGACGCGCCTCAGGTCGTTCTCGTCCGCGCTGAGCAGGCCGCCCTCGCCACTGGTGATGATCTTGGTGGGGTACAGGGAGAAGGCGGCCAACCGGCCGAAGGTGCCCGCCCGGCGTCCGTGCAGCGAGGAGCCGAGGGCGTGGGCGGCGTCCTCGACGACGGCGATCCCCTGCCTGTCGCACTCGGCCAGCACCTCGGCCAGCGAGTCGGGGACGACCCCGGCGATGTGCACGGGAACGACCGCGGCCACGTCCTCGTGGGCGGCGAGGGCGGCGCGCAGCCCGTCGGGGTCCATGCCGAGACCGTCCGGCTCCATGTCGACGAAGTCGACCCGGGCGCCGGCGCGGACGGCACTCGCCGCGGTCGCGAAGAAGGTGTTGGCCGGGACCAGGACGGTGCGTCCCTCGACCCCGACGATCCGTAGCGCGATCTCCAGGGCGGAGGAGCCCGAGCTCACCGCCGCCGTGCCACGCCCGATCTCCCCGGTCGCGAGCGCCTCCAGCCGGGTGCCGCGCGTTCCGAGCGTGAGGGACCCGGAGGCGAGGGCGTCGTCGACGAGGTCCAGGATGTCCAGGCGGGCCCGGACGTCGAACCCGATCCTGGCCGCGGGCACGTCCGGCGTGTCGGTGACGGGCTCGGCCAGGGACCGGGTGAAGAAGTCCGCCGCCTCGGCCAGGCCGGTGCCGTGGCCCATGGGCAGCGGCAGGATCTCGGCCGAGGGGTGGGCGCTCACGATCCGTTCGCCGGCGGTCTTGGCGTCGCCGGGATCGAGGCGTCCGTCGGCCGTGCCGTACTGGACCTGCAGGGGAGCGGGGGCGAGCGCCGCGTACAGGTCGGGGAGGTCGGCGTGACGCAGGATCGACGGCAGGGCGACGTACTGGTTCCAGGCCAGCGACCGGCCGATCATCGTCTCGTACGTGCCCAGGTGGCTGGCGGCGCACAGCGGGAGCGGCTCCTGGCGCAGCAGCGCGGCGTGCAGCGCCACGGCCGCGCCCATGCTGTGCCCGAACAGGCCGATCCGCCCGGGTGCCACGTCCGGATGCGCGCCGAGCCAGTCGAGCGCGGCTCCCGCGTCCTCCGCCATCGCCCCGAGGAGGCTCCCGCCGCGCAGCCGCAGCGTGCCGTCCAGCACGTCGCCGGGATCGCGCCCGCCCAGCGTGGCGGGCTCGGCCCAGCGGTCGAGACCGTGGTCGAGGGTGAGGGTGAGGAAACCGGCCCGGGTCAGGTGCGCGGCGACGTCGCGCCCGGGATGGTCGGGAGGCAGGAGCCCGGTGACCCGTTCCAGGGTCGCGTTGCGCCCCGGGCAGACCAGCACGGCCGGCCACGGCCCCGGGCCCGGCGGGGCCAGCATGACCGCGCGCAGCTCCCGGCGGTCCTCGTGCTCGAAGAGGTAGTGGTCCACCCGCGGCTCCCCGCCCTCCTGCCTGCGGGTGGAGCGCACCCGAAGGCGCACCTGCCGGGTGGCGGCCAGCCGGGCCACCACCCTGCGCACCTGGCCGTTGCGGGCGGCGGCGAGGGCGGGGTCGGACGTGGGGGAGCCGGGGGCGGAATCGACCGGAGAATGGCCGAGATGGTGGAACCGGTCGATCGACGTCAACGCGAACCCCGGATCTCAGACGAAGTCGGCGTGGAGCGTGTGCGGAACCTCGACGCGGTAGGTGTTCAGTGCGTCGTCCAGCTTGATCCGCCCCTTGCGCAGCCATTCGAGCAGCTCGTTCTGCGGCCGGTAGAAACAGGATTTGCACAGGTCGGTCCTGAGCGGGTTGCTCGACTCCCACTCGGCTCTGGGGCCGCCCTCAAGGACGTTCAGGTAACCGTCCTGGAGCACGTTGCCGATGCGGTAGCGGCTGTTCAGGTGGACCTGGGGGCAGGGGTAGAGATGGCCGTCCGCTCCGACGGCCGTGACGAAGCGGCTGTAGTGGCAGTGGTCGAAGTCGCCCTCGACGGACTCCACCTGGTCCATCGGTCCCCGGTCGAGCTTGGGCACGGAGACCTCGAACTCCTCCGACGACAGCGCGGAGACCTCGTCGAGCGAGGCGGAGACCTCCGCCATGACCTGCTCGATCGTCTCGTGGCCCATCGAACTGTAGAACTCCGGCTCGAACCGTACGTAGTGGGCTCCGGAGTCGCGCGCTATCAGGGCGGCCTGCGTGATCTCCCGGTAGTTCTGCATAGTGATCACGAAGTTGAACCCGATGCGGAACTCGGGGTCGACGGCGTTGTCGCGCAACCTGCGGACGGAGCCGAGGAAGGACTTGAACGTCTGCTCGCGGTCCCGGGTGATCTCGTTGAAGGTGGCCTCGGTGCCGGCGTTGAGGCCGATGCGCACCCAGGTGTGGGTGTTCACCACGCAGTCGGCGATGTCGTCCCTGTGCAGGCGGGAGCCATTGGTGATGAGGCCGATGCGCAGCCCGGCTGCATGCCCGGAATCACAGATCTCCGTATAGCCCTTGTGAATGGTGCATTCGCCGCTGCCACAGAATGTGACGGCCCGGCCGCCGGACTCGGCGAATTCCCGCATGAGCCTGACGCTCTTGTCGGTGGGAATCGCGTCCTTGAAGGAGAACAGATCGTAGAAATTCTCCTCGTTCGGCGAGTGGAAGTTGCAGAAATTGCAGCGCATATTACAGGCACCCATGATGCCGATGCGCATATGGACGGGCCGGAAGCTCTCCCCATTGACGAACTTCCTCAGCAGGTCCTCGTGAGCCATGACCTTGTCGGGAGCGTGTGCCTGGTCGAGTTCGACCTCCGCCAGGCCCTCCCCGTTGGTGGGTCTCGCCGACCGGTAACTCTCGTTCGACATTTCATCCCCAATCGACCAGGAGGATTTGATCAACCCGGTCCTTGTGCCAAATTCGGCGTGCTGGCAACGTCGTTCGGATACGTGTTGAAGTAGGTCGATTTAGGGTTGGGATCGTGACATTCGGGCTATGGGAGCGCTCCCAAATCGGGATCCTAAATGACGCTCCTAAATGGGTCAAGTCCTCTTGTGGGGCATTTTCGGACACGATACGGTACGTCGGGGTCCGACATTCGCGCGGCCGGAGGGAGTTCGTGCAGGTGGAGGGAAACGGCATGACAGAAACCCCAATAGCGTCACCCCAAATGCCAGGTTCCTTCCCGGACACACGGACACTCGGGTCCAGGCTGGCCGCCTATGCCTTCCTCGCCAACGACCCGTCGGTTCCCATGGTCGCCGCCGACTGGTGGGAGATCAGCGGCCCGCACTACAAGGCGGTGGCCGCCGCTCTCGCCCACTTCGTGGCCGGAGAGCCCGCGGCGGAGGACCTGCGCCGCTTCGCCGCCTGCCCCGGGGACGGCGAGCTGGAGACCGCGCTGGTGAACGCGCTCCTTCCCCTGCTGGACCGCTCACCCGCCGACCGTGCGCGCCTCGGGGAGCTGGTCGTCGCGGCCGACGCGCGCGTGCTGGTGGACTACCACAACGGCGTGTCGGCCGACCGCTCCGCCGCCGAGGTGTCGGTGGCCGACGCCTCCGCCTGGTCACGGCCGAGAATGCTGGGGACACCGGGGGCATCGGGGGTGCGGACGGTGGTCGTCATCCCCTTCAGGGACCGCGTCGGCGGTGCCCGCACCCGCAACCTGCTGGCCTGCCTGGCCGCCCTGCGCGACCAGGACGGTCACGACGGCCGGGTGAGCGTCACCGTGGTCGAGTCCGACTCGGCGCCCATCTGGCGTGACACCGTCGAACCACTGGTGGACCACTACGTGTTCGCGCGACACGACGGGCACTTCAACAAGTCCTGGGCGGTCAACGTCGGGGTTCGCGACACCCCCGGCGAGCCCGAGCTGATCTGCGTGCTGGACACCGACATCCTGGCCGACCGCCGGTTCCTGAGCCGGAACCTGGACCGCATGGCGAGCGAGCCCGAACTCTCGGCCTTCCTGCCCTACCGTCGCATGTTCTGCCTCGATCCCGAGTCCTCCGCCGCCGCCGTCCGCCGGCGCTGCGAGCACGGCGAGGCCGACGTGCCGCTCGACGCCGTACGCGCGCTGGTGCTGAAGGAACCGCCGGGCGCCTGCCTCTGGGCGAGAAGGACGACCTTCGACGCGATCGGCGGGTTCGACGAGCGATACCAGGGCTGGGGCGGCGAGGACGACGACGTCGTGGCGCGGCTGAGCCTGGCGGGAGGGTTCACCCGGTTCGACGACCCGTTGCTGCACCTGGCCCACCCGCGTCCGGAGATGACCCTGGACGGGGTGCCGTTCAACGCCCACATCGCCCCGCTGAGCTGGAGCGTCGCCGGCGGATACGGCGACCTGCGAGGTCCCAGGGCATGACCGTGGCCGTTCGCGCCTACGCGGCGCGCACCTCGGTGCCGCAGGGCGGAGCGCTGCGCTTTCGTCTCCTGCCCGACGATCCGACGACCGAGGACCCGATGCCCGGCGGTATCGCCGCCGGCGAGACGGCGGCAGGCGGCGGGTACGGCGCGGTCGGCTGCCGTGCCCGGGTTCGTGACGCCGTGACCGGCGAGGTCAGGGCCGAGCTGGACGCCTCCGGGCCCTGGTGGACCCTGCGGGTCCCCGAGAGCTGGCCCAGCTCCCTCTACGCCGTGCGGTTCACCCTCGGCGAGGAGGACGACGGGACCCGGGAGGGCGAGGCCCGGGCCGGCGGGAGCGACGAGAGCGGGGACGACGAGACCTACTTCGTCGTCCGGGCCCGCGAACCGGAACCCGCCGGGGCGGTCCTGGTGTCGGTGCCCTTCCTCACCTGGCAGGCGTACAACAGGGCCGGAGTCCCGGGAGAGGGCCTGTATCCCACGGAGAGCCCGGAGCGAGCCGGCCGGGTCACCTTCGACCGGCCGGGCGGCGGACCCGCGGGCAACTGGGAGGACAACTTCTACCGGTGGCTGAGCCGTAACGGCGTCCGGGCCGACTACTGCTCCAACCTGGACCTGCACGAGGATCCGGACACGCTGCTGCGCGGCCGCCGCCTGCTCCTGATCCCCGGGCACGACGAGTACTGGACCCGGGAGATGCGCGACGCCGCGGAGTCCTTCGTGGCCTCCGGAGGCAACATCGCCTTCTTCGCCGGCAACACGTGCTGGTGGCAGATCCGGCTGGAGGACGAAGGCCGCACCATGGTGTGCCACCGCGACGCCCTGCTCGACCCGATGGCCGCGACCGATCCGAGCCTGGTCACCGTGGAGTGGTCGGGTTCGCCCGTGGGCCGGCCGGAGAACAGCCTGACCGGCGTGAGCTTCCGGCGCGGCGCGGGCTGCTGGGAGGACATGGACGCGATGAAGTCCGAGTCGTACACGGTGCGCTTCGCCGAGCACTGGGTGTTCGAGGGCACGGGACTGCGCGACGGCGACACCTTCGGCAGGGGCGCGGTCGGGTACGAGACCGACGCCGCCGAGTACGTCGAGGTCGACGGCGTCCCGCTGGCGACCGGCGCCGACGGCACTCCCGCCGACTTCGCCATCCTGGCCACCGCCGACCTGCGCCACTGGCGGCACCTGGGCCAGGGCGGCCACGCCACCATGGGCATCATGCGCCGTGGGGCGGGCACCGTCTTCAACGCGGCCACGATCGGCTGGGGCGACGCCCTCGACGACCCGGTGCTCGACCGCGTCACCCGCAACGTGCTCGCCAGGCTCGCCGGTGATCCCGGCTGGTGGGAGCCGATGGGGCACGGGGCCGCCGCGCTCGCGCTCGCCGCCTGCGAGCACCGTCTCTTCGCCGTCCGCACCGACGGTGATCTCTGGGTGAGGCCGTACCGCACCCAGAACCTGAGATGGCGGCGGATCGAGCCCGCGCCCGGTCTGGTGGCCCTGACCGCGCCGAGAGAGGCGACACCGGGCTCACCCGTCCTGTTGTACGGCCTGCACTCCGAAGGGCGCGTCGTCGTCCGCGAGCCGGTGACCGAGCGGGCTCCATGGCAGGACCTGTACGACGCCCCGCCGGAGGCGGTCGGGATCGCCCCCGTCGACCAGACCATGTTCGCCGCCGGTGCCGGAGGCGAACTGTGGCAGCGCCCGCTCGCCGCGGGTCGGTCGCGGCCGTGGACCCGTGCGGGCGACGGGCCGAGGCTCGCCGCGCTCGCCCACGTGGGGGGACGGCTGATCGGGCTGACCCACGACGGGGAACTGCGGGTCAGGACACGGGATGACGAGTGGGCGTTTTTGGGCACTACGCCCGGGCTGGTCACGCTCACCGGCACGACCGGCAGGCTCGTCGGCGCCACGCCGGGCGGCGACCTGTTCTGGCGCGAACTCGTCGGTGGCGCGTTCACGGGACCTCCACCTCCCGTGGCGGGCGATACGGGTCCGGGACGTCCACGGTCCCTGGCGGGCGATGCAGCCCTGGGACGTCCACGGCCCTTGGCGGGCGAAGCGTTCACGGGACATCCGCAAACCGGAAACAACGAGGAGTGACGTGCGCCGGATCGAACTCGTCGGCCGACATCGCATCCGCCTGGACGGCGACGCGCCGGTCCCGCCCATCGGGCCGGGCGACGTGCTCGTCCGGGTGGGAGCCTGCACCGTCTGCAACCGCAGCGACCTGGCCTACTATCACTACTTCGGCCTGCGCGATCACTGCGCGACCGGCTGCTTCGGCCACGAGGTCGCCGGCACCGTCGAGGCCGTGGGGGAGCGGGTGACCCGCGTCGAGCCGGGGCGGCGGGTGTTCGTCCGCACCCCGCTCACCTCGGGTTTCGCCGAGTACGCGGCGGCGAGGGAGGTGAGCGTGGGCGTCCTTCCCGACGACGTGCCCTTCGAGCAGGGGGCGATCCTGCAACTGCTGCCCCTGGCCGTGCACGCGACCCGAGGGGTGCGACTGGGCGATCGGGTGGCCATCGTGGGGCAGGGGCCGGTCGGGCTGATGGCCCTGCGGGTCGCACGGTTGCGCGGCGCGGCCGAGATCGCCGTCGCCGACCTGGACCCCTGGCGTCTGGAGCGCTCGGTGCTCCTCGGCGCGGACCGGACCTCGCTGGTGAAGTCACCGCAGGCCGTACCGGAGGAGCTGGGAGGGGAGTTCGACGTCGCCATCGAGGCGGTCGGCACCCCGCACACCGCCAACGCCTGCGTCGACCTGGTCCGGCAGAACGGTCTCGTCGTCTTCCTCGGCACCCACCACATCGACACCCACGTCACCTTCGACATGGTCAAGTGGGAGAAGAAGGGATTGCGGGTACACAGCTCCGCCGAGCCGACCGACACCGCGAGGGCCGAGGCGATGCGCGTGGCCGAGCGGCTCGCCGCCACGTTCACCAAGGAACTGCGTCTCGACGCGATCCTCAGCGCCGCCTACCCACTGGAACGGCTTCAGGACGCCCTCGACCGCCTCTCCGAGAGTCCCACCCTTCATCCGGCGGGAAGCGCGGCGCCGTTCCAGACCCCGCCCCCGCAAACCCTGAAGATCGCCATATGTCCCGGCCAGGGCTGAGATGGGGGATCGCCGGATACGGCGACATCGTCCGCAGGAAGGCCCTTCCCGCCCTGCTCTCCCTGGGGGAGACCGTCACCTGCGTGTGGGGCAGGGACGCCACGCGGGCCCAGGCGATCTGTGAGGAGTTCGGAACCTCTCCCGGCGGGTCCGGCGCCTTCGGCACGTCCGACTACACCGAACTGCTCGACGTGGCGGAGGTCGTCTACGTCGCCACACCGGTCGCGGCCCATCTGCCGCTCGCGATCGCGGCGGCGCGTGCGGGACTGCCGGTCCTGGTGGAGAAACCGCTCGGCGGGGCGGCGCCCGAGCCGGCCGCGGCCCACGTGGGAATCGACCGCCGACACGGAGCGGCGTCCGAGCCGGCCCCGGCTCGCGCGAGGGACACCCGCCGGCGCGGATCGCCATATGTCCCGGCCTGGACCCACCCGGGGATCGCCCACCACCGTGAGATGGTGTCCGAACTGGCCGGCGCCCACGCGGGCGTCGCCTACTACCGCCGGCTCGCGCCCGCGCTCGGGTGGGTGCGCGAGATCCTGCGCGGGCGTGCCGTACACCGCGCGATCGTGGAGTTCTCCAGCCCTTTCGACCCGGGCCCCGACGATCCCAGGCTCTGGCGCACCGACCCCGCGCTCTCCGGCGGGGGAGTACTCGCCGATGTGGGCAGTCACCGTCTGGACCTGCTCTGCTGGCTGCTGGGAGAGCCGGTCGTGACCGCCGCGTGGACCGGGCGGCCCTTCGACCTGGGCGCCGAGCGCCTCGCCCGGATGGAACTGGCCTGGCCGTCGGGGACCACGGCCGGCCTGGAGGCGGCGTGGAGGCCCGGTGCCCGCCACGACCGGCTGCGCCTGTTCTTCGACGGTGGTCACCTGGAACTCGACCCCCTCGACTCGGGGACCGTGCGCGGGATCGTCGACGGGGTCGCCGTCGACGAGTTCCTTCCCCCGCCGCAGAACCCGCATCTCCCCCTCATGGCCGACTTCGCCCGTAGCGTCAGGAACGGGACCGATCCGGTCTGCACCGTCCGCGACGCCGACACCGTCGACCGTCTCATCGCGACCGTCTACGCGATCGCAACCCCTCTGGAGGAACACCCGTGAGCGAAACCGTCTCCCTGCCCGCCTTCCCCACGCCGCTGCGCTGGCTGAACCGGCCCGAGGACTGGAGCGCGGACGGCGACGCGCTCTCCATCGTCGCGGGGGCGGGCACCGACCTCTTCTCCGACCCCGGAGAGCCGAACCGCTACGCCAACGCCCCCGCCCTCGTCGGCCGCCTGGACGGCGACTTCACCCTCAGTGCGCGGGTCAGGCTCGACCTGCTGTCCACCTACGACGCGGCCGTCCTGCTGCTGTACGCCGACGACGACCGGTGGGCCAAGTTCTGCCTCGAACTCTCCCCGCAGGGCAAGCCCACGATCGTCTCGGTGGTCACCCGCGGAGTGTCCGACGACTGCAACTCCGTGACCATGGACGGCCGGGACATCCGGCTGCGGATCTCCCGCATCGGCTCCGCCTTCGCCTTCCACGTCGCCGACGAGTCCGGTTTCTGGAACCTCATCAGATACTTCGCGCTCGACGGTGACCCGGAGGTCGGTTTCCTCGCGCAGAGCCCCACCGGCGACGGCTGCACCGTACGCTTCGAGGACATCGAGTACTCGCCCAAGCGTCTGGCCGACCTGCGCGGCGGTGAGTGATCCGCCTTTCCCGGATGAGGGTTCAAGGGTTGCCCTGATGTGGGCAACCCTTGAAAAATCGCGCCGACCTGCCCGGATGACGAGCCGTCGGGGCTGAGGCAGGATGCGGGGTTGGCCGGGCGGACACTACTTCTCGTAGTGATATCGACAGGCGGCGATCATGATGGTGTCGTCGTTGACACGGCAGACGAGCCGGTGTTCCGAGGTGATGCGCCGTGACCAGTAGCCGGACCATTCGTACTTCAGCGGCTCTGGTTTGCCGATGCCCTCGTTCTCGTTTCGGGCTATGTCGGCGATCAACTGGTTGATCCTTTTGAGGATGCGTCGATCTTCTCGTTGCCAGTAGCAGTAGTCCTGCCAGGCGAGTTCGTCGAAAAGGATCTTCACGAGGTGGCGTCCTCATCCGCCAGCTCGCGGATGGTGCCGCCTCCGGCCTCCAGCCGGGCGACCGCTTCCGACAGCCTTCTGCGGTTGACGGGAGAGGCCATCAGATAGAGCGTCTCGCGCATCGACTCGTATTCGCGCTGCGACACCATGACGACGCCTTCTCCGCCGGGGCGGGTGATGAGGACTTCTTCCTGGTCGTCGATGACGGCGTCGAGGGTGGCGGCGTAGTTGGCCCGTGATTCGGACATAGTCATCACCTTCATGTCGTCAGTGTACATGATGATGTACATCAAGGGGGATCAGCTCCCCGGTACGATCCCCGAAGCTCGACGGACGTCCCAAGGAACTCGTGATGCCGAAGCTGAACCGCCCTCCGCTCTCCATCGTCGGCGAGCACGACACCCCGATGCCGGTGCGCGACGGTACGATCCTGCGCGGCGACGTCTATCGCCCCGCCTCCGGCGGGCCCTTCCCCGCCCTGCTCGTCCGCACGCCGTACGGCTCGGGCTCGTTCTCGACGGCACCGCAGATCCCCGCGCTGGAGGCCGGCTTCGCGGTGGTGCTCCAGCACTGCCGGGGACGCGGAAGCAGCGACGGGGAGTTCCGGCCGTGGCTGGACGAGGGCGACGACGGCTACGACACCGTCGGGTGGATCACCTCCCAGCCGTGGTCGAACGGCGAGGTCGTGGCCTTCGGGATGTCCTACCTCGCCGGATGCGCGCTCCAGGCCGCCGCGACCCGCCCGCCGGGGCTCAGGGCGGTGGTCGCCTCGATGACCCCGCACGACTTCTACGACGGGCTGAAGTATCAAGGTGGGGCCTTCGCGCTCGGCTCGGCGCTGAACTGGGGGCTGCTGCAGGAGATGCTCGGTCTGACGCATGCGATGGAGGCCGGCCAGGACGTGGGGGCGGGCTTCGGCACGCTCCTGCCCGTACTGGGCGACCAGGCCGCCGCCGCGCGAACGCTGCCGCTGCGCGACGTCCCCGCCGGGCCGTGGTGGAGTGACTGGATCTCGCACCCGACCCGTGACGCCTACTGGGAAGGGCTGGCCGAGACCCTGCGGCACGACCGGATCGAGGTGCCCGTGATGCACGTCGCGGGCTGGTTCGACCTGTTCCTCGCCGGGACCCTGGAGAACCACCGGCGGCTGGGCGGCCCGCTGGTCATCGGCCCCTGGTCGCACGGTTCGGAGGCGACGGGTACCGGCCGCCTGGACTTCGGGCTCTCCGCCTCGGCGCAGGCGGTCATGCTGCCGCAGCGGCAGCTGGACTTCCTCCGCGGCGAGGACGCCGGCCCGCCCGTGAAGATCTTCGTCATGGGCGACAACGTCTGGCGGGACGAGGAGGAGTGGCCGCTGTCTCGCGCGGTCGACACCCGCTACTACCTGCACACCGGCGGCCTGCTGTCCGCCGAGGCCCCCTCGGACACCGCGCCGTCCACCTTCACCTTCGACCCCCGCGATCCGGTGCCCACGACCGGTGGCCCTCTCCTGCTCCCCGACGTGACGAACATCGGCCCTCAGGACCAGCGCGACGTCGAGCTGCGCCCCGACGTGCTCTGTTTCACCACCGAGGCGCTCGCCTCCGATGTCGAGGTGACCGGCCACCTCCGTGTCACCCTGCACGCCGAGACCTCGGCGGTCTCCACCGACTGGACGGCCAAGCTCGTCGACGTCCACCCCGACGGCCGTGCCATGAGCGTGACCGACGGCATCGTCCGGACCTCCGTCGCCTCCGGGGTGCACGAGATCGACCTCGTCGCGACCAGTCAGGTCTTCAAGACCGGCCACCGTATCCGCGTCGAGATCTCCAGCTCCAACTTCCCCCGCTTCGACCGCAACCCCGGCACCGGCCGGACCTCCGCCGACTCCACCGAGGCCGACCTGGTCGTCCAGCACCAGACCGTCTTCCCCGACTCCTCCATCACCCTCCCGATCGTTCCCCGGTAACGGACCCGCACCGATACCTGTCGTACCTGCCGCCATCGGATCCGAGCGGGCCCGGAGGAAACCCGGTCACCGTCGACGCCCGCCGGTGACGATGTCTCCGGACTCCTTCGAGGGCGAGAACCCAAGCGCGGTGAGCGACCCACCCCTCCCGAAATGAAAGTTTCAGGGTCGTCCCGAGGTGGGCGGCCCTCGGAAAATCGCGGTGACCTGCCCCGATGACGAGCCGTCGGGGCCTTTCGCCCATCAGGGCTTCTCATCCTCGTCCACCGTGTGCTTCACTCCAAACGCATGCGGGAAAGCGCTTACCAACAGAAGGCGGGCGACCTTCTCCATGCTGTCCGGCAGGCGTGCCCGCCGGCGAAGGGAGCTTGACGAGGACGGTGACGATCAGGGCGTCCGGGCCGCCACAGGTGTGGCCGTCGAGAAGATCACCCCCTGACGCGCTTCGACCCCGCCAAGCGCTCACACCCCCCGACCGAACTGGAGATGACGATGCGCAAGGACCGAAAACTCGCGGTCATGCTGGCCGCCGCCCTCGTGACGGGCAGCGGGCTGGTGACCGTGCTCTCCACCCCGGCCTCGGCGGCCCCCTCCAACGGCAACTACACGCTCGCCAACGCGGGCAGCGGCCTGTGCGCCGCCGTACCGGGGCAGAGCACCGGCGACGGCGTGCAACTGGCCCAGAACACGTGCACCAACGCCGCCGGACAGGTCTTCACGCTCACCTCCTCGGGCGGCGGATACCAGATCAAGGCGACGCACAGCGGCAAGTGCCTCGGCGTGCGGGACGCCTCCACCAGCGCAGGCAAGGCGGTCCAGCAGGAGTCCTGCACCGGGGCCGCGTCGCAGACCTGGCAGCTCACCGCCTCCGGGTCCAACTACCGGGTGGTCAACGCCAACGGTGGCAAGTGCCTCAACGTCCAGGACAACTCCACCTCCTCCGGCGCCCTGCTGCAGCAGAACTCCTGCGACTCGGTGGCCACCAAACAGTGGACGTTCCGGACCGCCGGCGGCACGCCGCCTCCGAACCCCACCCCGTCTCCCACCCCGACCTCGCCGCCCCCGGGCAACGGTGACGGCAGCGGTTCGTGGCCCTCGGACACCGGCAGCGTGCACCAGACCACCACCCGCAACGCCGGCACGTTCTTCGACGGCGGCATGAAGCGCTACTACGGCATCGGCGACGGAGGGCAGGGCGAGAGCCAGGACCCGATGTTCGTCGTGGCCAACGGCGGCACGATCCAGAACGTCATCCTCGACGCCCCGGCCGGTGACGGCATCCACTGCGAGGGCTCCTGCACCATTCGCAACGTGTGGTGGAACGACGTCGGCGAGGACGCCGCGACGTTCAAGTCCTCCAGTTCCTCGGCCACCTACCTGGTGGACGGCGGCGGCGCCAAGTCCGGCGCCGACAAGGTCTTCCAGCACAACGGCGCCGGCACGCTCACGATCAGGAACTTCCAGGTGCACAGCTCCGGCAAGCTGTACCGGGCCTGCGGCAACTGCTCCAGCTCCTACACGCGCCACGTGGTGATGGACGGCATCACCGCCCGCTCCACGAAGGTTCTGGCCGGGATCAACTCCAACTGGGGCGACACCGCGCGCTTCAGCCGGATCACCGTCTACGGCAACACCACCATCTGCGAGCGCTACAAGGGCGTGCCGAAGGGCAGCGAGCCCAGCAAGATCGGTGAGGGACCCGACGGCACGAACTGCCTGTACTCGGAGTCCAACATCACCCGCCGCTAGAAAACCCCCGGGTAGGCGGGTCCTCACACACCCGCCTACCCGGGCCTTCGAAGACGACGACCGCGACCGCGAGACCACACCGATCGCCCGGCGTGCGACGGTGACGGTTTCTCGCGTCGTGGTCGTCGCCGGATCCCGGCCGGAGCACCGGAAGGATCAACGCGCGGCGGTCTCGTTCCCAACCGTCGGCCGACGTTACAACGATCTTGGAGACCAACGATGCGCCCGACGCCCTTCCTCGCGTGTGCCGGCCTGCTCGCCGGCGTACTTGTCGCGCTGTCCGGGAACGCGGCGCACGCCGCGCCCACCCGCCATGAGGCCGAGACCTCGCCCGCGGCCTGCACCGGCACCATCGACTCCAACTGGACCGGCTACTCAGGAAGCGGTTTCTGCAACGGAGACAACGCCACCGGCGCCTACGCCCAGTTCACCGTGAACGCCTCCGCGGCCGGTGTCGCGACGCTGGGGATCCGCTTCGCCAACGGCACGACCACTGCCAGGCCCGCCGGCCTGATCGTCAACGGATCCACGGTGGCGGCCCCGTCGTTCGAAGGCACCGGCGCCTGGAGTGCCTGGGTCACCAGCACCCTGACCGTGCCGGTCAACGCGGGCGGCAACACCATCCGGCTCACCCCGACCACCTCCGCCGGGCTGCCCAACATCGACTACCTCGACGTCGAGACCGGGGGCGGGCCACAACCGGTCAACGAACTGTACGTGGCGACCAACGGCGACGACGCCAATCCCGGCACGCTCGGCGCGCCGCTGAAGACCATCCAGCGGGCGGTCGACCTGGCCCAGCCCGGCCACACCATCGTCCTGCGCGGTGGAACCTACGCGCCGAACACCAACATCCAGATCCTCAAGGATGGTACGCCGACTCAGCCCATCACGATGCGCAACCACAACGGCGAAAAGGTCATCCTCGACGGCGAGAACATGCCCTACACGCCCGGCGCGGTCGGCTCCTCCATCCCCCGCCCCGAGCGGGGCGCCATCCACATCGAGGGTGACTGGTGGCGCCTGTCCGGACTGGAGATCATCCATGGTCCGTACGGCATCTTCGGCCTGGACACCAACAACAACGTCTTCGACCGTCTGATCACCCGGGACAACTACGAGTCGGGCCTGCACCTTCAGGGCGCCTCCGGTAACAACCAGATCATCAACCTGGACGCCTACGGCAACCGCGACCCGCGCAAGAACGGCGAGAGCGCCGACGGCCTCGCCATCAAGGAAGGCTCGGGCAGCGGCAACGTGGTGCGCGGCGCCCGGCTGTGGAACAACTCCGACGACGGCCTGGACTTCTGGATGTTCCTGTCCCCGGTCACCGTGGAGTCGTCGGTGGCGTGGGGTAACGGGTTCAACCGGTGGAACCTGCCCGACTACACCGGGGACGGCAACGGCTTCAAACTCGGCGGAGGTGCCACGGACCCGCAGGCAGGCCACGTGATCCGCAACTCCTTCGCGTTCGACAACGCGGTCGGAGGCTTCATCGACAACGGCAACCCCGGCCGGCTGACCGCCGACCGCAACACCGCGTGGCGCAACGGCGGCACCGGATTCAACTTCGCCCGTTCCAGCTCCACCCTCACCAAGAACCTGTCGGTGGCGAACGCGACGCAGGTCTCGCTCGGCTCCTCCTCCTCCGGCTCGGGCAACTCCTGGAACCTCGGCGGCACCTGGACCTTCACCAGCACCGACCCGAGCACGATGACCGGACCCCGCGCGGCGGACGGCTCGATCCCGTCCTCGGCCTTCCTGCGCCCCTCCAACGGCGCCGACGTCGGCGCGCGCATCTGACCCTGTCCCACCACCTCGCGGCATGGATTCGCCCCTCGGCCACTCCAGGAAAGACATCGCCGGTACGTCCGGCTCCCGTAGGTGCAGTCTCCCTACGGGGGCCGGAACCGAGCGGGACAGGACCTGCGGGCGATGGCGGACCTGATCACCGACCGCACTTGCATGATCCGCGTCTGCAACCCGAACAACCCCACCGGCGACGTCAACCACGTCGCAGAACTCGAGGTCTTCCTGGACCGTGTTCCGGACGGCGTGCGGATTTGCCGCGATCGTCCCAACGTGGCGGTCCTGCGCACCTTCTTCAAGGTGTACGGGCTGGCGGGGCTCCGGGGCCTCCTCCGCGCGAAATCCAGCTGAGCCCCGTACTCCACACTGGTAGGGGCAAAACGTCGGTGGACGCGGTCTATGTGCATGGAGAAGCGATGCGGCCAGCAGTGGGTGACCCGCTGAGGATATGTCCGGCCTGTGACTGCTGGGAATACGGTGGCGCCCCGGACTGCGCACGTTGCGCCGCACTCGTGGACGACATCGTCGAGGAAGGCTGGCAGGAGTTCCTGCGCACGGAAATCGGCCCCATCTCTCCCGCCGAGGCGATGGCCGTCGGAGAAATGGTCGTCGATGAGCCGGACCGGCACGACTGGCGGGTGGTCGATGCCGCGCTCGACAAAATGGTGTGCCCGAAGTGTCATGGGGTTCTGAGCCGCGGGCCGGTCGGCTGCGACCCCTGTGACCTCGCCCATGGTTTCCGTTACGCGGCGATCGAGACCGACCGGCCGGGGGTGCCCCGGTTGAACGAGCATGCGGTCCGCGTGAACGTCTCGGTCCTGCGCCGCCCCCACGCCGTCTCCGGTCCCGAACTGCTGGCCCGTCGCCTGTTCCTGCCGATGCTGCTCGTGGGCGTCCTGCCGACGACGCACGAAGCCCAGAACTTCAGCGCGCGGGTCAAGCAAGGCGCCGGTTACCGGGAGATGATGCCGGAGGTGCTCGCCATCATGGAATCGGCGAGGTAACCGGTAGCCGCGGCGGGATCGTTGGACGGGGAGAAATGGACCTACCCTGCAGCGGGCCGTGGCCGCTTCCCGGCTGAATGAGGCGGTCTGAGGAGGCGGGCGGCGGAGACGCGGGGAGACGCGGGCGTGTGGCCGGAAGGCGGATGGGCTCCGGCTTCCGGCCGCGCCTTCCGAAGGTCAGCACACGATGAAGATGCTCTTCCAGCCGACGGGCGTCCTCTGCTCCGCGTTGCGGTTGGGCGCCAGCTCGAAGTGCGTCACTCCCTGGGTGTCGGGCTGGTTGTACATCCGGCCGCTCTGGCCGTCGCCGTACCACTTGTAGGACCCGTGGAAGGGGATGTTGGACGGGCCGCACCGGTCGATGACCACCGACCGGCCGGTGAAGCCAGGCCCTTCGTAGGCCACGTACTGCGAGGCGTAGGCGGCACTGCTCATGACCGCGACCAGGGCGGCGGAGATGACGGGGACGAGGGCGATTCGCTTCACGACGATCCTCTCGACGATCTCGATTCTCTACAACGAGTAACGAGAATATCACTCAAAGTGAAGGTGATGGTCGGTGCATGGTCCGGATCACCTGCCGGAGGTATCGCCGAGGCCATGAGGTGGGCCGCGCGGCGTGTCGCGATTCCCGGCGGCTCGTCGCGGGGGCACCCGATCCCTCCTCGCGCTGAGGCCGTTCGCCGTAAAACCGGCGGCTCGTGCCGGGGGGCGGTGTTAACCTGACCGCATGAACACGTCCGGACGCCAGGTGATGATGCCCCGCTCACGGGGCCGCTGACGCCGCACGGACGTTCGTTTCCGAGGCCCTGTCACGGGGCCTCGGCGCGTTTCACCGGCCGGAGCCCCCGTTCTTTCGGAGGTTCCGATGACCACAGCGCACACCTACGTCACCACCACCATTCCCTACGTCAACGCCCGCCCCCACCTGGGGTTCGCGCTGGAGCTCGTGCAGGCCGACGTGCTCGCCCGGTTCCGCAGGGCACAGGGCGAGCAGGTGCGGTTCCAGACCGGCACCGACGACAACTCGTTGAAGAACGTGCTGGCCGCCGAGGCGGCCGGTGTTCCCGTCCAGGAGTTCGTCGACCGTAACGCCGAGGCGTTCGTCGCGCTGCGCGAGCCGCTGGCACTCGCGGTCGACGACGTCATCCGCACCAGCCGCGACCCCCGCCACCGGAGGGGCGTGGAGAGGCTCTGGCGGGCCTGTGCCGATGCCGGTGACCTCTACCGCAAGCACTACGAGGGTCTTTACTGCGTCGGCTGCGAGCAGTTCTACACCCCCGCCGAGCTCACCGGCGGACGATGCCCGGAACACGGTGTCGAGCCCCAGCGGGTGGCCGAGGAGAACTGGTTCTTCCGCCTCTCGCGCTACGCGGACCGGCTCCACGACCTCGTCGCCGGCGGACGCCTGAGGATCGAGCCCGCGGAGCGTCGCAACGAGGTCCTCGGCTTCATCGCCGGAGGCCTGGAGGACCTCTCGGTCTCCCGGTCGACCACCCGTGCCCGGGGGTGGGGAATCCCGGTTCCCGGGGACCCCGGCCAGGTCGTCTACGTGTGGTGGGACGCGCTCGGCAACTACATCACGGCCCTGGACTACGGCACCGGCGGGGAGGACTACGGCCGCTGGTGGGTCGGCGCCGACCGTCGGATCCACCTGGTCGGCAAGGGAGTGTTGCGCTTCCACGCCGTCTACTGGCCGGCGGTGCTGCTGTCGGCCGGGCAGCCACCGCCCACGGACGTGGTGGTACACGATTACCTCACCGTCGGCGGCCGCAAGATCAGCAAATCCGGTGGGGGCACGGCCGATCCGATCGCCCTGGCCGGGGAGTACGGCACCGACGCCGTCCGCTGGTGGCTGTTGCGCGAGGTGCCGCGTGTCGGGGACGCCGACTTCACGGTCGACCGGCTCGTGGCCCGCGCCAACGACGAGCTCGCCAACGGGCTGGGCAACCTCGTCAACCGGGTCGTCGCCATGGTCCACCGCTACCGCGACGGGCACGTTCCCCTCGTCGGGACCGGGATAGGCGGTGGGATCGGCGCGCCGGGAGGAGAGGCCCTGGAGGCGGTCTGCCGCCAGGCGCCCGGTCTTGTCCGCTCGGCCCTGGACGACTTCGCGTTCCGCCGGGCCACCGCGCCGGTCTGGGCCATCGTCGACGAGGCCAACCGCTACGTCGACCTCACCCGGCCCTGGGAACTGGCCCGGGCAGAACGCGACGGCGACCCCGGCGCCGCGGCCCGGCTCGACGCCGTCCTCGCCGCGCTCGTCCGGGCGTGCGAGACGTTGGCCGATCAGCTGGCGCCGTTCCTGCCGGGTACGGCCGCCCGGATCACCGCGCAGTGCACGGCCGGGGAGAGTGGTCTTCCCGAGCCGCGCCCGCTTTTCCGGCGGCTCACCGCCCCGGAGCCGGAACCCCTGCCCTGACGCGCACCGCGCACGAGGGCCGGGTTCCGTGCCCCGGCGCGCGGTGTAAGGGGGCCGTGCCCCGATCCGCGCCGGGTGCGACGTGGGCGGGGCCGTGTCCCGGCCCTCACCGCGACGCAGCGGCCATCGGAAACGCTCCCGTCCCGGGGGCGTTGTCACCCGGTTGGTCACCCAGAACTGGCGCTCTCCGCAGGCTTGCGTGGCTCCTCTGCCCAGACGTCCCTCCCGTTGCTCCACAACTCGGAGGCGTGATAGCCGAACCGGTCGAACAGGCCGTCGTCCTGGTAGCGGCGCAGGTGCATCATGGGCGAGTCGTGACCGACGAGTTTGGCCAGGTGCGGGGTCACGAGCATCTCCGAATCGAAGCGGAAGACGCTCATCGCGATGTGCTCGTCTCCGAACCTCGCCTCGATGCCGGGCACGTCCCGAACCTGCTCGATCTCCGAGAGGGTGATCCGGATGCGGGTGGAGACCGTCAACGGAACGCTCTCCACCTCCTCCCGGCGGCGGGTGACCTCGCTGTCCGGATCACCGATCAGGAACCGGATCTTGCACCCTTGCTCGGCTTTGCGCTTGAGGACCTTGGCGAGGTTGGGGTGTTCCAGCCACAGGAAGTAGTTGGTGTATCCGGCGAAGACGATCTCGTTGCGGGCCGAGGTGATCAGGTTGCGCCAGATCGACTTGGGGCACGCCGACCGATAGGGGTAAACGGTCAGAACCTCTCGATCCGGGCCGGTTTTCACGGTGTTACGGATAGCCTCTGGCCACAACACGGACGTATCAACTCCTAATGCCTCGGCGGCGGCCAACTGGTGCCGGAGGTGCGGGACTCGTGCCTCATCCTGTAACCAGCGTTCCACCGTTTTAACGTCCACCTCGCAGCGGTCTGCCAGATTCTGGTTGCTCAGCTTCGCATCGAGCATGGCGCGGTGTAAGGGGACGTTGGCCACGGTGCACTTCGGGAAGTGAGGACGTCCAGGACGTTTTCGACTCTAACTTTGAAACGTCCTGGACGTCTCTGGAACGCGGTGGGTTCGTCACGCAAATGGAACGACGCTTACTCCATGTCAACACCCGTGATTCTGGAAGACCTCCAGGCAGCATTTCCCGGATGTGTATTTGGCGTAGTTCTGCGGGTCGTTTGTGGGCAACCCCGAATGGCCGACACCTCACCGACGAAGAGATAAATCGTGGCCTTTACCGGACAATCGACGCCGACGACGTCACTGAACTCGCCCAGCAGCTCCGCGACCAGGAAGAGCTGGAGCCGTGAGCGCCATTGCCGGCAAAGGGCCGGCTCAACGATGCCCGGCGGCCCTGGCTGCTGAGCGCCTGCGGATCGGCCTTGAACACTGCGGTGTCTCGGCCGATGTCCACGAGGGCCACGGCGTCGCCCTGGTCTCCGTCTGGGCCGATCTCCTTGTCTGGACGGACGGGCGCGCCTACCGCTGGTGGACGGGGAAAACCTCGGCGAAAACGGGCCGCCGCCTGTACCGGGTCTACGGCGTGGACAACCCCATCACCGTCGCCCACTACGTCGCCCAGCGGTACGAAGAGCTCCTCAAAGCGGCCTACCAGTGCGGAGGCGTCGCGGAGCGCACGTCGTGACTCTGCTCGATGAGTGCCTGAGCCCACATGTGGCAATGCCGCAGCGAGACCATATCCGGCTGGACTGGCAGCAGCCCTACCCAGCACTTGAGCGGGCGCGCTCGGTGGCCTGGACCTGTTGGTGCCGTGCCACGGTCTACGAACTGTACGAAGGCGCCGGTCGGGCGTTCGTCCGGCGAACCATCCAACTCGACAGCGGCCACCAGGTCCAAGAGACCTTTTCCTGGCCAATCAATGAGGCTCGGGCGATCTGGACGGCGTTGCTGTCCGGAAGAGCCCGGTGAGACGGGCGTGGCGGCGCGGGATCTGGAGGGACCCGTGTCGCCACGCCTCAGCAAACAGAAATACGACCTTCCGCTTTTCAGTCTTTGATGTGGCTGCGCACGCCCTGCGGGCATGAAAATCGGGGGTGGTTGCCCGCCGACGTCGAGTCCGCCTGGTGCCTGGTCGAGGCCGGTTTTCAGTCTGACGCCGGGAGCCGCCCAAGGGGCCCTGAACTGTCGCTTCGAGCACGAGAGCCCGGCTCTTGATCCTTCCCCTACCGGCTCCCCGGGCAACCACCTTGCCCACGACGGAGGAGACGAGGGACACCTGTGCAGGAAAGTGATGAGCCGCTGGAACTGGTGGAGCGAGTCGCGGCGATCGACATCGGCAAGAGCGGCCTGGTCGTGTGCGTGCGCGTACCCCATGACGACAAACCCGCACGACGCCGCCAGGAGGTACGCGAGTACACCACGCTGACCGCCTCCCTGCTCGCCCTGGCCGACTGACTGCGCTGCCAAACCGTCACCCTGGTGGCGATGGAGGCCACCTCCGACTACTGGAAGCCGGTCTACTACCTGCTGGAAGCCGAGGGATTCACCTGCTGGCTGCTGAACGCCAAACACGTCAAGAACGTCCCCGGCCGCCCGAAAACCGACAAGTTGGACGCAGTCTGGCTGGCCAAGGTCGTCGAACGAGGCATGTGCCGGCCCAGCCTGGTGCACCCCAAACCGATCCGCCAGCTACGCGACCTGACCCGTTACCGGCGCAGCCTGGTGCGTGAACGCACCCGCGAGAAGCAGCGCGTGGAAAAGCTGCTGGAAGACGCCCAGATCAAGCTGTCCAGCGTGATCAGTGACATCTTCGGCGTCTCCGGCCGCGAGATGCTGGCCGCACTGATCGGCGGACAACGCGATCCCAAGGTGTTGGCCGCGATGGCGCGCGGTCCGATGCGCTCGAAGATTCCCCTGCTGCAAGAAGCGCTCACCGGTCACTTCACCGATGAGCACGGCTTCTTATGCCAGATGATGACCGATCGAGTCGATGACCTCACCGCTCGAATCGAGGCCATCTCCCGCCGGATCGAGGACAAGATCGCCCCGTATGCCGCCGCGGTGGCTCAACTCGACGAGATCATCGGTGTCGGCACCATCGCCGCCCAAGAACTCATCGCCGAGATCGGCATCGACATGAGCCGCTTCCCCACCGCCGGCCACCTGGCCTCCTGGGCCAAGTTCGCGCCCATCGACAACGCCTCCGCCGGCAAGAAGAAAGGCGGCTCCACCGGCAAGGGCAATCCCTGGCTCGGCGCCACCCTCGGCGAGATCGTCGCGGTCACCTCCCGCTCCAGCACCTTCCTCGGCGAGCGCTACCGGCGACTGTCCAGACGCCGCGGACGAAAACGCGCCATCGTCGCCGTCGGCAATTCCGTCCTCACCATCGTCTGGCATCTGCTGTCCGACCCTGAGGCCCGCTATCGCCACCTGGGCCCCGACTTCTACCAATCCCGTATCGCCACCAGACGCCGCGAACACGACCTCGTCCGCCAGCTCGAACACCTCACCGGCAAAACCGTCACCCTGCAACCAACCGCCTGACCCCAACCCGCCTCCACAAAACCCTGACCCGACATCACCGGCCAGGGCTCGCTGCCGCCTGCCCACTAACGCACCGATTTTCGAGCCAGGCGGAACAATCACGCTGGTGGGGTAGCTGAGACCGTGGTCAGAGGGTGGTGGACGGTAGCCGAAGTGAGTCCGTGTGCGGGGACGTTGCTGTCAGCGCCGCTGTCACCTCAACCATGGTCATCGATGGCAAGTCCCAACAAAGGAGGGTCTTGGCGTCGATCGCCCCAGCAGCCAACGGCGGCTACCGAAGTCAGCGATCGTCGCAGCCCCCCCGTAGGACTCGACAAAAACACCTGCATGAGGAGCGCGGTTCTACGCCTCCTGAAACCTCACCCCCACCTGCTCATTTACGATCGAGATCTACATCATCCTGATGATTGTCCTGCGGGTGCATCGCAATATCGAAGCATCTGTTGGCAAGGGGCGATCATGATCCGCCCACGGGCACCTGCGCTTCCTGTTCAGGACCTGGTAGGCGCCACCCTCATCTTCTGGCCTCCCCTGCCATCCAGGTTCGCTGTGGCGGAGTTTCATAGCAATATGGTATGCCGATGGGAGATCTAGTCTGACGCCTACACAGACGAGCCACAGCAACGTTTGAACTTTCTTCCCGTAGAAGGCGTGCAAATACATGGGCGGCCCTTGGGGGGATGGTGGACGACAAGAGGAGCTATGCCGAAGACAAGACGACCACGCATCGCTGCGTCAATAATATGATCAGTACTCTCCCAACTCATGCCTTGGAGGTTGTGGCCAACCATCACGCCAAGAATGCCTTCATATGTCCGCTCATACCATGCTGGAAGAAAGCTAAGCGGGGCATTTGAGAGAACCTTCAAGTCGCGGGCAGAAACGTCTACTCGGCCGTTGTGTAACACAGCAAGGATCTCTGGATTCTGAACGGCGGCTACTAGTTCCGCTTGGATCTGCTTCGAGTGAGAGTCCAAACTCATGCGCGTAAATCCACGCTCAACCAGTCCATCTAGAAACGTATCAGAGGAACCGTCGCCATCCGCACTACGAGCTAGGTAGGGGATATCGATAATGAGGCTGGGAATCAGCGTGTCACCCAACGACATTAGGGCGCATTCAATCTCCATGTTTACTATGCCAGCCTGAGGGATCTCATCAATAGTCACGATCTCCGATGGGCCGCATCTAGAGTGGCTCAGTTTAAGCCATAGCAGCGAATCCTCTCCCCGATGCAAGAGCCGAATTAGATTCGCCTCCCCTCCCAAGGCGAGCGGCTGTCTGCAAACTATGCAGTTCTGACGCGAGACACTCATATGCTGAAGAGCGCCTTCAATATCAACTGGAGGTAGACTTTCTCGCACATCGCTAGAGATGTTTATTCGACGCCCAGGAAGCTGGTGCTCACTACCGAGGAACTGATAGGCCTCAGTGGGTGCAATGAGATCACGCCTCAGGAACGCGCCGGCTGGGGAGTGACCATTCTGGCAGAGGAGCTCATTGACCTTTTGAGGAAGCTGTTTACCCGACAGGCGGTCACGCTGCACCTCAACGCCCAGAATCCGGAGGAGGGTCTTCCGCTCTGCATCAACGTCGTTAAGCTCCGCATAAATGTGCTGAGCGTTCTCTAGCAACTGCCGAGCCCTGTCTAGCTTCTGTCGTCCAACGTAAACCTGAGCCTGGTCAGTTCGTAGTACAGCAATCAGGTGCTTGTCGCCTAGCGAGGTAGCAATTCTTTCTGACTCGGCAAAGCGCTTCAGCGCTTCAGCTGAGCGTCCACTCTTAGCATGCTCGACCCCAATGCAACGGAGAATTGTTGCTTGCAATGATCGATCTTGGAGCCGACCTGCAAGCTTAAGTGCATTCTTATATCCCTCAAAGGCGTCCTCCGCTTGGCTAGAATTCGCTAGGCAGGTAGAAAGATTTACGGTGTGTGAGACAAGTAGACGCAGGTCGAGCGTATCGCTAGCGAGCTGAATACACTCACGATATATACCGGCAGCTCGAGCGAATTCGCCTTGACGAGCTAACACGTTAGCGAGCACACCTAATGACTCTGCAATGCCAGGGTTAAGCCCTATAGTCTTTGACCGTTCCAAGGCATCCTCTGCTTCTGCAATTGCCTCATCGAACATTCCACGGCTTGAAAGTATCGTCGCGAGCTGCCTCTTTACTGCAACAATGGAGATCGATGTAGAACCAGCCCCAAGTTCCGACTCTGCCAGGCGAAGTTCTCGGAGTGCATCCTTTTGTCGCCCCAAGCGGAAATATGCATAGCTGAGCGACACGCGCGTTTCCGCGGTATTCGGATTTGCTCTCATGTTCCGAACAAGCGTTAGAACCCGCTCTAGCGTCTGGGCTGCTCTTTCCCATTCCCCTTGATGTGTCCAATATTTAGAGAACTGCTGTAACGCTTGTGTAACTAGGAATGAGTTCTCGGAATCTTCAGCCACACGCAGAGCTCTTGTGAGAGCCTCTTTGGCAGATTCAAGCTCGCCCACGTTCAGCCAAAGTGTCCCGAGGTTTGCTAGTGACACAACGATGGCCTGAGAATCGAATAAGGTTTCTGCGAGATCAAGGCTCTTTTGATAATATTCGGCTGCTTCCGCTGGTCGACCTGTAGCGTGGAAGAGTCCGCCAATGTGACTAAAAGAGGTCTGCTGACCAGCTACCTCTTCCAGTTTTTCGTAGAGTTCAAGTGCCCGCTGGTACTCGCATAGCGCACTTCCGGTGTCGCTCAGCGCTTCGGCAATTCGTCCTTTGAGCAGGTGGGCCCCGGCCTCACCTGATGGATCAGTGGCAGCTATGTGATCACGGAGAGCCATGTCTATGAATGCGTGCGCCTCATGTGGCCTTTCCAGTTCGAGGCAAACCAGCCCGAGGTTAGCGAGAATAGCAGCGCGAAATGCCAGGTTCGTGGCGTCTTTGACGATCGCAAGGGCGTGCTGTAGAAGCTGCTCTGCTCTTTCGGGCCGACCAGTCCTTAGCATACAGTCCGCTAGACCCGAGAGCGCGCTTGCTATACCTTCCCTATTTCCAGTCTGGCGAAGAGACTTGAGGATCAGCTTGTATAGTTTTGCGGCCTCGTCAGGCTGAGACTCCGCCTGGAGCTGTGCCACATGATGGAGGGCCTCGATCGCTAGGTTTGTGTAGCCGGATTCGCGCGACAGCTCGAAGGAATCGTGGATGGCTGACTGGCCCGCAGAAACTTCACCCAGCCTCACACGCGCGTGACCAATACTAAGCAGAGCACGTGCTTGCCACCAGCTGTTCAAAGTTTCTGCTGCAGCTGCCAATACGAGCTCGTTCATGCGAAGAAGCGCTCTCCAGCGACTGCGCGCGCGAAGTATGGGATCGGCAGAAAATGCTAGCTCTGCAGCAAGATTCCATTCACAGATATCTACAGCCTGCTGAGCAACTTCTAGGCAGTTCGCGAGATCCTCATTTGTGATGATCTCCATAATTTCGACGGCTATAGGTGACCCGTCCTGCTCATTGCTTTTCTGGGGGTTTATTTGCCCTGCGAGCTCCATTGCGAGCGCCACGTAGGCTTGGCAGACAGCGATAGTTACTTTATGTTGCGCCTCTGTTGCCTCGTCTTCAAGAAATAGCGCTGATGCATAGCTCAGCACTAAGTCGTGTATGCGGAACCGTTCGACACCTACATGTTCGACCAAGCCTTGCTCGACGAGCTCATCGAGCAACTCCTCTGCATCAAGATCGGTGAAAGTTGCCGTCGCAGAGATAAGGGCATCAGTCGCTGCAACTGCAATGCTCGCACTGATATTACCTGTCGGATGCGAGCCTAGCGCGCGGAACGCACATGCCGAATCGACCGCTAGATCTGTGTAGCTCATCTCGAAAGCAGCCCTAATCGAGAGCTCGCCCACCCGCAGGCCCTTCAAACGCTGCTTTTTATCGGTGAGGGCACAAATCATTTTCGCGACTGTCAGGTTCGGTCGTGCAAGAAGCTTAGCCGATATCAAGTGAAGCGCGAGAGGTAGCCTTCCGCAAAGCTCCGCTAAACGGTCCATTTGATCTGGAGGCAGGACTCGAGATTCACCGACCCTTGCCGAAAGATATGCTGTTGCAGCTGATTGACTGAGTGTCCCAATGTGCTGATGGTGCACGCCAGGTGTTCGCAATCCACTCAGCCCCGACCGGCTTGTGCACACTAAGAGAGATCCGTCTGGAATGGGGAGCATTCCTCGCAGTTGCGCTTCTCTTGTGACATTATCCACCAATATGAGTATTTGGCGTTTAGATAAAATAGAACGCACAAGCCCGATTCTGCCGGTGACCGACTTGGGAATCTGTGATCCCCGCTGGCCTAGCGACAGAAGAATTAACTCAAGTAGGTCCTCGGATTCTCCGCTCCTCTCGGTATTTTCGAGTTGAAGATAGATCTGACCGTCTGGATACTTTTTGGCGATTGAGTGAGTGAACGTTAGAGCTAGCGTAGTTTTTCCCACCCCAGGAGAGCCGACTATGGCTACGGTGGTAACCATGCCTGTCGGTGGGGATAATGAGGCGATCCCGGCTGTGAGTTCTTCTAACTCATTTTCGCGGCCTATGCAGAGTGCCGGCCTCTTGGGCAGTGGAGGCGCTGAAAAAGGTGGCTCGTTTTCAGATAGATGTACGTTAACACTCTGAGCGTGACCTATAGATACGGCATTATCTATGTGAGCATGGGCGCCCACTACTATCCCGGCACCCATTGATGACCACATAGCGAAGACCGGCTCTTCACCGTCCGATGATGCAGGGCCGCGCGATTCCATCCTCGAAACCATCCACATTACTCAGGTTTAGAAATTGACATCCTGTTCAACATTTTCGATGTGGACGGCCTTTTCCACAGTGGAATTGGGTCCAATTACTATGCCAACTGATTGTGCTACGCCAACAGCTTGTGTGCCGATCTCTACGCGCACGCCCGATGCGCGATCAGCTTCCTCCAGCATCCTTCGGATGTCGGCCGCGAGGCTTGAGTCAGCGGCCAGCGCCTTGCGAATATGGATGCGGAGCGTCGATTGTAGATCCGAATCACTCGGGTCGTCTGCGAGCTCGACCACCGCCGTGGGCGCATCCTCACCCTCCGGAGTGACACCGAAGATTCGTTGCAACATCCTTCGGCCCCATGTGACCGTGACATCTGCGGCTTCGTCCTGCGCCCTGGCCAAGACGGCCCCACCGTAGGCAGCCACTGCGGCGCCCATGTAGGGCCATGCCTGGCCGACCAACGCGGGAAGGTCCCCATTCATTGCCAACCCCTCACCGAAAGCGTCCTCGAACTGCGCGCCTCGCGCGTCGACTGTAATTGGGAACTAGGTTGTATGTCCGTGGATGCCAAAAGAAGGAGGTGCGCCCTGCTCTGGCAGTCGTCCACAGCAGTGATCAGGTACCAGGCAAGCCACTCCACAAGCTGAGTCCCCAGTGGGGTGGTCGCCTCGCGGCCATAGAGCCCATCGGCAGCGTATTCGGAGAATCACCGGCTACGATCTTTGCGTCGGTTTGTTCCCTATGGTCGAGATGCGTATTAACCGATTGGCGCGGTTCATTGTGGCTGTCGGGCGCGTGGGCGGTGCTGGCCGCGACCGGCCGAAGAGCCGTAGCGCGGCCAGCGACCGCCCTACGCGCGGCGAGACGCCGCAGGCGGGTCGCGCTGAGTAGGCCCGGGGCGCGGTGTCGGAGTTTCCTCCGGTCCGTTTCCCCGGACCCCTCGCCGAACCTGCCGTGCGACTCTCATCGCAACGGGCTCTCCACGGTCTCTGTCGTTAGGTGGGGGTAGGACCCCAAAGGTTGGGGATCTTGCTGCCTCGGTAGCGATATCGGATGATCGGGATCGCTGCGAGGCGCTTCAGCTCGATCTCACCCGCGACGATCGGTAGCCATTGCCCAGTGGGCGTGGTGAACCGTCGGCGGATGTCCTTCCACCTCCAACGGTGCCGTTCGCCCAGCATGCGGATGACTCTCCACCAGGTGAAGTTGTCCAGCATGTCGAACACTGTCTGTGCGACGGCGTGTTTGAAGCAGTTGGCCCAGCCGTGCATGATCAGATTGAGTCTTCTCAGCACGTGTTCGAGGTCCTGCTGTGACGTTCTGCGCGTGAGGGCACGGATCTTGGCCTTCACCGACCGGATGGCCCGGTGGGAGATGAAGGTGTAGACGTACCACTTGTCGGTGCCTTGCTTGCGGCGCCACTGGATGCGGAACCCCAAGAAGTCGAACGCCTCACTCATGTGCACGATGCGGGTCTTGGACTCCGAGAGTTGCAGACCCAGCGGGGCGAGCACATCAGTGATCTCTTCGTGCAGGGTGTGCACGTCGTCGCGGGTGCCGTGCACGAGCACGACGAAATCGTCCGCGTAGCGGACGATGCGCCAGTTCGGCAGGCCCTTGCGGCGGCGGTGCACGCGTCGGCTGTGGGTGCTCATCGAGCGCAGACATGGCGATGTTGAAGATCAACGGGGACAGGATGCCCCCCTGCGGCGTGCCGGTGTGGGTGTTCCTGTGTTCGCCGAGTTCGGTGAGGATCCCGGCCTTGAGGAACGCCTTGACCAGCGCCAGGACGCGTTTGTCCTTCACTCTTGCCCGTATCCGGTCCATCAGGGCCGGGTGTGAGACGTTGTCGAAGGCCGCCTCGATGTCCGCGTCCAGCACCCACCGGTATGCGCGGGTGCCGAAGTAGTGGATCTCGGCGATTGCGTCGTGGGCTCGCCGCCTGGGCCGGAACCCGTAGGAGACCGGCTCGAAGTCGGCCTCGAAGATGGGTTCCAGCACCAGCTTCAGCGCCGCCTGGACAACCCGATCGGCCACTGTGGCGATCCCCAGACGGCGTAGCTTGCCGCCCGCCTTGGGAATCGTGCGTTCCCGCACCGGCAGTGGCCGGAATGTGCCCGCCTTGAGTTGGGCGTGCAGGTCATCCAGGAAGCCCGGGACCCCGATGCGCTCTTCGACGTCGGCGACCGTCAGGCCGTCCACGCCCGGCGTGCGGGACCCGGTGTTGCCCGCGACCCGGTCGAACGCCACGATCAGCGTCGCCGGGTCGTGCACGAAGTTGAACAGATCGTCAAACCGGCGGCCGGCATCGGCCGCCGCCCAACGGTGAAGTTTGGCCTGCATCTCCGATACCCGCCGACGTGGCCCCATCGGGACCTCATCCGGCCAGGCGCCTGTGTTCACCGGCGCATCTTTCGGCATTGCAGCCTCCTTCCCTTCTCGAAACCGCTGCCGCCCTTCGCCATGTGACCGGCTTTCCCGGCCTCGGACTACTACGGCGGCTCCGCCCCACTCGATCCGTTCGGCGGTCGGTGCGCCTATTCCGGTCGGCGGGCCGGATACTCGCCAACCGGGAGTGTGACCGGGTGGTTCCCACGTTCACTGTGATCCGCTCGTCGGGTGAGGCGGCCAGCTTTGCCCCTGCGGCATCGCCACGGTTACGCCGCAGTCCTTCACCGTGGCCTCCCGACCGGCAAGATCAATCCGATCCGGGAGTTCCTGCCCATAGACGGGCAGTACGCACCGCGATCCAGCCCAGATCCACCGGGTTTGAGCTGGCGGAGGTCTTGAGGGGCTTTACACCGCTGGTTCCTCGCGTCCACCTTCCCGTCTCGCTTGCCGGACCCGCACCGTCCGGCAGTGCCGGTGCGTCCCGTCGTTGTCGGGGCTGCTCTCCACCAGATCCGGCCGACTCGCCGGGCCCAGCTACCCCCTGCTTCTGTCGCCCCGCTGCGACGGGACGATGGTGCGGGTCTCACACCCGCACACGGATCACAGCGCCTCGTGGCGCACGGTCTTTCACCTCCTCACGAACCAGCGGCGCCGGCACGGCGCAGCTTTAAAGACGTAGAGAAAGTTCTCATCCGTAGCAGGCGGACTTTATGTGGTCGCCCTCCGCGAAGCGGAGAACACCGCGACGTCCCTCGGCCGGTTCCGGCTCGCCGGGGACGAGGTCCGGACGGCCTATCCATGCGTGACCGGCGGCGCGGGCCGCGCGTTCACTTGAGCGGGTCGTGCCCCCAGTTCATGAGGGAGTATCGCCAGCGGGTCTCCTTCACGTCCCCGGACGGCCGCTGCGTCAGATGGCGGCGGACATAGCCGATCACCTTGCGCATGTGGGCGTAGTCGTCCTCTTCCAGGTCGTCCTTCCGCCTCCGCAGGATCTCGATGATCCGGCGGCCGGACCGGTGGCCTGTCGACTCCTCGCCACCTGACTTGTCCCCGACGCTCTTGGACTCCTCGGTGTCCAGCCAGCGTTCCAGCTCCGCGGCCGTCATGTTGACCGCCTGGTCGAAGCCCACGGCGATCCGCTCGCCGTCGTCAGTCACGGCGGTTCTTCCTACGCAGCGCCGACGGCTTGTGCACGGCGGTCTTGCCGCTCTTGTCGCTGCGTACGAGATACTGCGGATCGTCGGCCGAGGCGTCCACGGTACGGCCCGCTTCCTCGGTCCGCTCCGTGATCTTCTTCTCGACCCTGCCCGAGGTCGACGAGCCGTGGCTCTCCCACGTGACCTCGTCACCCACGTCGAGGTCGTCCTGCCTGCGCTTGTCGGTCATGGCCGACCCTTACCCGCACCCTTTCGAAACCCATCGCGCCGGGCTCGAACCCAGGCGCTTCGCTGGATCGGATCGCCCTCAACGATCGACGGGGCGCCGTGGTCGATGGCCGGTGTTTAGCAGGTGGTTACTCACCGATTGCCACCCCGGTCCGGTGCCCGGCGAGAGCGGGCGCCGGGCTCCGGGGCGGCTGCGAGCGGTTCCACACCTCCGCCGAGTTCACCGGCGGTGCCCGGAATACGGTGTCGAGCCCTGAGGGGGGGCGGGTCACGGGTGGGCGAGGATGAGGACGAAGTCGCCGGTGGGGTCGATGTACTGGCGGATCATCCCGAAACCGGCCGCGAGGAGTTCCCTGCGCAGTCCCTCGGTGCGGAACTTGGCGCTGATCTCGGTCCGGATCTCCTCTCCGGCCGCGAAGGAGATCCGCAGGCCGAGGTCGCCGACCCGCACGCGCATGGCGCGGCTCGCGCGCAGCCGCATCTCGACCCACTCGTGCCGCGCGTCGTACAGCGCGACGTGCTCGAAGGCGTCCGGCTCGAAGTCGGCGTCGAGCTCCCTGTCGATCACGCGCAGGACGTTCCGGTTGAAGGCGGCGGTCACCCCGCTCACGTCGTCGTACGCCGCGACCAGCCGGTCGGCGTCCTTGACCAGGTCCGCGCCGAGCAGGAAGGTGTCGCCGGGACGGAGCGTGGCGCGCAGTTCCTTCAGGAAGACCTCGCGCGCCGCCGGGGTCAGGTTGCCGATGGTCCCGCCGAGGAAGGCCACCATCCGCCGTCCCGTGCGGGGCAGCAGGGCGAGGTGCGCCTCGAAGTCGGCGCAGATAGCGCGCACGGTGAGGCCACGGTAGCGGGAGGCGAGGCGGTGCGCGGCCTCGCTCAGGGTGGCCGCGTCGACGTCCACCGGCGTGTAGGCGCGCAGCGTCCCGGCCGCGGAGAGGGCGTCCAGCAGCAGGACCGTCTTCTCGCTCGTCCCCGAACCGAGTTCGACCAGGGTGTCCGCTCCGCCGCGTACGGCGATGTCGAGGGCCTCCCTGCGCAGGATGGCCAGCTCGCGACGGGTGGGATAGTACTCGGGCAGCCGGGTGATGCGGGAGAACAGCTCGCTGCCCGCCTCGTCGTAGAACCACTTGGGTGGCAGCCACTTCGGCGTCGATGTCAGCCCGGCGCGGACGTCGTGTTCGAGTGCCTGCCGGAGATGGTCGCGGCCGAGATGGTTGACCAGGCGGATGGTCGGCTCACTGACGGTCACTGGGCCTCCTGGATGTGTGGGGGCCACGATCCCGCTCGCCGGTCCGTGGCCGGGTGCTGTGCTTTCTCGTGGTCTCACCCCGCCCGGTCACAGCGGCTGGACGCTCACTCCGTCGGGTGAGGCGAGAACCAGGGTGTGATCCGGCACGGCCTGCCAGCCGGGCCGGTCGTCCAGCGGCTCGCTCGCGACGAGCACGCCGTCGCGCGGGTGGCCGTCGAGGCGGAGGAAGAGCGTGTCGCCCCAGGCGGTCGCGGCGATCGACGCGCCGTCGCAGGCGAGGAGGTTCAGGCGGGCGCGGGAATCCTTCAGCCCGGCGCGGGTGACGACCTCCGCCAGGGCCTCGCCGAGCGGGTCGCCCACCCGCCGCCTGGCGAACACGGCGGCGGCGAGCCACGCGGAGTCGCAGGAACTCTCCGCGTCGTCGGCTAGCTCCCTCACCGTCTCTCGCGAGACGCGGCCGTTGTGGCTGAGCAGCCACGGCCCGTCGGCGAAGGGTGCGGTCGCGCTCTCCTCGATCGGCATCCCGGCACTGGCCGACCGTACGCAGGCCAGCAGGCAGCCGGAGCGGGCCGTTCGAGCCAGGCCCGCCAGGTTGGCGTCGGCCCAGGCGGGGATCGTCCGGCGGTAGCGGACCGGCTCCGCGAGGGCGTCGTACCAGCCCATGCCGAAGCCGTCGGCGTTCAGCCTGCCGTGGCGCTGCAGGCGCGGGGCGTAGGACTGCCGGAGCAGGCCGTTGACCGGCTCGTGGATCAGCGAGGCGAGGGTGCGTGGAGCGCCCAGCCAGGACGCGTGGCGGCACATCTAACCGCGCTCCGCAGGGCGCCCGGTAAGACGTTCCGCGAGGCGCTCCGCCGGGCGCTCCCGGTGGCGTCCCGGCGAACTTCCGGGCGGACCTTTCGGGGAGTCCCCTGGGGATCGGGGCGTGGAGCGCCTGGCGGAGTGGCCGGGGGAACGCCGCGGGGAGTGCTCGGGGGAGGCCGAGCGGGCGCACCGGAAGCCGGCGAAGATCTGCCTGCGGGCCGGGCGGTCCCAGTTCCTGAACGTGGTGCGGACCACGGCCGGGTCGGAGGCCCAGGACCCGCCGCGCAGCACCCGGTAGCGGGCGCCGAAGAACACCTCGCTGTACTCGCGGTAGGGGAAGCTCCGGAAGCCCGGGTGGGGCAGGAACCACGAACCGGTCCACTCCCACACGTCCCCGATCATCTGTTCGGCGCCGCAGGGACTCGCTCCCAGCGGGAAGGCGCCGAGCGGGGCGGGCCGTGCGGCCCGGTGCCCGAGGTTCGCCACGCCGGGGCCGGGGTCGTCGTCGCCCCACGGGTACGTCCGGGCCCGACCGGCCTCGGCGTCCCAGCCGCAAGCCTTCTCCCACTCGGCCTCGGTGGGCAGTCGCTTTCCCGCCCACCGGGCGTAGGCGTCGGCCTCGTACCAGCACACATGCTGCACGGGTTCGTCCATGGGCACGGGCTCGGTCCTGCCGAAACGGCTACGCCACCAGGTGTCGCCGTCCCTGGTCCAGAACAGCGGGGCGGAGGCGTGGTTGCGCCGCAGCCAGCGCAGGCCGTCCGGGGACCACCAGCGGGGGTCGTCGTAGCCGCCGTCCTCTATGAAGTCCGCGTAGGCGCGGTTGCCGACGGGCAGCCTGTCGATCCAGTAGCCGGGCAGGTCGAGCCGGTGGGCGGGGCGCTCGTTGTCGTAGGCCCACGGCTGGGTGTCGGTGCCCATCATGAAAGGCCCTGCGGGGACGAACACCTCCTCGGAGCCGGGCGCTCCCGCGGGAGGCAGGTCGCCGTCGCGGACCAGTCCCGGCCGCCCCGACAACTGCAGGGTGGCGAGCATCGTCTCGTCGTGCTGGTGCTCGTGCTGGATCACCAGGCCGAAGACGAAGCCGTTCCTGCGCAGCGGGTCGGGGTCGTACGGGTCGACCGTGTCCAGGACGTCCAGCACCCGGCCGCGCACCCCCTCGATGTAGCGGCGCGCCTCGGCCGGCCCGAGGATGGGCAGGGACGGGCGGTCGGCACGCGGGTGCTTGAACGCGTCGTACAGGTCGTCGATCTCCGGGCGGAGCGGGGTGATCCCGCCGACCTCCCGCAGCACCCACAGCTCCTCGTAGTTGCCCACGTGGGCCAGATCCCACACCAGGGGTGACATCAGCGGCGAGTGCTGCCTGACCAGCAGGTCGTCCTCGGCGTCGGTGTAGGTCGTGGAGCGGTTCCGCGCGGCGGTCAGTTCGGCGGCGATCCGTTCCTTGAAGTCGCTCATCGGCTTCGTCCTTCCTCGGCCAGCCAGTCGGGCAGGCGTTCCGCCGATTCCCTCACCAGATCGAGCAGGTCGGCGGCCGGGGACCGGCCGGGTGTCACGTGGCGGTCGGCGAAGGCGGCCACCTCGCAGACCAGGGCCGGGGCCGCCCCCAGCCGGGGCAGCGCGCCGAGGGCGGCGCGGAAACAGACGTCGGCGGCTCTGCGCAGCCGGGGCTCGGCCAGGCCGTGGCGCGCCGCCGACGCCCACATCCCCGTGCACGGCCCGGCCGCGGCCAGCGCCGCGTCGGCCGCGCGGTCGTCCGTCACCAGGGCGTGGGTGACCGCCGCGCACACCGGCCAGATCGCCGGGTGCTGGGCGTCGAGGTAGCGGATCTCCAGCCAGCCGCGCGGCCGTACGGGCGGGAAGAGCGTCGTGGCGTGGTAGCTCAGGTCCGCCAGGGTCGGCGGGTGTTCCGGCGAGGCGAGCCGGTCGCGGAAGGTCGAGCCGTCGAGGACCGGACGGTAGGACTCGGTGTCCTCACCGTCTCCGCCGGTGTCGCGGTCGGTGTCGCGTACGGCCATGAGACGGGCGTCGAGCAGGTAGTCCGTCCACGCGGCGCCGGGGTCGCGGCTCACCGGGACGGCGGCCGTGCGCGTGCGGTCGAGCCGCTCCCACACCGCCTGGCGTCCCGACATCCATCCGCACGGCCGTCCCTCGCTGAGTGGCGAGTTGGCGAAGGCCGCCACGAGGACGGGCCCCAGCAGGTGGGCGCGTTCCCAGCGGGCCGCGGGTCTGTCGCCCAGGTCCAGGTTGACCTGGACCGACGCCGTCGAGCACATCATCAGCGCCCCGTACGGGGTGCCGAGGAAGCGCGCCATCACCTCGTACCTGGGTAGGCGCAGCTGCCGCCTGGGCGGTCGCAGCGGGTCGAGACCCACCCCGCCCAGCACCAGGCCGGCGTCCCGCAGTGCCCGGCGCGCCGCGTTCACGTCGGCGCTCAGCAGGGCGATCGCCTTCGGCAGCGAGCCGGGCGGTCCCGAGAGCTCCAGCTGGCCCCCGGGTTCGTAGGTCACCAGGCTCCCTCCGGGGAGCGGGGGCAGGGCGTCGGTGATCCTCGCCAGCGGGACCTGGCGGGCGGGATCCGTACGGTCGAAGACCAGGAACTCCAGCTCGACACCCACTCGGTCGCCGGGGGAGCCGAGGAAACAGCGTCGTGCGAAGGTCTCCACATCCGTGGCGTTCCGGATAAGTGTGTTCTCGGTCGCCAGACCGGTCATCCTCATCCCCTTTCGCCTTATATGTCCATTTAGGTATGGATTTATAGAGCCGCGAAGGCTCAGGCGTCAGGGGGAGTGGAGGGCGTCGAGGCGCGCGAGGTCGCGGCGTCTCGTCCGGCCTTTCGATCGTCGCGGCGCCCTCCTGATGGAGGGCGCCGGGAAATGGTGGCTCTGAAGGGGAAATTCCCGTTCTGGCCTAGTTCGACACCTTTTGGTGAGTTACGTGGTATTTGACGGTGTCAGCCGGGGTTCTGTGCGGGGAGGGCCGCGCCGGTGCCCGGCTTCTCGGTCTTCGGCTTCTCGGCCTCCGGCCCGCCCGTGCCGGGCCCGCTCGTGTCCGGCGCGCCGGTGTCGGGTTCCCGGGGTGGGTCGCTGAGCTGTTCGCGGATGTAGTTCCACACCACGGCGATCAGGGCGGCGACCGGTACGGCGAGCAGGCTGCCCACGATGCCCGCGAGGTTGCCGCCCAGTGTCACCGCGAGCAGGATCACCGCGGCGTGCAGGCCGAGGCCGCGGCTCTGCACCATGGGCTGGAACACGTTCCCCTCAAGCTGCTGCACCGCGACGATGATGGCGAGCACGATCAGCGCGTCGGTGAGGCCGTTGGACACCAGCGCGATGAGGACCGCGACGAAGCCGGCGAACAGGGCTCCGACGATGGGGATGAACGCCGAGACGAAGGTGAGGACGGCGAGGGGGAGGACGAGGGGCACGCCCACGATCCACAGGCCCAGGCCGATGAAGACGGCGTCGAGCAGGCCGACGAAGGCCTGGGAGCGGACGAACGAGCCGAGGGTGTCCCAGCTGCGGGTGGCCACGGCCGGGACGTCCGTGGCGAGGCGGCCGGGGAGCTGGCGGGTGAGCCAGGGCAGGAAGCGCGGGCCGTCCTTGAGGAAGAAGAACATCAGGAAGAGCGCGAGGACGGTGTTGACCAGGCCGTTCACCACGGTGCCGACCCCGCTGAGGGTGGCGGTGACGATGCTGCCGACGCTGTCCTGGATGCGGGAGGCCGCGGTGTCGAGCGCGGTGCTCACCTGGTCGGCGCCGATGTTCAGCGGCGGACCGGCGGCCCACCTGCGCAGCTGCTGGATGCCGTTGCTCACGCCGGTGGCCAGCTCGCCGGACTGCGAGGCCACGGGGACGGCGATCAGCACCACGGTGCCGGCGGCGAGCAGGAGGAAGAGCACGGTGACGGTCGTGGCGGCGAGGGTGGGGTGCCAGCCGTGCCGGCGCAGCAGGCGGGTCACGGGCCAGGTGAGCGTGGTGAGGAGCAGGGCGATCACGAGCGGCCAGAGGATGGACCACATCTGGCCCAGGATCCACAGGCTGACCGCGGTCATGAGCACGACGAGCAGCATCTCCAGGGAGATGCGCGCCGAGGTGCGCAGCGCGGTGCGGGTCTTGGTGGCGTTCAGCATGGCGGGCACGTGTTCACCCTAGACATGGTCGGGCCCACGTCAACGCGAGGCTCGGACCGGACCGCCCCTGATGGGTGGATCGGCACGTTTCCGCAGGTAGAGCGGGTATGTTCGGGAGCCGGTGGTGGGGAGACGGGGTAGCGTGCTCATATGAGCAAATTTTGGCTCATGTGTTGCCGTGAGGTTAACGTCCGATTTAGCGTGCGTTATCTAAATCACACCCCGGAGGTCCCATATGCGTAGATTGCGGCTGCTCACCATGCCCGCGCTCCTCCTCGCCCTCACGGCGATGTCCGCCTGCTCGGTGTCGTCCACCCCCGGCGGATCCACCGCCGGTGCCGACCAGAAGGCGGACGGCGCGATCACCATCGGCTTCAGCCAGGCGACCCAGCAGTCCCCCTTCTACGTGCAACTGCGCGAGGGGGCCGAGGCCGCCGCGAAGAAGGCCGGCGCCACGCTCCACTTCGCCGACGCGGACGGGGACGTCACCAAGCAGAACAACGACATCCAGGACCTCATCACCCGGCAGGTCGACATCCTGCTCATCAACCCGGTGGATCCGCAGGGCGTGCAGCCCAGCCTCGCCGCGGCCAAGGCGGCCGGGGTCTCCGTGGTGACCGTGGACCGGCCGGTGGCCGAGGGCGCGGTCGCGCACGTCGGGCGGGACAACAAGGCGATGGGCGAACTCGTCGGCAAGCGGCTCAGCGAGAAGCTCGGAGCCGAGGGCGGCACCGTCATCGAGATCCGCGGGGACGCCGGTGGAGCCGTGGCGCGCGACCGCAGCGCGGGCTTCCACGAGGCCGTCGAGGCGAACCCCAAGATCAAGATCGTCGAGGGGCCGTACTCCGACTACGTCCGCGCCAAGGCCGTCACCGCGATGCAGGACCTGCTCCAGGTCCACCCGGACGTCGCCGCGGTCTACGCCCACAACGACGACATGGCGCTCGGCGCGCTGCAGGTCCTCACCGAGAACGGCAAGGACAAGGTCCTGGTCGCCGGAGTGGACGGGCTCATGGAGGCGGTCAAGCAGATCGCCGACGGCGACCGGTACGTGGCCACCGCGCTCAACGACCCCATCTCCCTCGGTGCGACGGCCGTCGAGACGGTGCTCAAGGTCCAGAAGGGCGAGCAGGTCGAGCCCTCGGTCGACGCGGGCACCGCGCTGATCGACGGTGAGAACGCCGCGAAGTACGTCGGAGAGACCGAGTTCGCCCAGACCCTCCCGTAGGCGACCGTTCCCCGAAGGACCGGCCCGCAGGGGCGGGCACGCGGGCATCCGCGGCGAAGGCCGGTGGTCCGGGTCGTGAAAGACCCCAGGAGGACCCCTGGAGGACACGACCCGCGACGACCGACACGCGAGAAGCAGAAGACGAGGAAGAAAGAAGAAATGCCGGAAACCATGCAGGCCGCAGTGCTTCACGCCCCCGGGGACATCCGGGTCGAGCAGGTACCCGTGCCCACGCCGGGCCCCGACGAGGCGCTCGTCCGCGTCGCGGCGTGCGGAGTGTGCGGCTCGGACATCCCGCGCATGCTGCGTGCCGGGGCCTACCGTTTCCCGATCATCTGCGGCCACGAGTTCTCCGGGCACGTGGTGCGGATGGGCGATCGGCTGTCGGCCACCGGCCGGGTGCGGGAGGGTGACCTGGTCACCGTGCCGCCGCTCATCCCCTGCCACGCCTGCGGACCCTGCAGCCAGGGCCGGTTCGGCCTGTGCAAGAACTACGGCTACTTCGGCAGCCGCAGGGACGGAGCGTACGCGCAGTACGTCTCCGTACCGGCCGAGAACCTGATGGTGCTCCCCGACGGCCTCGACCCCAGGGCCGCGGCGATGCTCGACCCGGCGGCGATCGCGCTGCACGCCCTGTGGCGCACGAAGATGCGCGGAGGCTACCGGGTGGCGGTGGTGGGCGCAGGCCCCATCGGGCTGTTCGCCGTGCAGTGGGCGCGTATCGCCGGGGCCGCCGAGGTGCTCGTGATCGAACTGGACGAGCGGAAGGCGGCCATGGCGACGGAGGCCGGGGCCACGCACACCGCGGTCAGCGCCGAGGCCGCCGCCGAGGTGGCCGGAGAGGGCTACGACGTGGTCATCGAGTCCGCGGGCGTGCCCGCCACCGTCGACCAGGCCGTGGGCCTGGCCGGACGGCACGGGGAGGCGGTGTTCATCGGCATCCCGCACGACCCCGTGGTGCTGCCCAAGTCCACCTTCAGCTCCTTCCTGCGCCGCGAGGTCACCCTGCACGGCGCGTGGAACTCCTTCTCCGCGCCGTTCCCCGGCGAGGAGTGGCGGGTGGCGGCCAGCACGCTCGCCTCGGGCGACCTCGCCTGGAAGTTCATGATCACGCATGAGCTGGGGCTGGACGCGCTCCCCGAGACCATGGTCAGCCTCGGCGAACGCTCCATTTTCAGCTCCAAGGTCCTGTTCATGCCGAACGAGGGGTGACCGTGAGCGCTTTCCTCGCCCTGGACCTGGGAACCGAAGGCGCCCGCGCGGCGGTCTACGACGCCGACGGCGCGCGGCTCGGGGCGGGCGACGAGTCCTACCCGACCACCTTCCCCAGGCCGGGCTGGGCCGAGCAGGACCCGGACCACTGGTGGCGGGCGAGCGTCCACGCCGCACGGGCGGCGCTCGCCGAGGCGGGCAACCCGGAGATCGCCGGTGTCGCGGTGGCGACCACCGCCTCGACGGTCGCCGTGCTCGACCGCCACGGGCGCCCCCTGCGCCCGGCCCTGCTGTGGATGGACAGCCGGGCGAGCGAGGAGTCGGCGCTGACCGCGCGGATCGACCACCCGGCCCTGCGCTACTCGGGCGACTGCGACGCGGTGGAGTGGCTGGTGCCCAAGGCCATGTGGCTGGCCCGTCACGAACCCGAGGTCTACCGCGCCGCCGCACGCGTCGTCGAGGCCGTGGACTACATCGTGTGGCGGCTCACCGGACGATGGGCCGGATCGCAGATGAACGCGGTCTGCAAGAGCAACTACGACCCACGCGGGGCGGGGTTCCCGCACGACCTGTACGAGCAGCTCGGCATCGGCGATCTCGGCGACAAGCTGCCGGACGAGATCGTGCCGGTCGGTGACCCGGTGGGGCCCCTCGGCCCCGACGCCCGCGAACAGCTCGGGATCACCGGCCCCGCCGTCGTCGCCTCCGGCGGGATCGACGCGCACCTGTCCCTGCTGGCCGTCGGGGGCGCCCGCGAGGGGCGGGTGTCGATCGTGTGCGGCACGTCCAACGCGTTCGTCACCGAGATCGCGGAACCGATCTTCCCCTCCACCGTGTGGGGCCCGTACCCGGACGCGTTGCGCGAGGGGCACTGGCTGGTGGAGGGCGGTCAGGTGAGCGCGGGCTCGGTGCTGGCCTGGGCGGGCGAGCGGCTCATCGGGCGGCCGAGATCGGAGATCGGCGGGCTCATCGAGGCCGCGGCCGCGCTGCCGCCGGTCGAGCACGGGCTGATCGTCCTGGACTACTTCATGGGAAACCGCACGCCGCTGCGCGATCCGCGGCTGCGCGGCGCGGTGCTCGGGCTGACCCTCGCCAGCACCCCCGAGCAGGTCTACCGGGCGGCCGTGGAAGGGGTCGCGTACGGCACCCGCCAGGTCATCGACTCCTTCGTCGCGGGCGGGATCGGCGTGGAGGAGATCTTCGTCTCCGGCGGCATCCGGCACAACGAGCTGTGGCTCCAGACGACCGCCGACGTGCTTGGCCGGCCGATCAGCCTGGCCACCGGGGACAACCTCACGCTGCGCGCCTGCTCGGTGATCGCCTCGGTGGGTGCGGGACGGTACGCCTCGCTGGCCGAGGCCGCGGCACACTACGAGCCGAGGATTCGCGTGGTCGAGCCGGTGGCCGAGCACCGGAACCCGTACCGGCAGGGCTACGACGACTATCTCGCGGCGACCGCCGCCACCACGGCGATCGCGCACCGGCTGAGCGCGCCGCGACGAGGGGACGGGCTGACATGAGCATTCCCGTGGACTATCACGACCAGCTCTACCAGGTCGCCGTCCGCTACTACGAGAGCGGGGAGACCCAGGAGCAGATCGCCCACCGCATGCATCTCACCCGCTGGAAGGTGGGCCGGATGCTCGCCGAGGCCCGCCAGGCCGGGATCGTGCGGATCGAGGTGCTGCACCCCAGGTCGAGGGTGCACGCCCTGGAGCGCTCGCTCAGGGAGCGGTTCGGCCTGCGCGAGGCGATCGTGGTGGCGGGGAACGCCAGGAACGACCCGGAGTACCTGCGCGACCGGGTGGCCGCCGCGGGGGCCGACCACCTGATGGCGATGCGTCCCGCGCCCCAGCTGATCGGCGTCTCCTGGGGACGCACGCTCGACCGGCTGGCCGGCGGGCTCACCCCCGGGTGGGCCACGGGCGTCAACGTGGTGCAGGTCAACGGCGCGCACAGCCGATCACGGCAGCCGACCACCGCGCACAGCATGGCGAACCTGATCGCGCACCACGGCGGCGGCACCGCGACGCTGCTGCCCGCCCCGGCGATCCTGGAGCAGGAGAGCACCCGGGCGGTGCTGGAGAGCGACCGGGCCGTCTCCGACGTGCTCGCCCTCGCCGGCCGCGCCGACCTGTTCCTGTTCAGCCCCGGAGGCATGGGCAGCGACTCGGTGCTGGTGGACTCCGGGCAGATCGACGCCGACGACGTCACCCGGCTGGCGCGGGCCGGCGCGGTCGGCGACGTGCTCGGCCGCTTCGTCGACGAGCGCGGCCGGATCGTCGATCCGGGCCTGGACGGGCGCACGCTCGGCCTCTCGCTGGACGCCCTGCGCTCGGCCACCACCTCCGTCGCGCTCGTCAGCGGCGCGGCGAAACACGCGGTGTGCCGGGCGGTCGTGGTGAGCCGCCTCTGCGACGTGCTGATCACCGACGACCAGAGCGCGACCTACCTGCTGGACACCGCGACGAGGGAGGAGCCATGACCGACACCGCCGAGCACCCGAGGCTGCGGATGGCCGGGATCGTCAAACGCTTCCCCGGCACCGTCGCACTGGACGGCGTGGAGCTGACCGTACGCCCCGGCGAGGTGCACTGCCTGCTGGGCGAGAACGGCGCCGGCAAGAGCACGCTCATGAAGATCCTTTCTGGCTCCTACCAGCCGGACGAGGGCACGATCCTGCTGGACGGGGAACCCTTCAGGGCCGCCACCCCGCACGCCGGGCTCGCCGCGGGCATCGCCGTGATCTACCAGGAGCTGGACCTGCTGCCCGACCTCACCGTCGCGCAGAACCTGCTGCTGGGCAGGGCGCCGAGGTTCGGCCCGTTCGTGCGCAGGTCCCGGCGGGCGCGGCTGGCCCGCGAGGCGCTGGACCGGGTCGGCGCGCGCTTTTCGGTGACCACGCCCGTCAGGGAGCTGCCCATCGCGGCGCAGCAGCTCACCGCGATCGCCAAGGCGCTCACCGCCGACGCGCGAGTGATCGTGATGGACGAGCCCTCCGCCACCCTCGGCGAGAGCGAGCTGCTCGCCGTCTTCGACGTCATCAGGTCGCTCACCGCCGAGGGACGCTCGGTGATCTTCATCTCGCACCGGATGGACGAGGTGATGGAGATCGGCGACCGCGCCACGGTGCTGCGCGACGGCCGTACGGTCGGCGTCTACGACCTGGCCTCGACCGGCCCCGGCGAGATCGTCGCCGCGATGATCGGTGAGGCGAGGGAGCTCATACGCCCCACCGACCACCCCGCGCCCGAGGGTGAGCCGCTGCTGAGCGTCGAGCGGGTCCACCTGCCGGGCCTGATCGACGTCCGCGACCTGGAGGTGCGGCCGGGCGAGATCGTAGGGCTCGCCGGACTCGGCGGCGCGGGCCGGACGACCCTGCTGCGCGCGCTCTTCGGCGACCTGAGGGCACAGGTCACCGCGAAGCTGGACGGGCGCCCGATGCGTGTGGGCAGCCCGTCGGCCGCGGTACGCGCCGGGCTCGCGCTGGTGCCGGAGAGCCGCAAGGAGCAGGGGCTGATGCTCGGCCTGTCCGTGGGCCGCAACGCGGCGATCGCGGCGATCGGCCGGCCCCCGTGGCTGCTGCCCGGCCGCCTCGGGCGGAGGCTCACCCGGCCGGCGCTGACCGACCTGGGCATCAAGTCCGCCGGACCCGACCAGCTCGTGGGAGAGCTGTCGGGCGGTAACCAGCAGAAGGTCGTGCTGGCCAAGTGGATCACCCGGGGCGGGATCAGGGTCCTGCTGCTGGACGAGCCCACCCGCGGCCTCGACGTCGGGGCCAAGGCGGACCTCTACCGGCAGGTGCGCCACCTGGCCGACCAGGGGGTGGCGGTACTGCTCGCGAGCAGCGAGCTCACCGAGCTCACCGCCAACGCCGACCGCATCCAGGTCCTGTACGAGGGCCGCAACGTCGCGTGTTTCGACCCGAGGGTCAGCCCGGAGAACGTCATCGCGCACACCGTCATCACAGGAGCGACTCCATGACCACATCGATCGGATCCGCCACCCCGGCGACCAAGGACCCCGGCGGCTCCAGGTCGCGCCGCGGCACCGACCTGATCGTCAAATCCAACCTGCTGCTGGTCTTCATCGCCTTGTGCGTCGTCGCGACGCTGCTGGCCCCGCAGTTCCTCACCGGCCGCAACATCGCCAACCTGCTGCAGCAGTCGTCGCTCACCGGGATCGTCGCCATCGGCATGACGATGGTGGTGCTGACCGCGGGGATCGACCTGTCGGTCGGCAGCGTGGCCGCCTTCGGCGGGATGACGGTCGCCCTGCTCATGGGGTCGGACGTGCACTTCGTACCGGCGATCCTGCTCAGCGTCGCGGTGGGCGCGCTGTTCGGCGCGCTCATGGGCGGGCTGTCGGCCTACCTGTCGCTGCCCTCGTTCATGACCACACTGGCCGGGCTGACGGCCATTCGCGGGCTCACCTACCTGCTCACCGACGGCAAGCCGGCGGGCGGCGGCGGCTCGGAGGCGTTCCAGCTCCTCGGCGGCGGGTTCATCGGCTACGTGCCGATCATCGGGATCGTGTTCGTCGTGATCACGATCCTCGCCGCCCTGGTGCTGCGGGGCACGACCTTCGGCGAGTACGTCTACGCGGTCGGCAGCAACAAGGAGGCCGCGCGGCTGTCCGGCCTGCCGGTGCGCGGGGTGATCACCGCCGTGTTCGCGGTGTCCGGCGCGCTCGCCGCGCTCGCGGGGGTGCTGCTCACCTCCCGGCTGACCGTGGGCCAGCCCACCGCCTTCAGCGGGCTGGAGCTGGACGCGATCGCGGCCGTCGTGCTCGGCGGCACCAACCTGTTCGGCGGCAGGGGCGGGGTGTTCGGCACGTTCGTGGCGGTGCTGCTGCTGTCGGTGCTGCGCAACCTGTGCAACCTGCTCGGCCTGGGCTCCTTCTTCCAGATGGTGGTGACCGGCCTGATCCTGCTGGTCGCCCTCATCCTCAACATGCTCATCGAAAGGCGGGGCGCTCGTGCCTGACACCGTCCCTGGCTCGTTGCGGGCCTATCTGCACGGACTGCCGGGGGTCGACGAGGTCGGCGTACACCGGCGGGCCGCGGACCTGGCGACCCGGTCCATCAAGACCACGGCCAAGCGCCGGGCGATCGACCTGGCCATCCGGATGGTCGACCTGACCACGCTCGAAGGGGCGGACACCCCGGGCAAGGTACGCGCGCTGGCGGGCAAGGCGATGCGTCCCGACCCCGCCGACCCCACCACGCCCGCGGTCGCCGCGCTCTGCGTCTACCCGGACATGGTGCCGGTGGCCGCCCAGGCGCTGTCCGGCAGCGGGGTGGGACTCGCCTCGGTCGCCACGGGCTTCCCCGCGGGCCGCACGTCGCCGGAGGTGAAGCTGGCCGACACGCGTATGGCGGTGGCCGCCGGCGCCACCGAGATCGACATGGTCATCGACCGGGGGGCGTTCCTCTCGGGCGACTACCGCAAGGTCTTCGACGAGATCGCGGCGGTGAAGGAAGCCTGCGGCGAGACGCACCTGAAGGTCATCCTGGAGACCGGGGAACTGGTCTCGTACGACAACGTGCGGCGGGCCTCCTGGCTCGCCATGCACGCCGGGGCGGACTTCATCAAGACCTCCACCGGCAAGGTCACGCCCGCCGCCACGCTGCCGGTCACCCTGGTCATGCTGGAGGCGGTGCGGGACTACCTGGCCGCCACCGGGCGGCGGGTGGGGGTGAAACCCGCGGGCGGCATCCGCACCACCAAGGACGCGATGCGCTACCTGGTGCTGGTCAAGGAGGTGGCGGGGGAGAGCTGGCTGGATCCGGCGTGGTTCAGGCTCGGCGCCTCGACCCTGCTGAACGACCTGCTCATGCAGCGCACCAAGCTGAACACCGGACACTACGCCGGGCCCGACTACTACACGATCGACTAGGGGGACTCCGATCACATGACGGAGGAGATCTTCGAGTACGCGCCCGCGCCGGAGTCACGGTCGACCGTGTCGATCCGGCCGTCCTACGACCTGTTCATCGACGGCGAGTTCGTCGAGGCCAAGAGCGACGAGCGGATCGTCACGATCAACCCGGCCGACGAGGAGCCGCTGTCCGAGGTGGCCGTCGCCTCCGAGGCCGACGTCGACCGTGCCTTCACCGCGGCCCGGCGGGCCTTCGAGCGGGTCTGGTCGCCGCTGCCGGGAGCGGAGCGCGGCAAGTACCTGTTCCGGATCGCGCGCATCATCCAGGAACGCGCACGCGAGCTGGCCGTGCTCGAGTCGCTGGACAACGGCAAGCCGATCAAGGAGACCAGGGACGTCGACCTGCCCCTGGTCGCGGCGCACTTCTTCTACCACGCGGGATGGGCGGACAAGCTGGCCCACGCCGGGCTCGGCCCCTCGCCGCGCCCGCTGGGCGTGGCCGCCCAGGTCATCCCGTGGAACTTCCCGCTGCTGATGCTCGCCTGGAAGGTCGCGCCCGCGCTGGCCACCGGGAACACGGTGGTGCTCAAACCCGCGGAGACCACCCCGCTGACCGCGCTGGCGTTCGCCGAGATCTGCCAGGAGGCGGGACTGCCGCCGGGCGTGGTGAACATCGTGACCGGCGCCGGCGACACCGGCCGGGCCGTGGTCGCCCACCCGGACGCCGACAAGGTGGCCTTCACCGGCTCGACCGAGGTGGGCAGGGAGATCGCCCGCGCCGTGGCGGGCACGGGCAGGCGGCTCTCCCTCGAACTGGGCGGCAAGGGCGCCAACATCGTGTACGACGACGCGGCGATCGATCAGGCCGTGGAGGGGATCGTCTCGGGGATCTTCTTCAACCAGGGACACGTGTGCTGCGCGGGATCGCGGCTGCTGGTGCAGGAGTCGATCGCCGAGGAGCTGCTGACGAAGCTGCGCACCAGGATCGAGCGCCTGCGGCTGGGCGATCCGCTGGACAAGAACACCGACATCGGGGCGATCAACTCGGCCGCGCAGCTCGCCAGGATCCGCGAACTGGTCGCCGTCGGCGAGGCGGAGGGCGTGAGCGGCTGGTCGCCGGCGTGCCCGATCCCCGAGCGCGGCTTCTGGTTCCCGCCCACCGTGTTCACCGGCGTCACGCAGGCGCACAGGGTCGCCCGCGAGGAGATCTTCGGCCCGGTGCTCTCGGTGCTCACCTTCCGCACACCGGAGGAGGCCGTCGCCAAGGCGAACAACACGCCGTACGGCCTGTCCGCCGGGGTATGGACGGAGAAGGGCTCCCGGATGCTGTGGACCGCGAGCCGGCTGCGCGCCGGCGTCGTGTGGTCCAACACCTTCAACATGTTCGATCCCGCCAGCCCGTTCGGCGGATACAAGGAGTCCGGTTACGGCCGCGAGGGCGGCCGGCACGGGCTGGAGGCATACCTTGGCTGACAGAACCGACCCCCCGTTCCCCGCGCCGGCCCGCGTCGCCGTGCGCAGGACGTACAAGCTGTATCTCGGCGGGGCGTTCCCGCGCTCGGAGTCAGGCAGGTCCTATCCGGTGACATCTTCCCGCGGGGTCCATCTCGCCAACGCGGCCCAGGCGTCCCGCAAGGACGCGCGCGACGCCGTGGTGGCGGCGCGCAAGGCGTTTCCCGGCTGGTCCGGCCGTACTGCCTACAACCGGGGCCAGATCCTGTACCGGGTGGCCGAGATGATGGAGGGGCGCCGGGCCCAGTTCGCCGAGGAGACTGCCGCGGCCGAGGGGGTGAGCAGGGCGGGGGCCGAGAGGCTGGTCTCGGCCGCCATCGACCGCTGGGTCTACTACGCGGGCTGGGCCGACAAGATCGGCCAGGTGCTCGGCGGGGCGAACCAGGTGTCGGGTCCGTTCTTCAACCACTCAGAGCCCGAGCCGACCGGGGTCGTGGGCGTCATCGCCCCGGCCGGCTCCCCGCTGCTCGGACTGGTCTCGGTGCTGGCGCCGGTGATCACCTCGGGCAACACGGCGGTGCTGGTGGCGAGCGAGCGTGCCCCGCTCCCCGCCGTCACGCTCGCCGAGGCGCTGGCCACCTCGGACCTGCCGGCGGGGGTCGTGAACATCCTGACCGGACGCCTGGGTGAGCTCGCCCCGCCGCTCGCCGGGCACGCCGACGTGAACGCCCTCGACCTGACCGGGGCGGGCGACCTCGCCTCAGAGCTGGAGGAGAGCGCGGCGACCACCCTCAAGCGGGTCCTGCGGCCGGGTCTTCACGACGACTGGACCGTCGCCGATCCCGGCGTCTCCCGGATCAGGTCCTTCATGGAGATCAAGACGGTCTGGCACCCGGTGGGCGTCTGACACCGTGGCGGGCCGGCTGGACCTCGGCGGGCGGGCGCGGTCTCCGTTCCCGCCCACGCGCCGGGGTTCGCGCGGGAGCGGCGTTCTGCTCAGGAGCGTCGCCCTCGCGTCCCCCGAGGCTCCGGGGCAGGGGGCGCCTCTCACCGGCCAGGCGGGGAAACGCGGGGGTGACACGGGGGTGGGTGCCTGTTAGGCCCCATTTGCCCAGGTGAGAGCCTTAAAGTATGAGATATTCAGACAGGGGCGGTGGGCTGTCGGCGCAGGAGCGGGCCAGGCGCGAGAGGCTGCGGTTCCGGGCCGCCGACATGTTCGCCGGGGAGATCACGCCCGCGCGGGTGGCCCGGCTGCTGGGAGTCACCCGCAAGTCCGCCTACGAGTGGTACGCGCTCTGGAGACGGGGAGGCAGGGCGGCACTGGTCTCCAGGGGCGCCGCGGGCGGCAGAAAGCTCACCGACGAGCAACTGGCCCGGCTGGAGGCGGTCCTGGCGGAGGGGGCTGCCGCCCACGGCTGGGACGACGGCCACTGGACCACCGCGCGTGTCGCCGTGGTGATCGCGGAGAGGTTCCAGGTCTCCTACACCGTGCGCGGGGTGGCCTATCTGCTGGACCGGCTGGGATGGACCGGCCGGTTCGGGTTGCCGATGCGCGGGCCCGCGCGGACGGGTGGCGGATCCCCGGCGTGAGCGGGCTCGTGATCTCCGTGCCGCGTGGGCGGCTCGGCGGGGTCGAGGCACATCAAGATCGACATGGATGCGCATTCCATACCGTGCGCGCGGCTCGGTGAGAAGCCGCCCTCTTGGCGGAGCGGAGAAGCCGCTCGGATGTAACCTCCGCCTTTCCTGCCGGGAAATGATCCCGGACCAAGGCTTTGTCCTTTCTGGGGCGAAGGTCGTTATGGCTCTGAACTAGCGTCTTACGTGGCGTCGATTCGTCATATTTCCTGGAAATCTGATCGGCGCCCTGTAAGTCCTGGCGGCATGCCGGGTTCAACCATCAGACACGGAGTGATCTTTCATGTTCAAGCAGGCTCTCGCCGTCGGCACCTTGGTGGCCTCCACCCTGATCGCCGGCATGACGGTGTCGGCTCAGCCCGCCGGGGCAAGCGCGGCGCCACAGCAGGTCTCGGTGGTCGCCGGAAGCAACCACGACCCCTTCGGTCCCTACGCCTACTACACCAGGTATTCGCCATTCACTTTCTACAACACTTATACGCCCTTCGGCTTCCAGCCCTATTACCGTCCCGTTGTCTACACCTACTGGTAAACCAGGAAAAAGTAGAAAACGGTAATGGGCGAGGCGCGACGGTGCCGGGCGTGGTCACCACGCCCGGCACCGTTCGCCGTCACGGCGCCCGTGGCGCCGTCGTCCGCCGAGGCGCGGTGGACGATCCGGCCGGGGCCTGCCCCGTCGTGGCCCGTTGACGACCGCCGAACGCGGCGGCTCAGCCCGCTTCCGTCGTCGTACCCGGAGCGGAACGCGATTGCCGGTGCACCGCCAGGGCGATGTCCACGATCGCGATCACGGCCAGCACGGCCATCACGACGGTGAGCCAGGTGATCCCGGCCACGAAACCGAGCACCCCGAGGCCGATCGCCGCTATCAGGGCGAACGAGCCCAGGCGAATGTGGACGACGTCGCGCGGGGTGGCCGCGACCATGGGCTTCCCGCTCGCCGAAGTCTCCTCCGGCATCTCTCCTTCGGCCGTCATGTTTCCCTCCTTGGTTGGAACGCCCTTTTACCCGGATGCCCCTCTGTCATGTGTCCGGCTCACGTCTCGTGCGACTGCCCGAGGGCTCTCACCAGTCCTTCGGGATCGGAGACCGTGAGAGTTGCGGCTGGATGGGTCAGGAGGTGGCCGGGTACCAGGGCGGGCACCGGGACGTGGAACCGGACGCACACGCCCCGCCCGGTGCCGGTGCCGAACGTCACCCCGCGGTCGGCGAACGACAGGTGCGGCCCGATGGCCTTCCACGGAGCGTACGGGCCGGTCACGGTGGTGCCCGCGACGTTGGACAGGGGCGTGCGCAGCGACCAGAGGCCGAAGCGAACCGAGAGATCGCCCTCGCGGACCTCGGCGAAGGCCCTCTGAGGGCTCACCCCGACCATCAGCAGCGGTATCCGCCACGCCGGGTCGAATTCGAACGCGAAACGCGTCATCCCCTCAGGACTCCCAGGGGGCGCTCTCGCCCATCTTGGCGTAGTACCTGGCCAGGTGGGCCTTGATCCGGTCGAGGTCCTCCTCGGGCACCTTGACCCCGCCCCTGGCTCCCTGCAGGATCCCTCCCGCGGCTCGTACGGCGTGCGGCACCACCTTGAGCCTGCCGTCGATCACGTCGGCGATGGGAAGCTTGTAACTCCCGAAGTTGTCCGGCTCGTCGCCGTCGTACCAGAGGTGGGCCTCTCGGTATCGGGCATTGGGCTCCTCCTCGGCGTCCGACCATGATCGGACGCGCTTCTCGGCCGCTTCGCCGTCCCAGGCCCTGTCGTGCTCGGCCAGTGGCAGATCCTGAAACCGGGTGACCGTCATGATCTCGCTCCCTTCGTCGAGGGTTTCCCTACCCGGCTGACCGGCCCCATGCCTGCCCGGCGACATATTTGGACTTTGTCAGGGGAGGGGGTCGGCATGACGGACACTCCTGAGACGAGCGAAGACACGGCCGAGCGTGAAGGCGCCGAGACGGGCGGCCCCGAGAGCACCGGTGCCGAGAGCACCGGTGCCGAAAGTGACGCCCCCGCGCAGGATCCGCCGCCCGCGGGTCCGCGGGGCATCGACGGCGAGAGCAGGGTCGTGGCGGAGCGGTCGGGGGCGGACACGACCTTCCCCGAGCGACCACTTCTGGCGGATCCCGACGACGCGCGCCGCACTCCTGAAGAGGAAAGACCAGAGGGTGTGAGCGAGGCCAAGGCCGAGACCGAAACCGAGAACGAGGCCGACGGCGAGATCGCGGGCGACGAGGGAGAGGACACGTCCGGTGACGGGGCGCCGGAACCGGAGGTCGGCCCGGCCTCCTGAGAGCCGCCCTCTTTGACCTGGCGCCCTATGGTCCCCGGCCCGAAAAGGGCGGACGGCCCCGCCCGACGAGGGTGGACAGGGCCCGGGGCAAGGACTCCTCCCGACATGGCGGTGGGGGCCCGGAAAACCGGGCCCCCACCGCCATATGAGTCGCGAGTCAGCTCTTGAAGGCGTCCTTGACCTTCTTCGCGCTGTCCTTGACCTTCTCCCCGGCCTGCTTGAGGTTGCTCTCGGTCTGGTCGGCCTTGCCTTCGGCCTCAAGCCGCTCGTTACCGGTGGCACGTCCCGCGCCTTCCTTGACCTTGCCCCCGAGCTCTTCGGTCTTGTTGGCGATCTTGTCGTCGTGACCCATGGTGTTATCCCTCCCGTTGTGGAGTTTTGTCCACTTCGACTGGTCCCCTCTCCTCCAGAGGAGGGGGTAAACATGCCTGCTCTGGGCGCGGTCGTCGCCCGGAGGAAAAACGAAATGAGGGATGCTGCGCTTTCAGCGAAAAGCGCTGACAGCGAACGAGCGGAAAACGCGGCTCCCCGCTGGACTATGGTCGCGGGTATTCGTTTATCGGCAAACCTCGGGTTCGGAGTAGGTGGAAGACATGAGTGGTCCCCAGATCGTCCCCGAAGACCAGCTGTATCAGAGGCTGCTGCGCAAGCGGATCGTCGTGCTCGGCAGTGAGGTGAACGACGAGGTCGCCAACCGGATCTGCGGGGAGCTGCTCCTGCTCTCCGCCGACGACGACCGTCGCGACATCTGGCTCTACATCAACTCACCCGGCGGCTCGGTGTCGGCCGGAATGGCCATCTACGACGTGATGCAGTACATCCCCAACGACGTCGCCACCGTGGGCATGGGCATCGCGGGGTCCATGGGGCAGTTCCTGCTCTGCTCGGGCGCTCCCGGCAAGCGCTACGTCCTGCCGCACGCCAGGGTGATCATGCATCAGCCCTCGGGAGGCCTCGGGGGCACGGCCGCCGACATCGCCATCCAGGCCGAGCAGATGCTCTACACCAAGCAGATGATGCGCGAGCGGATCGCCTTCCACACCGGCCAGCCGCTGGAGCGGATCGAGGAGGACTGGGATCGCGACCGCTGGTTCACCGCCACCGAGGCCAGAGACTACGGCTTCGTCGACCAGGTGATCAGAAACACCAGCGAGGTGGTGTCCGAGGGCTGACATTCCGCTCCCGAGGACGATCTCCTTTCGGGAGAATATTTCCTCCGGGAGTGATCGCGCTCTCGGAGTGGTTTCCTGCGGCCATTCTGCGTGTTTCACATGGAATGGTCTGGCGCCATTTCCGGCCTTGCCTGGAAATGGCGCCATGCGATAAAACGGTGCCGCGCGATGAATTGTCGCCCTTTTGGTCGTCGAGGGGCCGCCGGCCGGGCTTTCCTCGTCAGTGCCGGCAGAGCAGGCAGCGTACGGCGTGTTCGAGGGACTCCGCGTCGCCGATGGGCGAGGGCCATGGCAGCCGGATCAGCGTCGGGTCGCTGTCGACGCCGCAGCGGACGGTCGCCCCGAAGCGGTCGAGCTCCCAGAGCCAGGCCTCCGGCACCGGTGCGGCGAGCAGGGAGACGAGCGCGGCCTCCAACTGCCGACGGTGGGAGCCGTTGATGTGGTGGAGCATGCGCTCGGCGTCGTCCATCAGGGGGTCGGGGGCGGCGCCCAGATACTCCTCCGCGTCCAGCAGGCCCGACTCCGGCCCGGTGAGATAGATCACCCTGCCGACGTCGACGCGGATCAGCCGGGGGCCGTCCATCCCCTCCAGCGTCTCGAACAGGGCCTCGTCCGGGCAGCGTTCGGCGATCGCCACCGCCGTCTCCCTCACCTCGGCCTCGGGCACCGCCTGCGCCCAGCCCTGCACCTTGAGCAGGCCCCGCGAGAGCTCGTGCCCTCCCAGCGAGCGGGTCGACGTCAGATCCACGGTCACCACGGGCTCGTCTCGCACGTCATGGAGCGGATCGCCGGGCAGGACGAGCAGCACGGGTCGTCCGGCGCCGTCCACGCCGCCCCTGGCGGGTGTCGCGGGAGCGTTGGTTCCGGAGACGGAGACGTGGGTGGGAGCGGCGGTGGCTGCGAGGGTGCGGACCCGCTCGGGGATCGGCGGAGCGGTGACGGGCTGCATGAACCGGCTCTCCTTGAGGTCGGGGACACTGCTGTGTGTAAGATTAGCCTTGCCTAACTAAGGTAAACCTAACCACAGAGGAGTGAGCATGCGCTACACCGGGCCGAAGGTGCGTCTTTCCCGGAGGGCCGGCGTGCCGCTGACCCGTAAGGCCGTCCGATACTTCGAGGAGCGCCCCTACCCGCCGGGTGAGCACGGTCGCAAGACCAACCGGCGGCAGACCGGTGACTACGGGCTGCGGTTGATGGAGAAGCAGAAGCTCCGCTGGTACTACGACGTCTCCGAACGGCAGATGCGCCGCTACTGGGACATGGCGCTGCGCGGCACCGGCCGGGCGGGCGCGGAGCTGGTGATGCTGCTGGAGACGCGCCTCGCCTCCCTCGTCCTGCGCTCAGGGCTCGCCCCGTCCATCTACGCGGCCCGCCAGTACGTCGCCCACGGCCACATCACCGTGGACGGCCGCAAGGTCGACATCCCCAGCTACCTCGTCAAGCCGGGCCAGGTCGTCGCGGTGCGCGAGAGATCACGCCGGATGCAGCCGTTCGTCGCGGCGTCCGAAGGCGTGTACGCGGACGACCGGACGGCCGCCTACCTCGACGTCGACCACGCCGACCTCCGGTTCACCCTTTTCAGCCGCCCGCTGCGCGAGCAGATCGTGGTCCCGGTGGACGAGCAGCTCGTGGTGGAGTTCTACTCGCGCTGACCCGGCGCCTATCCGCGCCGCCGGCCCGCCGCCTTCCGGGTGGCGGGCTTTCTCACGCCACCGTTCGCCGAGTCCTTCGAATCCGAGCCGTTCTTTCCCCCGGAGCCGTTCTTCCCTGCGGAGCCCGAGCCGTTCCTTCCCCCGGAGTTCGTGCCGTTCTTCCCCGCGGAGCCCGAGTCGCCGTTCGCCGTGCCCTTCGCCCTCGCCGTGCCGTTCATCGGCGCCGGAACCCGGTCTCGCAACTCCCGCACCTCGGCCCGGAGCGAGGCCAGTTCGGCGAGTACGGTCCTGCCCAGTTCCTCGGTCGCCTGTACGGACTCCTCGGCGTGCTCCTCCTCCATCGCGCTGACCACCACCGCGATGAACAGGTTCAGCACCACGAAGGTGCACACCAGCATGAACACCACGAAGAACAGCCACGCCGACGGGTGCTCGTCCATCACCTCCCGGGTGATGTCGGACCAGGCGTCCCCGGTCATCATCTGGAACAGGGTGAACAGCGAGGTGGGCAGGTCGCCGAAGTACTCGGGGGCGGTGACGTGGTAGAGCTTCGTGCTCATCACCGCCGCGACATAGAGCACCAGCGCCAGCAGCAGCACGATCGAGCTCATCCCCGGTAGCGCCGTGAGCAGCGCGGTCACCACCCGGCGCAGGCTGGGCAGCACGGAGATGAGTCGTAGCGCCCGCAGGATGCGCAACGCGCGCAGCACCGAGAGCCCGCCCACCGTGGGGAGCAGCGAGACCACCACGATCGCGGTGTCGAAGAGGTTCCACGGGTTACGGAAGAACCGCCAGCCGTAGGCGTAGAGCTTCGCGGCGAGTTCGGCGACGAAGATGTAGAGGGCGAGGTGGTCGACGACGACGAGCGCCGCGCCGTACGGCGCGGC